>DATLKM010000184.1:0-15720 GCA_035538435.1 Binatia bacterium
TGCTGGACGAGCCGATTCTGGAAGGACTTTATGTGCAGGGCGTGGGGTTGTACGAGCAGCCGCGGTGTCCGCGATGCCAGTCGCTGGATGTGAACTTTCAGGAACTCGATCGCCCGATTGCGTATATGAGCGCATTTCTGCGCGTGCCCATTCCGGTGCAGCGTCCGGCATGGAGATGTCATGCGTGCGGGGCGGAGTGGGAAGACGATGCGGGGGAGAGTGGGAGGCCGTGATGAAGATTGTCCCTGTGATCAAGAGCGGCGATCTGAAGAGATCGGTGCGTTTCTATACGGAAGTGCTCGATTTCGAACGCAAGTGGCCGGGATATGAAGATCATGAGTTGGCGAACGGGGTGGTTGACCTGATTCGGGATGGGGCGGAGTTGCAGCTTTCGCGTCATGCGGGAGATGGCGTTTTCGGATCGGTGAACCGGGTGTTTGTGGATGATGTGGATGAGCGGTATGCGACGTTTCGGGGGCGGGGGCTGGATACGACGCGGAATCGGGAGTCTCCGGTGCACACGGCGCCGGTGGACCAGACGTGGGGACTGCGGGAGTTTGCGGTGCGGGACCCGGACGGGAACAGTTTGTGTTTCTGCATGGTGATGAGGTAGGCGGAGCGGTTCGAATGTTGGCTTCGTAGAGAAGTCAAGATCCCCACTTCTCGCGCAAAAAGCGCGCGAGAAATGGGGCACCCAGCGCGCGAGAAGTGGGAGCGCTATTTTTTATTCCGGCAATGGGCTGGTGGGGATCTGTTGGGCGCGGGTGCGGAGTTCTTCGAACAGAACCGTGCTCAGGTAGCGCTCGCCGAATGAGGGCAGAACGGCCACGATCAGCTTGCCGGCGTTTTCCGGGCGGCGCGCGACTTGCACGGCGGCGTGAACGGCCGCGCCGGAGGAAATGCCGACGAACAAGCCTTCTTCCAGTGGGAGGCGGCGGGCCATGCGGATGGCTTCGTCGTTGGTGACGGTGACGATTTCGTCGATGTAATCGGTGCGCAGAATTTTGGGGACGAAGCCTGCGCCGATGCCTTGAATCTTGTGGGGCGAGGGCTTGCCGCCGGAGAGCACGGGGCTGTCGGCGGGTTCAACAGCGATGGCCTTGAACGAAGGCTTGCGGGGCTTGATGTATTCGCAGACGCCGGTGATGGTGCCGCCGGTGCCGACGCCGGAAATGAGGATATCGGCGCGGCCGTCGGTGTCGTTCCAGATTTCGGGGCCCGTGGTTTCGAAGTGGATTTTGGGGTTGGCGGGATTGTCGAATTGCTGGAGCATGTAGCCGTTGGGGGTCGACTTGAGCAGTTCTTCGGCCTTGGCGATTGCGCCTTTCATGCCCTTGGGGCCGGGGGTGAGAATAATTTCTGCGCCGAAGGCGAGCAGGAGCACGCGGCGCTCAAGGCTCATGGTTTCGGGCATGGTGAGGATGAGGCGATAGCCTTTGACGGCGGCGACGAAGGCGAGAGCGATTCCGGTGTTGCCGCTGGTGGGCTCGATGAGCACGGTCTTGCCGGGTTGAATTTTTCCGGCGCGTTCGGCCTCCTGAATCATGCTGACGCCGATGCGGTCTTTGACGCTGGCCAGCGGATTCATGCTCTCCATTTTGGCGACGACTTCGGCGACGCAGCCTCCAGTGACGCGGTTGAGGCGGACAAGGGGGGTGTGGCCGATGAGTTCCGTGACGTTATTGGCGATTTTCATGATTTGTCCTGATTGATGCCGATAGGCGGTTGCGGAATCAAAGAAACAATGGTCGCAGCATTTTCTTTCGCTCCTTCGGGGCTCTTTCGGGTACTGCAATCATACCCACGGCTTGCGCCGTGGGGTGTATTCTACCGCCGCTTCGCGGCCAGGGAATGGTTTCGTTGCAAGACCCCCGTTCCGGCCTGATTCTCGTGCCAGATCCCGGCCGCGCGGGGCTTCGGGATGACGCCGGGGAGTAGATTCGCATCTCTCAATCTTGATAATCGCGATCATTTTGCGGTTGCCGCCTGTGCGGCCTGGTTTGTGGCGAGCGGGATGGTGAGGATGTCCTGCACGGGTTTGGGAAGTTTGTCGGCGTTGGCGACGAGCAGAGCGACCTGCCACATTTGGGTGTCGGTGAGGCGATTGCGATAGCCGGGCATGCCGGTGAGGCGGATGCCGTTGGCGACTTTCCAGTAGCTTTCGCCGGGCTCGTCGTCGGTGACGCCTTTGCCTTCCATTAATTTCGGCGGACGGGGATACATGCCCTTGGCGATGAAGGTTTCCTGCTGGCCGGGGAGTCCGTGGCAGACGGCGCAATTCTCGCGATACGTTTGCGCTCCGGCGGTGAGGTTCGGCTGATCGGGCTGAATGGGAACCTGACGGGGCATTTCGCGGTCGACCAGGGCGTTGAGAGCTTTGTGGGCGAGCTTGCGCTCGAAGGGCATGGGTTCTGATGAAGTGGCGACCGGGGCCTGTCCGGTGGCGAAATAGAAATAGACGCCGCCGATGACAGCGGCGACGCCGAGAATGATTCCGACGATGAGAGTGGTGAAAGTGCGCATCGTGCTCCTTGCGGGAAGTGAAGTATAGGAATTCTAATTGAATCAATTGGGATGGGAAAATTGGCGGAAGCGAGTGGGGGTCGAACCCACCAGTGACAGGATTGCCTGCCGCTCGCCGGTTTTGAAGACCGGGACGATCACCGGACCGCATGCGCTTCCGCGGATGAAGCTGTTTTCAGAGTATAAACGGCGGGTATGACTCCCTTACGGATATGCATGGCTGCGGAAAGGTTGCTGCCGCGCAGCAGGTTTCTCGACTGCGCTCAACGCGACAAGGCTGGTAGAGCCGATTACCTTCCTACATGCGGCAGCGATGGAGAAAGAATACGGACGGGTTCGTGGCGAACATGAGGCGACAGCCGGAGCGGCGAGTGGGCTTGGAGTGGAGCGGCCCAGTTGTTATGCGATGCATTCGTCACGATGAGGGGGCGTGTTGATGCTGGTTTGGTAAACGCACGAGCGGTCGAGACTCCGCCGCTTAGCCTTTCCGCCGTTCCCGCCGTTCCATACCCGAGAACTCCCGGAGACTCGATCTTGCTTAAGCGATATTCGTTGACTTCCAGGATTGGGTTCGATCGGCCAAGTTCGCTTCCTGATCTGGCGATCAACATTCGCGGGCTGGCGGGATGGAGAGCACCGCCATGCACGGCGGGTGCGCTGACGTGCGCTACGCGCTGGCGCGAAGGGGCGAGAACGGTACGCGCGGCAGTGGATCCGCCTTGCGGCGCGGAACCCGAGACGACTGTGAGCACGACGCCGGTCGAGGTGTAAGAGACGTCGAAGTGTTCGGAGCTGTTGATGGCGATGGTGGAATTGGAAAACGTTCCGGTGATGCTGGAGGCGGTAAGAACGGTGAAGGTCGAGCCGATGGTGGGAGTGAAGCCGCCGGCGAGTGTTACGGTGATGGTTCCCGCGAGGCTGGCGCTGCCGCTGACCTGAAGCTGGCTGTACTGTGTTCCCACCGTGGTTCCACCGATGAAGGCGTTGATGGTTCCGGAGGAAAGCTGGGTGTAGCTGCCGGTAAGGGCGAGCAGGCCGGCTTTGCCGCTGTCGCCGGCGCTGATGGTGGGAGCGTCGCCGCTGCCGCCGATGGTGACTGCGCCGTTGATCTTTCCCGCGCCGAGAATGGTGCCGGCGGTGGCGGTCACGCCGCCGTTCGCAGTGAGTGTGCCGTCGATAGTGGTGGTTCCTGCGGATTGCGTGTAGGCGTTGCCGCCGCCGCCGATGTTGAGCGTGCTTCCTGTGGTGACGGTGAGCTTGTTGGAGTTGGTGAAGGTGGCCGGGCCAGTGCTGAAAGTGCCGTTGCCGCTCAGCGTGAACGATCCGGTATTGTTGGCGAAATTAGCCAGGCCGTTTTCGGTGCCGTTCAGAATTTTGGCATTGTTGCCGGTGAGGGTGAGATTGGCGGCGTTGGTGACGATGTTTGCGCCGGTGAAGTTCATGCTTCCGCCGATGGTGTAGGTGCCGCTGGTCAAGGTATCGGTGGAGCTGTTGAAGTTGGTGAGATCGCCGGCGATGCTGAGCGAGGTGCCGCTGTTCACGGTCAACTTGCCGTTATTGGTGAGATTGCCGGTGGTGGTGAAGTTCGCCTTGCTGGCCAGGGTGAAGCTGCCGGAGGAAGCGATGGTGGCGAAGTTCATCAAGGCGTTCTTGTTGTTGCTGGAATTCACGATCTCGCCCGAGCCGTTGAGCGTGATATTGGCGGCGTCAGTGACGATGTTGGCTCCGGCGAAGTCGAGTTTGCCGCCCACGGTGTAGGCGCCGCCGGTGAGGGTGCTGGTGGAACTGTTGAAGTTGGTGAGCGACCCGGTGACTTTGAAAGTGTCGCCGCTGTTGACGGTGAGCTTGCCGTTGTTGGTGAAGTTGCCGGCGGTGGTGAAGTTGGCTCCGCTGGAAAGAGTGAAGCTGCCGGCGGAAGCGATGGTGGCGAGATTGGTCAGAACATTTTCACCGGAGAAATCTTCGATCTCGGCGGACGATCCGGTGAGGGAAATGTTGGCGGCGTCGGTAACGATGCTGGTGCCTTTGGCGCCGAATTGGAGAATGCCGCTCACGTTGTAGGCGCCGCCGGTGAGCGTGTTGCCGGCGTAATTGAGGAGAGCACCGCCGGCTGAAGTGCCGACCTGCATGCTGCTTCCGGTGGAGACGCTGAGCGTGCCTTCGTTATTCAATCCGGCAGAACTCGGCAAAATCAGCAGCGGCGTGCTCTGATCGGCGGAAATGGTTCCGGTGTTGACGATGCCGAGGTTGGAGATAGTGCCGGAGCCTTCGATGGTGTTGGCGTTGGTGAGAGTGAGCCCGGACTTAGCGCCGGTGATGAAGTTGGCGGAACTGTTGGAGAGGACGACGGTTCCTTTGCCGTTGAGGCTGACGTTGTTGGCGATGGAGAGCGTGCTGGAACTCAGCGTGATGCTGCCGGAATTGGTGATGGCGCCTTCGAGCGTGGTGGTGGTTCCGGAGTTTACGGCGTAAGCGCCGAGGTTGGTGACGCCGTTCAGCGTGACCGCGCCGGTGGCTTCGATCTGACCGCTGCTGGAGCCTGCGGTGGTGGTGGTGAGCGTTCCGCCATTGATTACGGTTCCGGCGGTGAGTTCGACGGTAGAAGTTCCGGTTCCGCCGCTTTCGCCGAGAGCTTCAATGGTGCCGCCGGTGTTGTTGTAGGTGCCTTCGAGAATCAGAGTGCCCTGATTGGTGGCTTCGAGGGTGCCGCTGTTGGCCATGGCGCCGGAGCCGGGTTGGACGGTGAGGGCGCCGGTGGTGACCTGGCCGTTGGCGTCGATCGATCCTTTATTTACGAGGGTAAGAGTTCCGTTGCCGATGTTGCCGTAGCCGGTGATAGTGCCGCTGGAAAGCGTGAGCGTACCGGTGTCGCCGGGGCCGGCCTGGATGGTACCTGTCTCCGTGCCGCTGCTGTTACCGAGAGTGAGAGTGCCATTGCCGGTAATGGTGGCGCTGGAGGCGGAGAACTCAAGCTTTCCCAGAGTGAGATTGATGGCACCGGAATTGGTGAGCGTGCCGGAGCCGGTGATGTCGAGAGTTGCGCCCGACGCCGCCAGGGTTACCGTGCCCGAGTTACTCAGAGTGGCGATATTGACCGCGTCAGTGCCGCCGTCGCTGGCATAAAGTTCAAGCAGTCCCCCGGAGTTGTTGGTGAAGGTGCCGCTCACGTTGACCGTGTTGCCGCCGCCTTTAAAGCCGGTGGTAAAGCTGCCGCTGTTGTTGACGTTGCCGGTCAGAGTGAGGGCGGTCGTGGAAGAGGCCAGATCGGAAAGCTGGACAGCGCCGCCGCTGTTGATGGTGAGTGTGCCGCCACTGGGCGTAATGGCCGTGGTCTGACTGTTGTTGAGATCGAGCGTGCCGGCGACGGTGTTCAGATTGGCCAGGGCGCTGGTGGTTTTTCCGCTATTGACGAGGTTGAGGTTTCCGTAAAGTTCGATGGTCGAACCGGCGACGACGTCGGTAATGCCCTGGCCGCCGCCGGTGATGGTCAGGGTTGCGCCGCTGCCGGATGCGTCTCCGACTTGCAAAAAGCCGGAATTGCTGAGCGCGTCGACGCTGAGGGAATCGGCGCTGGAATAGAGCGTAACGTTGGCGCCGGCGTTGTTGGTGAAGGTGCCGGTCACGGTCACGGAGTTGGTTCCGCCGGTAAAGCCGGTCTGGAAGTTGCCGGAGTTGGAGACATTTCCGGTGAAGGTGGCGGCGATGCCGCCCTCCAGGGTGATGGTCGCGCCGAGGTTGTTGGTGGTAGCGCCGTTGACGCTCAAAGATTCGCCGGCCGCTTCCAGATCGATGACGCCGGAATTGGTGAGCGTGCCTCCGCTGCCGATGGTGAGATTGCTGCCGACGGTATCGAACATGAGGGTGGCGGTGGCGTTGACGGTGAAGTTTCCGTTGGCGGCGAGGGTGAGAGAGTCGTTGGCGACGCTTTGCAGGGTAACGGCCGAGCCGGATGAAGATCCCAGCGTCAGGTCGCTGATGGTCACGCCGAGGTTCAGGTCGACGGTTTGAGAGGCGCCGGGGGCGATGGTGACGTTATAGGTCTTGCCGCCGCCGTTGTTGGGGACAACGCCTCCGCTCCAGTCGGAGGGAGTGTTCCAGTTGCCGCCGCTCGTGCCGGTCCAATTGACGGCGGTTTGCGCGGAAAGCGGCCCCAGTGACAGGTGGACGAACAAGATCGTGAGTGCACCAACGGCCAGACGAAGCTTCATGCGGCGCCTCAGGCGGAGAAAAACTCCGCCGGGAAATGCTTTTAATTTTGGCTTTTGCAGAACTGGAACCTACGATCGGCTCTGCCTCATCTCCACGGGGGAGGAGATGCGATGGGCAAAAACCGGCGCAAATACTCTGTACGCGCTAAGGACGATAACAGAATTAGTACAAAATGACTAGAGCCTTTGGGGGGTATGGATTCGGCTTTCGCCGCGGTGCAAGATTTTGCAGCATTGATTTTTTAGACCGGTAAAAAGCAGGTTTCTCGACTCCGCAGAATCGCCCGCAAGCGGGCGATCCTGCTGCGCTCAGCATCACGTGGTCAATCAGACGGCGAAGCAATACGTTGAAGGGGAGTTCCACGCGAACTCCGTCGAGTCTGCGTTCAGCTTGCTCAAGCGCGGCATAATTGGAACGTGGCATAAAGTCTCTGCGAAGCATCTGCAAGCCCACTTGGACGGGATGACATGGCGATTCGAGAACCGGAAGAACCCGTGCCTGTTCCGCGACACCATGCTCAAACTCATTCACTCTGACAACCTCGAATACAAGGAACTGACCACGGCTGCATAACCTAGTCATCATGGGGCTGTATGACGATCATAGGGTTCTGCCCCTGACAAAAACCATTTAACGCTGATGGAATATCCCACCAGACCTGCCCATCGACCACGATATGTGGGTGTACTCGTATGTAGTGCTTGTTTAGGTACTCCACCTTCAGGAATACGGTTCCTTTCGCATCCGTGACGATGAGAGTGCTCTTGTCTGTGTGCCGTTTAACCAGCTGCGGCCCCACCTGAAATCCGTCTTTATCGAAAGCGACCAAGATGTTTCCGTCGCTGTCTCTGACATCTAACGAGAATACGACTGTGCCGTCCTCGCTTTTTGTGAGCTCCATAAGGTCGTGACCAAATCCAACCTGACTGCCCTTTGGCCACACTTCCACGCTCATCGGAGAAAAAGGAAATGTTTTAACGACTTGCGTTACGCCGCCGATTTGCAGAAAGTAATCGTCACCAATATCTTCCGGTTTGACATCATGGCAGCCCAACGAGTCCATAGAAGGCATTGGTTCATCACCGGGAAGCAGGCGATTGTAGGCCGCAGCAGTCACTTCCTGTAATTGTCTATTCACACTCGACGCGCGATAGGAGGACACCCCAGTAATTATTAGTCCACCCAGGAACGACGCTTTGATAATGCGCTCGTAGACTCGCTTCCGATTATGGTTCTTGTCCCCTTTCTTTATGGGTTGCACCGTCGCCTTCCATGCAATCCAAGTGATTGTGAACTGCGTCCCAAACTGAATAATAGGCAAGCAAACGTCCACGTCCATCGCACACACCTCCGCGTATCACTCCGTTTTTCAATAAACGGGGCACTCGACGCGGAAATGGTAACCGAATGGCTAACTTGCGCCAAATGCATAACCCCGGGTTTTTACAGTTCGTTCAGCTAAGGTTAGGGTTCGAGGCGGCAGTTGGGAACGGCCTTTTCTATGCAGGCGAGGTTCTTGGCGTAGGCGGCTTTTTTCGGTTCCAGTTTGCGGGCCAGTTGCAATTCAGCGGTTGCGCCCGGCGTGTCGCCGGACTTGGCCAGAGCGACGCCCAGGCCGTTGTGAACGGCGGCGGTTCCTGGGATGAGGGCGGCGGCGCGGCGGAAGGCGGCGAGGGCGGCGGAGTAGTCTCCTTTATTAAAGTAGGCGCGGCCGAGTTGGTAGTGGGCGGCGGGCATGTCGGGCTGGAGTTGGAGGACTTTTTGAAGCTCGGCGATGGCCCGGTCGTCGTGGCGGAGGTGGAGTTCGGCGAGGCCAAGATTGAAGTGGGCGGTGAGATTTTCGGGATCGAGGCGCAAGGCTTGGTTGATTTTTTCCACGCCCTGTTGCGAGCGGCCTTGATCGACCAGCGCGAGCCCCTCATTGGCCAGGCTGAGTATTTGCTGCGCCTGTTTTTGCTTTTGACCGAGTTGCTCGCTGAGGGCCGCTTCTTTTTCGGCTGCGGGGGTTTTTCCGGCGCGGCGCAGGGAGCGGCTCAACTGGTAATGCACGTTGCTGTCGTTGGGCATGAGAGCGGCGGCCCGGCGCAACTCCTCGACGGATTCATCCAGTTTGTTTTCTTGGCGCAACGCGAGGCCGAGATCGCGGTGGGCGGGGCCGAGAGAAGAATTCAGCCTGGTGGCTTCGCGCAGTTCCCGTTCGGCGGGTTCGGCGTTTCCTGATTTCAGCAGGGCCGCGCCGAGATCTGCGTACAAAACGGCGTTGCTGGGATCGAGGGCGATGGCTTTGCGAAACGATTCCTCCGCTGAAGGAAAGTCGCCTTCGAAGCTGTAGATCTCGCCCAGTTCGCGGAGAGCGTCGGGCTGGCGGGGGTTCAGCTTCAGAGAAGTCAGATAATTTTTTTTGGCTTCATCGCGGCGATCTTCGCGCGTAAGCTCTTTGGCCAGCGAGAGCCAGTTGTCGGCGTTTTGAGGAGCGAACTGCACGGCGAGGCGCAGTTGCTTTTCAGAGGCGGGATCGTCTTTGGCCTCAGCCAGCATGTCACCGAGGAAACGGCGATACTCGGGGTTTTTGGGGTCGAGATCGCAGGCCCGGGCCATTTCCGCGGCGGCGTCATGAGGGCGGCCGATGCGGACGAAGGCCTGGGCGAGATCGTTGTGGAGCGGCGCTTGATGGGGATGAGCGGCGACCGCCTGCTGAAAAAATGGTATGCTTTCAGCGAATCTCCCCTGTTGGTAAATAGAAACTCCCAGATTTGTGACCGCCTCGATGCTGGCGGGATCGGCAGCGACTGCCTGGCGGAACTGCGCTTCGGCGTCAGCGGGGCGGTTCTGTTGCATCAGGCGGACGCCTTCGGCGTTCAGTTGCTGGGCGCGGTAAGCGGGCGTGATCTGCATCCACGCAACTGCGGCGAGCAGAAGCAGCTTGGCCATGGCGGGCAAGGAATCAGAGTACACAATAGAGCGCGCGTGCTCGGCGCGGGAAAATGAAACTACGCTCAATTTCTAACACACAAGGACAAAACCGATTATGACCAGTAAGCAGCAGGGAAACGCCGCGGTGCAGATCGTGTGGGTGATCGCGGGGCTTGCGGTGATTGCGGCCGCGCTGATGTTTGTCCGGCACACGCAGTCCAGAGCGGCCGTTTCGTTCACCACTCCGTATCAGGCTGTGCTGCTGACCAATGGAGCAGCGTACTTTGGGAAGCTGGAAGGCTACGGAACGCAGCGGCCGGTGTTGACCGAGGTTTACTACGTTGTATCGCAGACCAATCCCGACACCAAACAGCAGTCGAACGTCCTGGTCAAACGGGGGCACGAACTGCATGAGCCGGACCGGATGTATCTGAATCCGAATCAGATTTTGTGCGTTGAGCCGGTGGGGGAGAAATCGAAAGTGGCGCAGTTGATTGCGCAGCAGGGGCATTAGAGGCAGTTCGGCAAAAAACAGGTTCCTCGACTGCGCTTTCCGGCGCTGAGCGCGCCGGAAATGCTCGCTCGGAATGACGGAAGTTCCTGGGGGCGACTGTGCACATCCGGCGGGAAAAGCAGGTTCCTCACCCGCGCTTCGCGCGGGTTCGGAATGACATCACGGTCGGAATGACGTTACTGCGGAAGGAAGACGCGGAAAGAAAACGAAGTACGGGGTCAGTTTCCAAAATGACCTCGTAAGACGAAGCGAATTTGACCCTGTTTCCGGCATCCCCCTAAAATTGAAAGTTCTGCTTTCATCCCGTTTCAAACTCTATGGCGCTGCATCTTTTTAATACCATGTCCTCGCGCGTCGAGGAATTCCAGACCCTGCGCGACGGTGAAGTTCGCATGTATGCCTGCGGGCCGACGGTTTATGACTACGGGCATATCGGAAACTTCCGGACTTTTATCGCGGTCGACATGCTGCAAAGATTTTTGCGGCAGTCGGGGTATCGGGTGCAATACGTGATGAATATTACCGACGTGGATGACAAGATCATCCGCAATGCGGCGCGCGAGGGCGTGAGCGTGCAGCAATATACGGCGAAATACGAGAAGGCGTTTCTGGAAGATTCGGCGATGATTGGAATTGAGCCGCCGAAATTTGTGCGGGCAACCGAGCATATTCCCGCGATGGCGGAATTCGTGGCGCGGCTGATGGAAAAGGGGATTGCGTACCGGACCGAAGACGGTTCGTATTATTTTCGCATCGCGAAATTCCCCGAGTACGGGAAACTTTCGAAAAAAGATTTCAGCGGAATGCTGGATGGGGCGCGGGTGGATGTGGACGAGTACGACAAAGACAGCGCGCGAGATTTTGCGCTATGGAAAGCGCCGAAGGCGGGCGAGGCTTCGTGGGAGACGCCGATTGGGGCGGGACGGCCGGGCTGGCACCTGGAGTGCTCGGTCATGTCGATGGAGCAACTGGGCGAAAGCTTCGATTTACATGCCGGCGGCGAAGACTTGATTTTTCCGCATCACGAAAACGAGATTGCGCAGTCGGAATCGATGACACACAAGACTTTTGCGCGATTCTGGTTTCATGTGCGCTTTTTGCTGGTGGAAGGCGAGAAGATGTCGAAGAGCGCGGGGAATTTTTTTACCCTGCGCGATCTGGTGCTGAAAGGGTATAAGCCTTCGTCGATCCGGTATTTGTTGACGTCCGTTCCATATAGAAATCAGTTGAATTTTACGTTCGACGGGTTGAAGCAGGCCGCGGTTTCGGTGGAGCGGCTGCGCAATTTTCGTCAGCGGCTGGCGAGCGGAAATTTTGGCGGGGGATCGAATGCGGAGATACAGGCCCTGGCGCGCGAGACCTGCGAGCGCATGAAGGCGGCTCTGGAAGACGATTTGAACACGGCGCAGGCGCAGGCGACGAGTTTTGAAATGGTGCGGCAGGTGAATTCGGCGCTGGACGCGGGGCAGGTGAAGAAGGATGATGTTCCGCTTTTGCTGGCCGGGTTGGAGAAGTTCGACGAGATATTCGCCGTTTTAAACGACGACGATGCGCGGAAGATGAAGCAGGTGCTGGAGTGGGCGCTGGCCGAAGGAAGGGAAAAGGAAGTCAGTGCAGAGTTGCGTGAAGCGGTAAAGTCGGGGCAGCTTTCGGATGCGGACATCGATAAGAAAATTTCCGAGATGGAAGCGGCGCGGAAAGCGCGGAATTTTAAAAACTCCGATGCGATTCGCAGCGAATTGACCGGCCTGGGCATCCTAATTGAGAACACGAAGGAGGGCGTGCGGTGGAGAAGGAAGTAGCGGGGATGGTTCGCTCCGGAGAAAAAGCAGGTTTCTCGACTCCGCGAATTGCCCGCAAGCGGGCAATTCCGCTCCGCTCGAAATGACAAAGGTTGAGTGCTGCCGGACGAGTCCCCTATGAAATCTCTCGATGAATATCTTGTGGATGCTGAACAGGCGCATGGGCATCTTTGCGCGGGGCAGGTGCTGGGGGTGCGGCTGGCGATGCTGGGGCTGGCGCAGCTGGGCATTGACGATCCGCGGGGGAAAGACCGCAAACGGCTGGTGACGTTTGTGGAGATCGACCGCTGCGCAACGGACGCTGTGGCAGTCGTAACCGGATGCCGACTGGGAAAACGCGCTTTAAAGTTTCGTGATTGGGGAAAAGTCGCCGCGACATTCGTGGATGTGAGCACGGGCCGGGCTGTGAGAATTGCGGCGAAAGAATCGTCGAAGGCTTTGGCGCGCGAGATGCACCCGGAGATTGCGGACAAGAACCAGCAGCAGATGCTGGCTTATCGCGAGATTTCCGACGACGATCTTTTTGCCGCGCAATGGGTGAAGGTGGAATTGCCGCCGGAAGAATTTCCCGGATACAAGGGCGAGCGCGTGGTGTGCGAGCAATGCGGCGAGGGAATTAACTTTCGCCGGGAAGTGCGCGGCGACGGCCGAGTTCTATGTCGTGGTTGCGCGGGCGAGAGCTATTACCGTCGCGTCGAGGGCGGCGGATAGGAAGACGGCTTCTTCCCGGCGGATCTGACGGTCCACGCGGGATTCCCGTGCCCTTTGCGGTGAAAAACTGAAACACAGAGGACACGGGGTTGCACGGGGTTCGATGCCGTTTCCAGAAGCAAAGCAGATTCTCTACGTCTTCCGGGAGAACCTGAAGTCGTCAAGTGCGCTGCGAGCTTTCGTAGGCGTGCGCCACGCGCAGAATCGTACTCTCATCGAAGTGCTTTCCCAGAATCTGCAAGCCGATGGGGAGTTTATCTTTGGTTTCGCCGCAGGGGATCGAAATACCCGGAATGCCCGCCAGATCTGCCGTCACCGTGTAAATATCCGCGAGATACATGGAGAGAGGGTCGCTGGCTTTCTCGCCCAGGCGAAACGCGGCGGTGGGACTTGTCGGGGTGACAATGGCATCCACTTTGGCGAATGCGTCCTGAAAATCGCGGGCCAGCAGGGTGCGGACTTTCTGGGCTTTCAGATAGTACGCGTCGTAGTAGCCCGCGCTGAGGGCGTAGGTACCGAGCATGATGCGGCGCTTCACTTCCGCGCCGAAACTTTCGTCGCGGCTGCGGCGGTACATTTCGGAGAGCGATTTTACTCCGCGGGCGCGGTAACTGTAGCGCACGACGTCGTAGCGGGCCAGGTTCGAGGAGGCTTCCGCGGTGGCGATCAAATAATAAGTTGGGATCGCGTAGTGCGTGTGGGGCAGGGAAACCGGGACGATCTCGCAGCCCAGCTCTCTTAATTTGCCGATCGCGGACTCGACCGCGTAGCGAACTTCGTCGTCCAGACCTTCACCGAAATATTCTTTGGCCACGCCCAGCTTCAATCCGCGAATCGGTTTTTGCGACTCTGCAACATAATTGGGGACAGGAACGTCGGCGGAAGTTGCGTCCATGGGATCGCGGCCGGCGATGACGTTTAAAATGGCCGCGGCGTCTTTCACCGTTCTGGTGAGCGGGCCGATGTGATCGAGCGAGGAGGCGAAGGCGATGAGGCCGTAACGCGAGACGCGGCCGTAAGTGGGCATGAGGCCGACCACGCCGCAGAACGACGCCGGCTGACGAATGGAGCCGCCGGTGTCCGATCCGAGCGCAGCGACGGCCATATTGGCGGCGACGGCGGCGGCCGAGCCGCCGGATGATCCGCCGGGGACGCGCGACAGATCGCGCGGATTGCGCACGGGCTTGAAAGCGGAGTTTTCGTTGGACGAACCCATGGCGAACTCATCGCAGTTGGTTTTGCCGAGCAGGACTGCTCCGGCCTGCTCCAGGCGCGCGACCGCGGTGCAGTCGTAGGGAGGGATGTAGTGCTCCAGGCTCTTGGAGGCGGCGGTGGTGCGGACTCCGCGGGTCGACATGACGTCTTTTATGGCGACGGGAACGCCGGCCAGGGGAGGCAACGGTTGGCCCTCGGCGGCCAGGCGGTCGATGCGGTCGGCTTGCTCGAGGGCACGTTCGCGGGAAAGCGTGAGAAATGCGCCGATGGCCTCGTCTTCAGCCTGAATGCGGGAGTAGTGCTGCTCGGCGAGAGCCATGGCGGTGGTGCTGCGGGACTGAATCCTGGAGCGGATGAAATCGATGGTGAGGTCGGGGGACATGAAGTCTGAGACATTTTAATTGAGAAGATGGTTGAGTGGATGGAGGTCAAAGTCCCCACTTCTCGCGCAAAGTGCGCGCGAGAAATGGGGCACCCTCCGCGAGAAATGGGGCAGCCTGCGCGAGAAATGGGGCAACCACATTGGTACTGCCGGGCAGCGAATTGTGCTGGTCGTTTATTTGTGGAGAAAAACTGAGAGATTGGCGCTGTCGGAATTCGCCACCACGAAGTCGATTTTGCCGTCGCCGCTAAAGTCGGCGGCGGCGATGGCGCTGGCCAGCTTCCCCCCAGTATTCAGCTTGCCGACTTTGGTGAAGGAGCCCGTCCCCGTGCCTTTGAGCAGGTTGACCGCGCCATTCTGGCCGCTCGTTCCATCGGTCGTGATCAGGTCGAGGATGCCGTCGCCGGTAAAGTCCACCAGCACCAGGCCGGGAATGTTGAGGGTATTGGCGTGGCTGAAGTGGAGGGCTGAAAGGTTCCGTTGCCATTGCCGAGGTCGGTGGAGATTTCGTCGCCGAAGCCATCGGCGGTCACCAGATCGATATTTCCATCGTTGTTCACATCGCCGGCGGCCAGCGGGCCGGGAGCGTCGGAGTCGTATTGCACGTAGGGCGCAAAAGTTCCGTCGCCGTTGTTGAGCAGAATGTCCATCTGCGAGAACCCGTTGATGGTGAACGAGTCGGTGGCGGCAATGTCGAGATGGCCGTCGTGATTGAGGTCAGCGAGGATGATCCAGTCCGGCCCCGGTGGCATGTAGAACACGGGCGGTTGGAGTGTGCCGTTGCCGTTGCCCAGCAGCACGGCGATGGAGGGCTGGCCAATGTTGGTCACGTTGGTGCAGACCACGTCGGGGATGCCGTCGCCGTTGACATCGCCGACCGCCAGGTAATACGCGTATCCGCCGGCGTAGAAGCTCATGGGGTGGGCGAATTTTCCGTTGCCTTCACCCAGCATAACGATGATGGAGCCTTCGATTGACGTGTCGGATTGGGCGGTGATCACCAGGTCGGGAATGTGGTCGCCGTTCATGTCGGCGATGACGAGATTGGCGCCGTCGAAGGGCAAGTTTGTGGTGATGGCCGGTTGAAAAGTGCCGTTGCCGTTTCCCAAGAGAACGCTGAAGTTAAAAATATTGGGATTGCCGAGAGTGGCGTTTACCGTGACCAGGTCGAGTTTGCCGTCGCCGTTGACGTCGGCGACCGCGACGGAATTCGGATTTGCACCCACCGTGTAAAGCTTGGGGGGATTGAATTGCGCGAATGCGGGCCAAGCCAGACAGGCGAACTGCAAGGCCGCCAGGAAAGCGAGAAGACGCCGCATGCAAAACCTCCCGAAGGCGAGAACGGACAATAGTTGAGGTTGCCACTTTCTCACGAGGCTGTGGCGGAGTCAATGTGCAGGAATTTGCAAGGGTGTCTTGCCGTTAGCGGAACTATTGGATCTGTAGGGCAA
>DATLKM010000185.1:0-5924 GCA_035538435.1 Binatia bacterium
TTCTACTCGACAAACGCCCCCATCGAGCAGGTACCGGTTCACTGGGGAACCGGTACCTGCTCCCTTCTCAAAAGACCTGAAGATCGTAATCGGCGATCGCAATTTTCCTACAGCACGTCGGGCACTTAAATACATAGTGAAAAGGATTCGTTCGCGCAGCGGAGGGGTCTACCTTCCCTTGAGAAACGCAATTCAAGTCAGGAGGTTTTCATGCTCTACTGGACGATCGTTTTTCTGGTGGTCGCGTTGATCGCGGGCATCTTGGGGTTCACAGGGGTCGCACTCGCGGCGGCGGGAATCGCCAAGCTGCTGTTCTTTGTTTTTCTGGTGCTGTTTGTGATTTCTCTGGTGACTCACTTGTCGCGAAGAGGAGTCTAGGCGTTGTCGTCAACCTCCAACTTTCGCATCTTGAAGCCGCGAGCCCGCGCGCGTTTTCGGCGCTTCGCAAGCATCTTTGTTCCGTTGCGAACTAAGGTATCTAGGACACTCATTTCCCCAACCTTCAATGTTCTTGGTCGCAACTAAGATGCAGCGGCTAAATCAATAACGCGCGCGAAACGGTTCGCGCGTATCAGGAGGGAATTTTGATGGCAGACGATATGGAGAAAAAAGGACAGCAGGGAGGCCAGACTGGCCAAGGCCAACACAGCGGGCAGCCCGGCCAGAACCAGCAGCAAGGCGGACAGCCCGGCCAACCCCAAAATAAGAAGCCCGGGCAAGGCAACATGAACGAAGAAGACGACGAGAACCGCGACCGCCAGCGTCGCGCCTCGTAGTTCGCTGGGTTTTACTTCACCCTGAACAGAGTCCCGGTCTTTGGGCCGGGACTTTGTTTTTGGGCTCACTTCTCTTCACTTCTCTTTCGCCGGACCTTCGGTACGGAATTCGGGGTATTGTTCCTGGGCGTCCGCCAATCCTACTCTGGCCTGAGATGTAATACCGGGCTGGAATGAACTTCAGATCCGCACCAGCCGAAAGCAACCGCTTTCTCAGGAGGAACCATGGCAAAAAACTCATTGCGCGATCTTTATATCGACGAACTGCGCGACTTGTACAGCGCCGAGACGCAACTGGTAAAGGCCCTTCCGAAAATGGCGAAGAATTCGGCCAATGGCCAATTGCGCGAAGCATTCGAGGAGCATTTGCGGCAAACCTCGGAGCATGTTTCCCGGCTGGAACAGATCTTCCATTTGCTTCAGGAAAAGCCCACTGGCAAGAAGTGTCTGGGGATGGAAGGCCTGGTAAAGGAAGGCGCCGAGATATTGAAGGGGGAATTCGCGAACGCCCTGAAGGACGCAGGCATTATTGGCGCAGCGCGACAGGTGGAGCATTACGAGATCGCCGCCTATGACCTTGCTCGCACCTTTGCGGGGCTGCTGGGAGAAACCGGGCATGCCTCTCTGTTGGAGCAGACGTTGGAAGAAGAGACGCGCACGGATGATCTGCTCTCCCAGATCGCTGCCCAGGTAAATGATGATGCCGCCCGCAACGGCAATGGAGAAGAAATCAAAGGCGAGAAAAGCAAGCACGAGGAAGTCAAGCATGAGGGAAGCAAAGAGAAGACCGGTTCCCGGCAGGCTGCTTAGAATGCCGAATCGACTCGCGGCTGCGGAAAGATCAAGTTTCTTGCCGCGGCCCGAGAGTTTGAGCGAAAAACCCATGGCCGGGTAAGGTACCTCTGCATCCTGGTTCTACGGTTTTTACCCGATGGCGCTCCGGCGTTTTTTTTCCTACAGTACGGTTTATATCTGCACGACGTTTTTCCGTCGCTCAAGGGGTTTTTTATGTCATCCCCGGCATTCGCCGTCACTGCCCGCAGTTGGAAAGAACTATACACTGCCGCTTTGTTCGAAACGGACAGCAAAGAAGTTCCGCGTCGCATTGCCGATGCCGAAAAGGCTATTGTGGCGCGTGCCCGTGAACTGTTTTCCGCCGGTGGAGACAGCATCGAGGAAGATCAGGCGCTCGATGATGCCCTCTATGCACTCCACGCGCTTCAAAGTTGCCTGGATTTTCGTGCCGCAGCCTAACGCTCGCTCCTAAAAACTCCACCCCGGCCTGCTCCGGGGTGGACGTGTTTTGGGCTGATGGCAGCGCTTAACGCGGCACGCCCAGGGCCGACTCAATGGCATTGGCGATCCCGGCCGTGAGGGCGCGCATCTTCTCCTCCGACTCTGCCTCCACCATCACCCGCGCCAGCGCTTCCGTGCCCGAATATCGCACCACCACGCGGCCGTTGCCGTCGAGTTCGCGCTCGGCGGCTTCAATGGTTTTCTGCACTTCCGGCACCTGCGCGAAAGGAATCTTTTCCCGCACCCGAATATTCTGAATTTTCTGCGGAAACACTTTCAGGTCGCCCACCAGATCGGCGAGAGATTTCTTCGACCGCACCATCACATCCATCACCCGCAGTGCGGTCAGCAATCCGTCCCCGGTAGTCGAGTCGCCATCGCGAAAAATCACGTGGCCCGATTGCTCGCCGCCCAGCGTCGCGCCGGTCTTCAACATCTCTTCGAGGACATACTTATCCCCAACATTGGCGCGCAGCATTTTGATTCCGGAATTACGCAGCGCAATCTCCAGCCCCATGTTCGACATGGTTGTGGCCACGACCGTGTCGCCGGCCAGCTGGCCGCGGAATTTCAGATCGCGGGCGGCCAGCAACAGCACCCCGTCGCCGTTTACAATCCGGCCCCCGGAATCGCAGAACAGCGCCCGGTCGGCGTCACCGTCGAAGGTCACGCCCAAATCGAAGTTTCCGCCCGACTGTGCCACCACATTTCCCAGGGCTTCGGGATGCAGCGCTCCGCATTGTTCGTTGATGTTCCTTCCATTGGGCGTCACGCAGGCGAACTGCACCTGCGCCCTGAGCCGGCGAAAAAGCTCGGGAGCCTCTGCCGTGGCCGCGCCGTTCGCGCAATCGACCAGAACGCGCAGGCTGCCCAAATCCGAAGAAACGCCAGAGATGAGAGATTCAATGTAGGCCTGGCGCAGTTCCGCTTCGCCGGGCAACGAGGGGCCCGCGACCCTTAGCGCCGTGTCATCGCTGCTGGCGGAACTGCCGATCAAGGCAAAAATTTCTTTCTCGATGGCCAGTTCGCGGGTATCGCTCAGCTTGAAACCGTCGCCGGAAAAAATCTTGATTCCGTTGTCGGTCCACGGATTATGCGAGGCGGAAATCACGATTCCCGCGGCGAAGCCCCGCGAACGCGCCAGGTAGGCTACGCCCGGGGTTGTGATCACGCCGGCGCTGTGAACATCGACCCCGACTGCCGCCAACCCGCTGGCCACGCGGTCGGCGATCCAGGCGCTCGATTCCCGCGTGTCCTGGCCCAAAACCGCGCGCGGTTTATTTGCCGTCCGCAACAAGTCATGCCCCAGCGCGCGGCCAATCAGATAAGTGCTTTCCCGAGTCAGCGGAAATTCCCCCGCCACTCCGCGGATGCCATCGGTCCCGAATAATTGCCTGGTCTGTTGAGACATAGGAATAACTACGGCCCCAAACGGCGCGCTTGGAGCAAACGACCTATCATACGTGATTACCGGAATTCGAGATCGCAGGGCGGCGTGCTGATGGTTTTGTCGCTTTTGTCGACGTAAACCTGTGCGTGCTGGGCGCGGTCGTTCACGACCACGTCGACTACAACTCCACTGCCCCCGCCCGGGCAGTTGCTCTCGCCAAAGATCCTGTAGCTTTTGATGAGTCCCCACTCCCCGCCCGGCCCCCAGTCCTGCTTGAACTCATTCAGCGGATACTGAGCGTGATTTTGCGGATGCTGGCGCCAGCTGGGATCGGCAAAGTAAATTCCGTAGGCGGCCTCGTAGTCCTGCCTTTCGAGGGAGGCGAAAAAGTTGTCGGCAACATGTTTCTGCGGCCAGTAGCGGTTCCACCAGACCAGCGCGATCAACACCAGAGCGGCCACCAGCGCATAGACGGCCCGCGTCCGCCGCTGCCGCTCTTTCTCCGGGTGATACTCCTTCGCATCTAGCAATGTCATCGCTCTTTAGGATAACGGAGGCGGTTCGGGAAGGGAAAGGCAAGTTGGGGATCGTCCGCAAGAATTCTTTCGCCGTGATCGCAGTCACCGCCGGACCACCAGAAGGCCTGCTATACTCGCATGTCTTGAATTGCTGAATGATGGCAAGCTGCGATGCCGCCTCCGCCCGAGCGCCGCGAGGATCCGCGTGTTAAGACGCACGCTCCGGTGGAAATCTTCACTGAAGGCAGCGCCTCCCCGCTGCGCTGCGCAACTTCCGATCTCAGCCTCCACGGCTGCTACATCGAATCGATGTTCCCGTTCCCGGTGGGCACCGAACTCGAACTCAAACTGCAAGCCGGCGTGACCCTGTTAATCCTGGCCACGGTCGTGACCTGCGATCCCCAAGTGGGCAACGGGATTCACTTCACAAAAATGCTGCCTGAAGATATCGAGGAGCTGCGGGCGTATATCCAACAAGTGCAGAAAGAAGAAGAAGCGCAAAAGGAAAACCCAGGGGCCGAGGGCCAGAATATACCCGGTCAGGATGGGCCGGAAAAAAAGTGAAGGCCCCAACGGGTTTCAAGCGCCGCGGGGCAAAGCGTCGGCATGACGCATGGTTCGCACCACCGTGTGGGCCAGGCTTTCGGCGATGGCCACATCGCCTTCGTCGAAGTTGAAAGGCTCAGCCGCCATGACCATCACAAGCCCTACGATGCTGCGCTCGTAGCGCACCGGCGCGGCCAGAATGGAACGTACACCGAGCCGCCGGCAGGCTTGCAGATTTACGCGCGCATCAAGCTCGGCGTCATCGCATCGCAGCGCCATTCCCGAGCGCAAACACTCGCCGGAAATTCCCGAGTCCATATCCAGCGGCGCGCCGACGCCGGGCGCGCCGTTGCCCACGCTGGCTCGGCACAGCACGCTGCCGTTGTGCGCAAGCGCAATCGCCGCGCTGGTGCCGCGGGTCAGGGCGCGGGCCCGCTTGGCAATCAGCAGCAGTGCCGCCGCCAAATCCCTGCTGAGCGGGGTGAACTCGTACTGCACGGTGGAGCAACCGGATTCTTCAAGTGCGACGCTCAAGCCTTGCTCGCTTTCTGATTCCAGACTAAGGGCAACATGGTCTTGTTTCGCGCCCCAGGCCCATAGCCGGTTGAGCGCGATTTTCGGGGCAGTGCGGCTGGGCGATGCGGCATTGGCCGTCAGCCAGTCATTCAGCCGCCGCCGCGATTCGGCTGGCAGGTCGGAAAACCGCACGCCCGCGCGCCCGAGTGCATCGGCCCAGGCAATGTATCCCGTGGTTTCCAGATGTTCGGAGGGTTCCGACAAATCCAGGTCCAGGCGCACCGCCTGATTCCGTTGCAAGGGAGAGTCTGCGAACCCGCTTCCGTTGCTGCCGGCGGTTTGCATCGACAGGCCTTCTTCGCTCAGGTCGAGAATCATGCCGCCACTCACGCCGTCGAAGCTGGCGAAGGCAGGTGAGTGCACAATCTGCCGCAAGCACCGCCGCCGATCGGGCAGGAATTCGAGATTTTCGCTCATCGAGACGAGGGCCTGCCTCAATGATCAAATCGCACGCCGGCGGAAATAAAGTGGCAGAGGTGGTTCCCGCGTTTCGCTTGCGCCGGGCGGGCGCCAGGGAGAAGAGACTTCAGCGCCCTTGTAGGGACAGCCGCCTCGGTTGTTCAGGCGAGCGAAGCGAGCGCGACCTGTTGGCTCCGGCCTCGATCGGAGTTTCGACTGGGCGAAGGCGGGCAACAAGAAGCCGTCAAGGCGGGGTTTCGCGTGGAAAAACCCGTCCGTCCACACTGGCCCGTTACCGAACTCTAGCCCTGCGAATTCGAGTTCGTGATACCTAAATAGTTATTAACCGCCGCCACCGGCAAGCTCAGGCTGTTGGCAATCTGGGTCACTCGCTGGCCCTGGTTATAGAGCTGATACACCTGT
>DATLKM010000186.1:0-3019 GCA_035538435.1 Binatia bacterium
GCCACACATTCGAGTGATAAATATCGGCGGTGGCATGCAGCGTGAAATAACCGCAGGTCTTGTCGTCGGCGCCGTACCTTTCGCGCAGGCCGCGCTCTTTTTCCTTGGCGACGCTCGGTACCTGCGATTCGTAAGCATAGAAGGCCGCCAGCGCCTCTTCCATCGTTCCTTCGCTTGCCGCCGCGTGAAAATGCCGAATCACCTCCCGGATTTCGGCAAGGGGCTGATGCCAGTCGAGGTCGCGCCGCGCGCCCATGCCTTCGGCAAAATCGAGCCACAATTCCGAGTGCGCCACCGAATCCGCCGTCGAATCGCTCGATCCCTTCTCGTCGCACATATTAGCCAGCACCGCGCGCCGCAGCTCGCCGTCGTTCAACCGCAAAGCAAATTCGGCCAGGTAAGCAGGAAACGCCTCCACGTGGTGGTAGTAATTGCAGGCATACTCGCGCAGATCGTCGCGAGTCAGTTCGCCCGCGGCCCAAGCCTTGTAAAACGGATGGCAGAGCAGATCGTATTTGGCAATCGATGCGTCCAGTTTCGGCAAGAATTCGGTAGTGTTCATAAGGCCTCCTCGTTAATTTCCAGATGAAGCTATGACAGCCTAATATACGGATGCCGGGGCGGGTCAGCAAGTGATGGCTATCACCGCCATGAGTTTGTAGCGACGGCCGCCTCGGCCGTCCAAGTGAGCAAAGCGAACGCCGCGAGCCCCTTGCTCAAGATGTAGGAGAGTCCGGCGCTTGTCGCATTGCCGCTCCCCAGACTAAAATTCTCTCGCTCGGGGTAAACCTTTATGGCTGCCGCTCCGCTTTCACCTATTTCTTCACCGCCCGAAACGGGATCGCTATCCGAGGCGGCCCGCGTAATCGACACCTTCATTGCCCCTTCGAAAACGTTTACCGACTTGCGCCGTAACGCCAGTTGGTGGGCCCCCTGGCTGCTGATTTCCATCTTTGCCCTGTTGTTCATCTATAGCATGGACCGTCAGATCGGATTCGATCAGATCAGCCGCAACGAAATCGCCCACTCCTCCCGCGCCGAACAGTTCGATAAACTGCCGGCCGACCAGCAGGCCAAGCAGATCCAGGGCACGAGCGCGTTTATTCGCTATCTGTCGTACGGGCTTCCTGTCACGCTTCTGTTCTACTTTGCCGTCATGGCCGTGGTTTTGTGGGCGACCTTCAAAGTCGGCGCCGGGGCCGAAATTTCCTTCAAGACCGCCTACGCGATTATTTTTTACGCCAGCCTGCCGGGAATCATCGGCTCAATTCTGGGGACAATTTCCCTTTTCGCCGGCGTGAATCCGGAAGGATTTAACGTGAACAACCCCGTGGCCACCAATCCGGCCTACTTTATGGACCGCGGCGGCAACAAATTCCTCTACACCATGGTGTCTGGGCTGGACTTGCTTGCAATCTGGACTGTCGTTCTGCTCGGCATTGGGTTCGCCTGCAATAGCAAAGTAAAACGCGGCACGGCGATTATGATCGTCGCCGCCTGGTTCCTGGTGTGGAAGCTGGGCTCGGCGGCGCTGGCGTCATTGTGAAACGAATGGGTTCGGCGGGAGTCAAACCAGAAGTTCCTAGACCGATTTCAAGGAGAACGCGATGAAACAAGTTTTTTCAGGAATCGTATTGGCCGGTTTTCTTGCGGCTTTCACTCTTGCAGGCTTTGCCCAAAACGCGCCCGCTTCAGGCGCGCAGGTGAAGGATCCCGTGGCCACCGGGCTGCGCCTGTTGTATCAGCGCTCGCGCAATAACACGCTCGGCGCGCTGAACTCCATGCCCGCCGACAAATACAGCTATAAGCCCACGCCCGATCAAATGACCTTCGCCCATCTCGCGGCCCACATCATCGGTTTCAACAACAATATGTGCGCCAAGGCGGCCGACGTTCCCGCGCCCAAAGTCGACGAAGCCAAAGAGACCGACAGCAAAGACAAGCTGGTCGCCGCCGCCACAGCTTCCTACGATTTCTGCAACGATGCGCTCAGCAAAATGGACGATTCGAAGCTCGGTGACACCATCGACCTTTTCGGCCACCAGGGCCCGCGGGCCATGGCTGCGCTCATCCTGGCCAGCGGCTGGGCCGATCACTATTCAACGGCGGCAATGTATTTGCGGTTGAACGGAGTCCTGCCGCCAAGCGCGCAACCAAAGAAGTAGACTTTGCGAAAATTCTGATCAACTCGTCATTTCGAGCACAGCAGAATTGCCCGGCACCGGGCAATTCTGCCTGGTCGAGAACCCTGCTTTCGGCCGATCGAATCACCCGCATCCAATCAATCGGACGCAGATGACCGGGATTCGCACGCTTTCGCCACCGCCAGCACCAGGTCTTCGCGCCAAGGCGCCGCAGCGATCTGCAACCCGATGGGCAAACCCTTCTTTGTAACGCCGCACGGAACCGAGGCGGCCGGCAGCCCCCACACATTAAACGGCCGTGTGTTGCGCAGCAGCACGAGTTCGGCCGGCCGCAGCGCCACGGGATCTTTCTTCAACTCTGCAATCGCCGGAGCCGGAATCGGCGTTGCCGGTGTGATCAGAACATCGACCCGCGCGAAAATTTCACGAATGCGCCACCGCTCTTCGTCAAGTTCCCGCCGTCGCTGAATATATTCCGCTGCCGAATATTTTTCCCCCGACCGGATACGGCGCAGCGTTTCGGGCTGATAAAGCTCAGGCGAGCGCGCAATATTTCCCGCGTGATACGCAAACGATTCCGCAGCCTGCACCGTGCGGTCCGTAGGAACATCCACGTCGACTTCTTTCACTTCTGCAACCAAACTCCCGCTCGATTTCTCCCTGAGTTGTTCAACCGCACTCTCGACTGCCCGGCGAACATCTTCGTCCAGATCGTCGTAAAAATATTTACGCAGAATCCCGACGCGCACTTTCGCCACCGGCTCATCAAGGGCGGCAATGTAATTTTTTACCGGAACATCAGCGCTGCATGAATCGAGTGGATCATATCCCGCGATTGCCTGAAGTACGATGGCCGCGTCGGCCACGCTGTTCGT
>DATLKM010000187.1:0-1686 GCA_035538435.1 Binatia bacterium
TTAATGCTTACGCGATATTCCTCGGTGCTGGGCAGGTCTGACAGCGAATAGCTACGCAATACCGGCGGCCCGCCGGGCTGCACATACAGGCGCAGAACCACGAATTGTCCCGGCTGCGCAGCTACCAGGGATTGGCCATCATCGGGAACGAGCACCAGAGAAAACACGCTTGCGCTCTCGCGGTTGATCTGCGAAACCCGCATAGGGCGAAATCCCGTCCACGCGGGCGGCGGGCTGGCTGCCAAGAGACCTGGGTTTCCGGCTAGCTGCTCTCCGGTAAGTTCCTGCTGCAGCAGCGCTTGGAAGGAACCCTGCCAACCAGCGGACAGCGCCGGGATACGCAGAGCCCGTTCTAATTGAGAACGTGAATGACCGGGCAGATATAGAAGCGCGTCGATCTCGGTGACGCTCATGTGCTCTGGGCCGTCTGCGACCTTTACAACGTCGTCCCCGGCTCCGACCTCCCCTTCTTCGAGAACGCGAAAATAAAACCCCGGCCGGTGATGCTCCACAAGCAGGGCAGGCATGCGCGGCTCGTTCGTACGGATGCCCACGCGGTAGCACGTGACCCGCGGCTGTGAGACCTCGAATAAAGCGCTCCCGATCCGATAGCGGTCGCCTATGCATACATCCTTGTCCGGCAAGCCATCGACAGTGAAGTTTTCCCCAAATTGTCCGTAGGAGAAATCCTTGCGGCCCAGTTCGCTCTCCCAATAACGGTAGGAGTCCAACTGGTAGACCATGACGGCGCGATTCACGCCCCCATGGCCGGCCAAGTCTCCTTGACCGTCACCGTCGATGTTCAACTTCCTTACCTTACGGCGACCCTCGACGGCGCTCTTCCACACGGCCGTGCACACGGTTTTTCCCTTCCATTTGATTTCTCGCGGCAGACCAAGATTTACTGAGAGCAGTCGCGCCATTCAAATCCTTAATCCTGTTCGCCCAAGGTTTGGACGAACGTTTTGCCGTAGGGATAGAAGAAGTCTTTGCGGCCCTCCTGCCAGGCCGCTTTCATTTCGGGCGTAGTGATGTCCCAGTCGGGCCGGCATTTCCTGGTGACGGCGCGGAGATCCTGGCGAAGATCTTCCATCGTGGGGCGCCCCCAGTACCAGTAGCCCATGTAAATCTTGTAAATCACGAGGCCGGGCTCGAGAACAATCACATGGGGAATCATGGGATTGTGGAGCGGATCGGTGTATTCAGCGATGTCGAGATCTTTTTGGACGATGCGGCCCGGGTCGGAGAGAAATGGCCAGTGCGCGCCCACGCCGCTGCGATATTCCATCGTATCGGTAAGGTTGTCGGTGCTGATGGTGATGAGACGGGTGTAGGCGACCTCGATCTCGCGATGGAGTTGAACGAGGAGTTCCGACTGGCGGCGGTCCTTGGGGCAGAAGCCGCCGCGGCTGAGGACAATTATCATCGGATGCGGTCCTTGCAGTTCGGAGAGCTTGCGACGTTTGGCGGTGTGGTCGGAGAGCTCGTAGTCCGGGAACACGGCGCCGGGGGTGATGTCAGGTCGCATGGAAGGCCTCCGAAGGTTCGATGCAGGTAGCCCGGCAATTCGGATTATGGGTACGTCCCGGTAAGGCGGTAACCGACATGTCCAAATTGGGCGTAAAAGCGAACGAAATTGATGATCCCTCCCATGATTGCAGGTGTTTCTTTCTTAACTGCACCGTG
>DATLKM010000188.1:0-1628 GCA_035538435.1 Binatia bacterium
GGATGGCGGGCCTCCCATCGAGGCGATCTGAGTCGCATCGTATCAGGGCATGGCTTCAGCCATGCCGAAGGCCGTATGGTTTCGTATCAGGGCATGGCTTCAGCCATGCCGAAAGAATCCGCAATGGAACGGGGCTTTAGCCCCTGGGGTGCCGGATCCAACTCGAATCCCGCATGCGCCGAAGAGAACGGAAACTCCTCCCGCCGCGCCGCGAGATGCCTTGCCACCGGATTATCGCGAATATATTCACTTAGCTGCGCGAACGCCCGCGCGTCGCGAACCCGTATTTCCGAAAATCCCCGTTGCCACACCGGCGCACGAAAGCCCAATTCCCGCCCTGCCCGAAACGCGAAACCGCCCTTTATAAATTGCACCGCCCGTTCAATCGTGACCTCACACGGGACCGTCACCAGCACGTGGAAATGGTCCGGCATCACGACGAATTCATGCAGGCGAAACTTGCCTTGGCCGTGATAGTCATAGAGCACGCGAACAAACAAACCCGCAGCCCGCCCCGATTGCAGCCGGTTCCTCTTCTCGGCAATCGAGGAAGTGACAAAGAACGTGCGAGCGCCGGCGATGACATGACCAGCGCTCGCATTGCGAATAGGAATAGCCATTGGGGCAGCGGCTAAAGCCGCAGCATTCTTGTTGTCACGGGCTTCTGCGGCACGCCTGAAAGGCGTGCCCTGATACGAATCTCAAATCTCCGCCCCGGAAGGATGTGACCAGCATCACAAAGCTAAGAATTTTTCCGAGAATCGGTTCCAAAACGAAACGCAAGATTTGCCGGCGCAGCCCGAGACGAAGCAGCCGTGTCAGGGCAGGGCCCTTGACGCCCGCCGCAACCTTTAAGCCGCGTATCAAGGCATGGCTTCAGCCATGCCGAAAGCCCGTTAGCTTCGTATCAGGGCATGGCTTCAGCCATGCCGAAAGAATCCGCAATGGAACAGGGCTTTAGCCCCAGCGAGAGCCGGGAAATCAAAGCAGCCCTGTCGACCCGTTAGCCCCGTCGACCCGCTAGCCCCGTCGACCCGTTAGCTTCGTCGACCCGTTAGCTTCGTATCAGGGCATGGCTTCAGCCATGCCGAAAGAATCCGCGACAAAACCGGGCTTTAGCCCGAGCGACTCATCCCATCCGGGTTCCGGGTCCCGCCTCTTCTACTTCTTCATCTCAGAATCGGGCTTTTGCGCCGGCATCTCTCCCTGCTGCTCACTCGTTGGCGGCACAATTCCCTTGATCCGCATATAGGTCACGAGATTTCCGTAGTGCTCCATGTTGTGTCCCACATTGATTTGCAGCAGGGCGTGTTTCGGCGCGTCATGGCCGAAAAACTTCACCATCTGTAGCGACGCGGCGTCGGTCATCGAGTCGTACACCTTGTCGCAGTAGGCAAACCCCGCTTTGAGCGCGGCGATCAGATCCGCCTTGGAGGTTTTGGTCTTCTCGATGTTCAGGTCGGGATTCTTGTCGCCCGAGGCGAGAGAGCAGAACAGATACTGCGCGTCGGCCAGATGCCCAATGATCTGCCCGTAGCTGCGCACGGTATCGACGGGCTTGAAACTGTAGTTTTCTTCCGGCATTTTTTCCGCGGAGCGGAGCAGGATTCCTTTGGTTCTGGCATAGC
>DATLKM010000189.1:0-10814 GCA_035538435.1 Binatia bacterium
GATACCATCGATCCATTCGATTTTTTCCTCGACCACTATCAGGACCAACTGGTTGCCGGGTACACCAAGAGCACGCCGGAATTCGGTCTGCGGACGTACGTGCGCGACTACAGGAAGTTGCCGAAGCAGCGCACAAAAGACCCAAGGTAAGCTTCATCCCAATGTTGTTAAACTTGTTTAACATGTCGGGAACAAGACTTGAACCAGAACTCGAGAAAAAGTTAGCCTGTCTCGGCAAGCAGACAGGCCGCTTTCTGCGTGAAAGGTTGACTGTTTGCGACGGCCCGCAATGGGGAAAGGCCCTGCGGGGTGGACCGCCGCGCGCTCTGGCGATATCGGGTCGAAGATCACCGTCTGATCTGTGATATTGAGGACGAAGCGATTACAATTTAGCTCCTCGAGGTTGGCTGTCGTAAGGACATTTATCGCAGCTTGGGTCGAACTCCTTTCTTCGGGAAAGTCTTACCCTCGTTGTAAAATCTTTAAGATTCACCCAACGTCATGCCCTCCACAGACAAGTCGGAAGAAACGGCCGTCACAGAAAGTGAACCCGCTGGCAACGGTCGCCGCCGCGATGATGGTTCAAAAGACGATCGCGCGAAAGAGGACCGCTATGACGCGCAGCGCATTGAGGCCAAGTGGTACGAGCGCTGGAAGCAGACTCCCGAGCTTTACGCCGCCGAACCGCACACTGCGAAAAAAAAGTTTTACGTGCTCGAAATGCTTCCCTATCCTTCGGGCGCGCTGCACATGGGCCACGTTCGCAACTACTCGATCGGCGACGCGCTTGCCCGCTACATGTGGATGAACGGCTTTAACGTGCTCCACCCCATGGGGTGGGATTCGTTCGGCTTGCCCGCGGAAAATGCAGCCATTCAAAACAACACTCCGCCGCGCCAGTGGACGCTCGGCAACATCGCCAAAATGAAGGCGCAGATGAAGCGCCTTGGCTTCGCCTACGACTGGTCGCGCGAAGTCACAACCTGCCTTCCCGATTACTACCGCTGGAACCAGTGGTTCTTCCTCAAGCTGTACGAAATGGGTTTGGCCTACCGTAAGAAGAGTTTGGTCAACTGGTGCCCGCTGTGCGCTACCGTGCTTGCCAATGAGCAGGTCGTAAACGGCCGCTGCTGGCGGCATGAAGACACCGTCGTGGAACAGCGCGAGCTGGAACAGTGGTTCTTGCGCATCACTAAATATGCCGACGAACTTTTGCGCGACCTCGATCGGCTGGAAGGCTGGCCCGAAAAAGTGCGCACCATGCAGCGCAACTGGATCGGCCGCAGCGAAGGCGCGCTGGTCGATTTCAAGCTGGACTACGGCGAACATCACAAGGGCTTCGGCCCGGCGGGATCCACGATCACAGTTTTCACCACCCGCATCGACACCATCTTCGGCGCGACCTCGATTCAACTTGCGCCGCAGCACCCGATCGTCGGCGATCTTGCCGCCGGCAATCCTGACCTTCGCGCCAAAGTCGATCAACTTATTGCTGAGCAGCGCAAAGCCAAAGAACAAGGCGACATCGGCGAGATAGAAAAACACGGCGTGCCGACGGGCCGCTACGCCATCAATCCGTTCAACGGAGAAAAAATTCCCGTCTGGGTGGCCAACTACATTCTCATGGACTATGGCACGGGCGCCATTATGAGCGTGCCGGCCCACGACGAGCGCGACTACGAGTTTGCCAAAAAATACAACCTCGAAATCCGCATCGTCATTCTTCCCATCGTCGAGAGCGAAGAAACCATGACCGAGCCCAAGCTTCCCTTCACCACTCACGACGGGATGACGATCAACTCGGGTCAGTTCAGCGGCCTTGCGACGGCCGATGCCCTTCAGAAAATGGCGCAGTACGCGGAAGAGCGCGGCTTCGGCAAAGCGACGGTGACTTATCGTTTGAAAGACTGGGGCATCTCCCGTCAGCGTTATTGGGGCACGCCCATCCCCATGCTCTATTGCCAGAAAGATGGCATTGTTCCTGTACCGGAAAAAGATTTGCCCGTGATTTTGCCGGAACATGTCGAAATCACACTCACAGGCGGGTCGCCACTCGGCCGCGTGCCCGAGTTCGTCAACGCTACCTGCCCCAAGTGTGGAGGGCCCGCCCGCCGCGAAACCGACACCATGGACACTTTTGTCGATTCGTCCTGGTATTTCTATCGTTATACTGACGCGCACAACGACCGCGCGCCCTTCGACTCCAAAATCGCGCAGTACTGGTTTGGCGACCGCGGCATCGACCAGTACATCGGCGGCGTCGAACACGCCATTTTGCATTTGATCTACTCGCGCTTCTGGACCAAGTTCATGCGCGACATGGGACTTGTCAGTAATGATGAGCCGGTCGAGCGGCTCTTCACGCAGGGCATGGTCATTAAAGACGGCGCGAAGATGTCGAAGAGTTTGGGCAATGTTGTCAGCCCGGACGAAATGGTGGCCCGCTACGGCGCGGACGCCGCGCGCCTCTACAGTTTGTTCGCCGCGCCGCCCGACCGCGATCTCGATTGGCAGGACTCAGGCATTGAAGGCGTGCAAAGATTCCTGGGGCGCGTGTTTCGGTTCGTCGCGCGGAATGCCGACAAGACTCAGGCCGGGGCAGCCGCCCTCGGCGGCCCGGCAAGGAGCGCCCCTGCGCGCCAGGTCCAGCGCAAACTCCACCAGACCATCAAGCGCGTCACCGACGACTTCAAAGGCCGCTGGCATTTCAACACCTGCGTCTCGGCCATCATGGAGTTGGTAAACGTTTTGTACAGCGAGGAAGAAGCGATCGCGAAAGACGCAGACTCCGCGCCTTTTCTCGCGTACGTGCAACGCAATCTCGTGCTCCTGCTCGCCCCCTTCGCACCCTATCTTGCCCACGAACTCTGGGAGATGCTCGGCGAAACCGAACTTCTTCTCAAAGCGCCGTGGCCAGAATACGATGCCGAACTCGCGAAAGAAGAAGAACTCCAGATCCCCGTGCAGGTCAACGGCAAATTGCGGAGCATAATCGTCGTTCCCGCCGACAGCGGCGAACAGTTTGTTGTGGAACGGGCTTTGGCCGATGACAAGGTGAAGGCAGCTATCTCCGGCAAACAGGTGGTCAAGAAGATTTACGTTCCCGGCAAGCTGCTTAACATTGTCGTGAAGTGAGCGCGTTACCCTTCTTTCTTGAAATTCCTTGCTTAGTCGAGGGCGCATTGACGCGATAGGGATCCTTCGACTGCGGTTTTGCTCCGGCTCGCCGGAGCAAAATCCTCCCTCAGGACGACAATTCTATTGGGCCGTGCAGTTTTCCGAATATCTATTGGGCTGTGCTGTTTCCGCGTGGGCCGAGGGATGAGATTTCGGTTGGGTTATCCTGTTTGCACATGGACGCATCGCCCACGCTCGCCGGCTTCAGGCTAGCCTTTCGGCGCCCGGCCATCACTTTTGCCGAAATCGCCTGGCGCTGGAGCGTCGCCGCTGTCGCCTGGGCCGCCATATTTTTCGGCGCCATCGAATACCTGAACACGCTCACGGTCAGCAACAGTGACGCCGCCCTGCTCGGCACCAAGCAACCCGTGCTCGCAGCCCGCGCCATCCAGCACATTCTCCGCGGCAACCTGACTCGCGCCGGTTTGGCCCTGGTGTTTGCGGCCTTCGCTCTATGCCTGCTCTGGGTTCTCGTCGCCTCGATCGGCAGGTTCATCACCCTGCGCTCGATTCTCGCGCACTTTCAGGGAACGGAACCGCCAGACGCCGGCTCAGCCATACGTGCCCTCATCCTGCTCAATTTTCTTCGGGCCGCTGTCGCACTGGGTGCGGCACTCTCGCTCGCCGGCGCCGGCATTCTGGCCAGACTCATCTCGCCCGGGCAAAATCCCCAGCCGGCGCTGAGTTTCGCTGTCTTCGTCCCGCTGGCTGCGCTGATTTTTCTCGCCTGGTCCACTCTGAACTGGCTGCTGTCCCTGGCATCGCTCTTCGCCGTTCGCGACGGACTGCCGGCCTTCGGCTCGATTTCAGCCGCAAGCGATTTTTGCCAGGCCCATACCCGCGCAGTTCTGGCTGTCAGCACATGGACGGGTGTGGCTCATCTCATCGCTCTCAGCGGCGCCATGAGCGTCGCCCTGGTGATCGTTCAAATCATCTCTGTGAGCACCGCCGCAATGGTCAGGCTGGCGGTGTCAAACAGCGCCTTTCCCGGCCGCGTCGTTATTCTTGCCCTCGCGCTGGTTGCGCTCGGCTATTCCGCCGTCGCCGACTGGATCTTTATCGCCCGCTTCGCCGGATACGCCTTTATCGTCGAATTCCCCGCCGAACTCGCGCAACCCGCGGCGTCGCCCACGATTACGCCGGCCGCCAGCAACGCCGTCGATCGCGACGAACCGATTCTCAGCGACCTGCCCGGACTGGCTCCCGGCTAACCGGCTTTCAGCTCCCTCGCTTTACACGCTCCCGCCAATCTGAGACACTCATCCGTGGAAAACCCGTCCTCGCAGAACCAGTCCATCGTCATCCTCGATTTTGGCGCGCAGTATACGCAGCTTATCGCGCGCCGCATCCGCGAACAGAATGTTTTTTCGGTGGTGCTGCCTTGCACCGCCAGGCTGGATGAGGTCAAAAGCTACTCGCCGATCGGTATCGTGCTCTCCGGCGCGCCCTGGTCGGTTTACGACAAAGACGCTCCGCCCGCCGACAAGCGCTTATTCGACCTTGGCCTGCCGGTGCTCGGCATCTGTTACGGATTGCAATTCATGGTGCACACGCTCGGGGGCAAAGTTCGACCGGCCGACAAGCGCGAATACGGCCATGCGGAAATCGACATTGTTGCCGAATCCGTCCTGTTTAAAGGCCTGGCCAAGCGCCAGCCCGTCTGGATGTCGCACGGCGACGAGGCCCTGCAGCTCCCGCCCGGCTTCGAACTCACAGCTAAAACTCAACACGCCGTCGCCGGAATTCAGAACGTCGCCAACAAGTGGTTCGCGGTGCAGTTTCATCCTGAAGTTCACCACACCCGCAACGGCACTTCGATTCTGCGCAATTTCGTCTTCGATATTTGCGGCGCAAAACCTACGTGGACGCCCAAACGGTTCATCGAAACCACGCTCGAGCAAATCCGGGAGCAGGTCGGCAAAGGCCGCGCCATCTGCGCGCTTTCCGGCGGAGTCGATTCCGCCGTGGCCGCCGCGCTGGTCGACCGCGCCCTGCGCGACAAGAACGGCAAGTCGGCGCTGACCAGCATTTTTGTGAACAACGGGGTGCTGCGCAAAAACGAATTCGAAAAAGTACAGAAGAATTTGCGCGACAAGCTCGGCCTTCATCTTGACGCGGTCGACGCCACCGATCGCTTTCTGGGAAAACTGAAAGGCGTGACCGAGCCGGAAAAGAAACGGAAGATCATTGGGAACGAGTTCATCAAAGTGTTCGAACGCGAAGCCCGTCGCATTGAAAAAGATGAAGGCAAAGTAAAGTGGCTGGTGCAGGGCACTCTCTATCCCGACGTGATCGAATCGCGCTCCGTGCGCGGCCCGTCGCAGGTGATCAAATCGCATCATAACGTGGGCGGCCTGCCCGAGAAAATGAAGCTCAAGCTGATCGAGCCGCTGAAAGATTTATTTAAAGATGAAGTGCGCAAAATCGGCCGCGACCTCGGCCTGCCGGAAGAAATTCTTCAGCGCCAGCCGTTCCCCGGCCCGGGACTTGCCGTCCGCGTCCTTGGCGAAGTCACCCCCGAGCGGCTCGCGCTGCTGCGCGATTGCGACGACATCGTTGTCTCTGAGATCAAGAACGCCGGCCTCTACACGCGGATCTGGCAGTCCTTCGCAGTGCTGCTGCCCGTCATGTCGGTCGGCGTCATGGGAGACATGCGCACCTATGCCTACACCTGCGCCATCCGCGCCGTCAGCTCCGAAGACGGCATGACCGCCGATTGGGTCCCGCTGCCCTATGAAGTGCTGAAGGTTATTTCCAGCCGAATCGTGAACGAAGTGAAAGGCGTGAACCGCGTCGTCTATGATGTGACCTCCAAGCCGCCAGGCACGATTGAGTGGGAGTAGTTTTCTCTGTGCACTCCCTATGCACTCTGCGGTTTAGATAACGCGGTTTCGTTGGCGAGATTGGTGCCCGCGATTGAACGCTGCTAAAATGGTTGAGCACCGCAACATCTGCTCGTGGGGCTATAGCTCAGCTGGGAGAGCGCATCGTTCGCAACGATGAGGTCGTCGGTTCGATCCCGACTAGCTCCACCAAATAAATCCCAAGAAAAATAGTGGTTCACGATGGGTGCAACCAGAATTGCCCAGCCGGTAAATGACACTTGAAATATCTCGCGCAAGGGGAGTGTGCCCGTAAAAGCCAGTGCGACGAATGTCCAACTGTCGACCAATTGCCCGAGGGCCGTCGAAACCAAAAACCGCAAGGACATCCACTTGCCGACAGTTCGTATCTTGTATTTGCCAGCACGTAGGAATTCGAGAATTCACCCACGAAGTATGCAATCAGGGACGCTGCAGCAACACGGGGAACAGTCCCAAGAATTGCCATATAAGCGGCTGTGAAGAAGCCGGTCAGGACCGGCAGATATGTGAAAGCGGGCTGTCTCGGGTACTCACTGAGCATACACTTGTCGACCTTGTCGTCTGAATGTAAATGCGGAGCGGGTTGAATTGGAGCCGTTACCTTCGTGGCCATCAAGTCGCAATCGCAAGAAGTGTCCCGCTGCTTCCTTCTTGGCGCGCAACAGAGGCACACAACTGGCGCACTCATACGACTTTAGCCTACGGGATATTCAGGTTGATTGGATAGGCTGAACGGCCGTGAGTCACAATGAATGAGGAAAGCGCTCTCTCTCCTCAGGGTCGCCTTGCGATCATCGATGACCCGCTCGGCCTTGATACGATGATTCTCAAAGCAGAAGTGCATTTCCGCGCACTGGAGTTCATGTTTACGCACTCACTTTTTCACACTCCCGACATGATGGAGCAGAATAAAATCCTCAACAATGTTTCAGAATTGGTCGACAAGGGAGATGTCGTATCGATCTTTGGCGAAAGTCTTGGGCCGATCACAGCGACAAACCTAAAACGTCCTCATGCGCTGGTGGAAGCAGGGCGCGCCCGCGGCAAGATTGTTCTCGAAGGCTTTTAGTCAAGCCGCAAATCAGTGATTTCCCGTTCTGGGAAATCGCTCTCTAGCGTTCGATAATACCGCAACACTGACATACCATCAGCCCTGATCGCTCTGGAGAACAGATGCGTTCGCCCGGGCAGTCTTCCCTTTCGCCTGCGGAATCTAACTTACTTCCAGGCCAACGTTGTGACAGAACCTGCCTTTAACGGAATTGAGGCGGTCAGGTTCGAAAGCTGAAGGTCGATGGTCCTGGCGGGGCCAGCGTTAACCGTCACCAACACCTGTTGGCCGCCTGGATTCTCCAGGGCGACATGGAGCACTTCGGGTACGGAACTCTGCGAGTCGAATCGTCGCGCGCCTCGGCGCATCAGACGGGAAAAATGAGCAAAGGCCCAATATTGTCCGCTGCGGACGATCTCTGCTGTCTGCGAGTGGATCGTAACCACACCGCCGCAAGAAAAGGGCCCGATATTGGGCTTGCCCTGCTCGTCAAGGGCCAGATTCCACGACGTGATGGAACGGCACCAATTGCGCAAAATACCGCAGAAGGTTCCAGCCCATTTACACCAATCGGTGAGGTAGGCAGGATCGGTGTAGTCAGGACCGCCTTCGGTCCAGTGCATCTCGATTTCCGGAAAGGCTTCCTGAACGCGAAGCATCATCTCGGGCGTGCCCGAATAGCCGTGCCACGCGACCGTATTGGCATAATTGCGAAGCCTTTCATCCTCAAGGCTGCAAACCACCCGCCCCCATAGATTGTAATTGTGGTCAAGAATCCAGATTTTCGTAGACACGCTGTTTCGCTCGAGAAGTGGACCGAGGTGGTCGCGCAAGAACTCTATCTCGTATTCCTGGCCCCAAAGGCAGGCGGGCATTCTGCCATCTTGATCAGTGTCGGGCTCGTTCTGTGTGGTTAACGCCTGTATTGGTACTCCTTCGGCTTCGTATGCCTGAAGGAATTTCAGATAGTAATTCGAGTATACAGCGAAGGATGGTTTGCGCATGGAGCCGCCCAGCATAGAGCCGTTGGCCTTCATCCATCCCGGCGGGCTCCAGGGGGATGAAAAAAGAAACAGGCCCGGGTTTGCTTTTCTCGCCTGGCGCAGGATAGGAAGAATGTATTCGCGGTCGTGTTCGATCGAGAAGCGATTGAGTTCGGGATCTGGTTCGCCTTCGTCGAAGCTATACAATTTGGTGGAATAATCGCTAGAACCAACACAAATCCGTGCGACGCTGAGTCCCATTTCTGAGGGATGGAATAATTCGTGGAATAAACGTTCGCGGGCAGCCGCAGAGAGCCGATTGAAGGTATAGCAGGCGGCATCGGTAAGAGCGCCACCGAAACCCAAGATTTCCTGAAACTTTGTGGCGGGATTCAAATGAATCTGCTCGTTCCGCGATTTTTCGGATGCCGGACGCCATGTGCTTTTAGGCGCAACGGCGAAGCGGTCGTCACCCGAAGTTACCCATACGGAAATTTCCGAGCCATCTCTCGGGCCTTGAGGCGGACGATCGACCGCCGACGCGAAAACCTCAGCGGGAGCGGCGGCCGCGGCCAGGCCGAGAGCGGAGAGTCCGAGGAAAGTTCGTCGCGATGTTAGCCCCGCCATAGTGGTTCTCCAGGAATACGATTTTAGAAATGAGGTTGAACGGCATACAGAGAACTGCGAGCCAGAACGAATAATGTGTCTCCGGATTGTCCTCCGAATAGCAACTGCGACGGCCGTTCGGGAACGTCGATGGCGCCGATCAAACTGCCTGACGGACTATAAACAAATACTTGGCCCGCCGCGATGTAGACATTCCCTTTACCGTCTACGGCGACATTCTCTCCGCCCCGCTCGACAAAAAGCTTCAAATTAGACAGCGCGCCATCGACAGTGACTTCGCCGACGTAAGTTTTTTCTTCCTCTGCGTCGGACACATAGAAAGGGCGACCCGCAACTGCCGGCGCAAAGCCGAACGCTCGGAGCGTGTCGTTTAGCTTTGACCCGTAATAAAGCGCTCCACTCACAAAGTTTTTTCCGGCGGGGAGAAAAGTGGTCCCATCAAGAGAAACAAATTGATAGGGCTGCATCGCGGTAACGTCGTCGAGAAAGTCGTTCTCGTTTCGCCAATAGTCGACGGGCAGGACCGGCGTCAGGCCGGGGCGTGGCGCTGCGGCTGAAGGCTTTATCAGCGTAATCTCATCGTTTACAGCATCTGGGCGGAAGCTGTACACCGTGCCGGCGCCGGAGTAGGAGACGACAATCAGATCCCCGGATCTGTCAAAAAATAGTTGCACCGGATCGAGGGGATTGTCACGAATCTTAGATAGCCGATGAGTTATCCCGGACCAGCGGTAGATGGTCTGACGCCTTGTATCCACAAAAAAAAGGTTTCCCGAAGCATCGACTGCTCCGCCAGAAATATTGAAGAAGCCACTCGCCAATTTTTCGACCTTGGGTGCGTTGCCGGAAACGGGGGGGCTGGGCTGAGGAATGTCTCCAGAGAAATTCAGCCACGCGAATTCGCGTTGACGTATTTCAACCTGGTGGTCTTCATCGAAGACGGCGTTATCGAACGATACTTTGCTGTCGCTGTAACAGTGCAGGTTGCGAAATCGAATGCGACGAGAATTAGCGATGGTGACCGCATACGGATACGGCTGATAACTGCTCACCACGCGATACATGTGGAGATTGGCGAATGTGATGTTGTCTGAATCGCGAATTTCAAGCGGCAACGCGAATCCGCCTTCGCCGCGTTCCTCTTCCGTCTGAAGAGCGTAAATCTGCCAGTTTGCTGCGTGATCGAGAACTACTTCGTTGCGGACGTGGTGTTCGCTCGAAAGTTCATAGACTCGTCCCGCCGTTGAGGTGTTCGAAATGTATAGACCAGCTTGTGCAAAGGTGCTGGGAGTCCATATGCCGACAAATGTTCCGCCCCCGCCATGGGTGACCCACAAACTGGGATATTGCGAATCCCAGCGGCGCTTGGGATTTGAGTCGGCGGTGTGATTTTCGTTGTATATCTGATGCCAAATTCGATCGCTCTCATTTGCAGTGGCATCCGGATCGATCGTGCCATGTCCCCCCAGAAAACGAACGTCATTCATCATGGAGTTGCTGCCAGCCATCCACTTGGCGGCGACGGCGCGAGGGTTGATTCCGTTCGTATACAGGCCGACGCCTGTGACTATATTCGTCCCACCGCTTGGCGTTTCCAGCAGCGGCTTGGGCCCGCCGACTCCCTGAAAGCCGGGAGTTGAATCGGCAAGCATGATTCTCGTAACGCTGGGGTGCAGACCGATCAGAACGGTGTCCGCCCGCAAGGTGATCGTATCGGTGACACGATATTGGCCGGAAGGCAGGTAAATCGCTCGATGCTGGGCGATTGCTTTTCTGAAGGCTTGGGTGTCGTCGCTCGTGGCGTCGCCACGGGCACCGAAGGAACGGATATCTACCCACGTATCCATCGGGGGCAAGGCGAGAATGTCGGAGGGAACCGCCGGCGGCAAATCCTCCAATTTCGTTGTTTGGTACACATCGTTGATCGCGGGTTCGCCACCATTATTTTCATAATGAAGGCCGTGAGAAAAGGCTTGCACCGCGTATTTCTCGGAGGGGCCCGTGGCTCTTTTGTTGCTCTCGCGATAGAGGGCAAAAACAGGCACCCCCCGGCAGACGACGTTCTCCATATTGATTTCGGTGCGAGCGTTATTCACGTTGCTGAGGATGACC
>DATLKM010000190.1:0-1862 GCA_035538435.1 Binatia bacterium
GTCAAGCACGTCATCGACGATCTGAAAGGCAAGTCCTACAGACTGCCCAAAAGTCCGTAGTTTGCGGACTTCACCGTCCTTCGCGCCCGCATAAAGCCCGCCGCTCACCAGGCTCGCGGTAATCAGCGCCGCAGTCTTGGCGCGATGGATGTATTCCAGCATTTCGGCGGTCGGCTTGATTCGTTCCGCTTCCAGATCGACCACCTGGCCGCCGATCATGCCATCGACCGTGCCGGTGCCGCGGGCGATTTCTCCGATGATCTTTACCCGCGCTTCGGCTGGGCAGTCAAGGCACGCCAGCACTTCGTAGGCCTGGGTTTGGAGCGCGTCGCCGGCGAGAATGGCCAGGGCTTCGCCGAACACCTTGTGGCAAGTCGGCCGTCCACGGCGAAGGTCGTCGTTATCGAGCGCGGGAAGATCGTCGTGGATGAGCGAGTAAGTGTGCAGCATTTCCAGCGCCGCGCCAAGCTCTTCGATTCCTTCCGGAAGCTTGCCCGCGATCATGCGGCCGGCTTCGAGGCACAGGACGGGGCGTAAACGCTTTCCGCCGGCGAAAATGCTGTGCCGCATGGCTTTGTGGATCGAGACCGGTTCCTGGTTTTCCTTCGGAATCAGGCGGTCGAGAGCGGCGTCGGTCAGGGTGCGGCCTTGTTCGAGAGTTTCTGCGAGCATTGCGCAGAGAGTATAGCAAGGGATGAAGTTGGAATTATCAGCGGGCAAAAGAAAAAAGCGGGAGCGCCTCGGCGCGCCCGCTTCTATTCAACCAACAAGTTGTAGTTACGCAGCTACACGCTGCGGCGCTTCCACGCTGCGCAGAGCGGCGTGGAGCACGCAGTCAACATCCTCGGTGCTGCACACGTCGGCCGCGCCGGCTTGCAGCGCGGCAATCCACATATCCTCATCGGGAATGCGGTGCGTGCATACGATGGGCAGCGAGGGAAAATCGCTGTGCAGGTTCTCGATGTCCTTGAGCCGCGATTGCTCCATATCGAGAATCACGACTTCGGGACGGCTCCTGGCCACCCGCTCACGCAGTTCGTCGCGGGAGCGCGCCAGTTGAACGGAATGAAAATGAGAGGCCAGCCCACCCGCCAGGGATCGGGCCACCCCAGGGTCGTTCTGCAATACAACTACACTTAAGCCCATGAATCCTCCTTGACCGTAAAAACGGCGGATTAGGGCTGCGGGGAAGGGTTGCAAAACCACTACTCCACAGACATTGCTGCTACAAACCCGCGGGCAATCTACCTTCGCAAGGGCGCTTTTTCCGCCGCAGGTTCAAACGGCTCAGGCTGGAGCTTCCCGTTTTTCTTGAGCAGGATTTCGACTTTACCTTCGGCCTGTTCCAACTCCTTGCGGCAGGCCTGCGATAACGTCATCCCCTCTTCGAAAAGAGTGAGGCTCTTTTCCAGAGGCACTTCACCCTTTTCGAGTTCCTGGACTATTTTTTCCAGGCGCTCGAGGCACTCTTCAAATTTGGCCAACGGGATTTTGCTCCTTACCTATTGTATGCAGATTCTTGCGCAGCGGTTCTTTATTTTTCGGTGAAAATTCGAACGATGAGGTCCTGTTTCCGGAAAGAGAACCGCACTTCAAGCCCTTGACTCGTCGGCGTCAGTTTGTCGGCTTTTCCTTTCCATGTTTCCCCGTTTGATCCCTCGCGCCGTCTGAAAAACGAAGGCGCTCGCGGATAAGCAGCCGAGGTGAGTCTTGAGAGAGCAAGTGCCATTTTTCTCGGACGGGGGAAGGTGAAAGCCCCCACTTCTCGCGCAAAAGGCGCGCGAGAAATGGGGCACCCGCCCGTCTCTCTCTCTCTCTCTCTCTTTCTTTCTTTCTCTTGTCAGCTTTCCTCTTCCTGCGAT
>DATLKM010000191.1:0-4950 GCA_035538435.1 Binatia bacterium
GTGATCGTGATGTTGTCGAGGATGTCGTCGCGCGTGAGACCCTCAGCTTGTCCTTGAAAGACGCGTGAGATCAGCTCATAGCTGCGCGCGTCGTGATCAAGGAAATAAGCCGCTAGGCCGACTGGTGAGTCCGCGATTCCGAATAATGTCTGCGGTCGCAAACCCATCTGGTAACCGTAGGCAATTCCCTTTTGATATACGAACTGTAAACGCTCGTATGCGACCTTCTCATCTGCTGAGAGACTTGATGGCGCCGGCGCGCCGGAAAAGGCCGCCCCATCAATGTCTGCTGGAAAGATGCCAGGCATGTTGGTGTGAATGCCAATCAACTCCGGAGGCGCCTGCAGACCCATCATGTCTGTAACAACCGCGCCCCAATCGCCACCTTGGGCTACGAATCTCGTGTAACCCAGGCGCTTCATCAGGACAACCCAGGCACGCGCGATGCGGACGGGGTCCCAGCCGGGGGCGGTTGGCTTGCCTGAGTATCCGTAGCCGGGCATCGACGGGATCACGACATCGAACGCGTCCGATGCACTCCCGCCATGCGCTGTCGGGTTGGTCAGCGGATCGATGATCTTCAACTGCTCGACGACCGATCCTGGCCATCCGTGCGTAACGATTAGCGGCAGCGCATTCGGATGCTTCGAACGACCGTGAATGAAATGAATGTCGAGCCCATCGATCTCGGTGATGAACTGCGGCAGAGCGTTCAGCTTGGCCTCGCACTTGCGCCAGTCGTACTCAGTCGCCCAGTACCGAGCGAGGGCCTGAACCGTGGCGAGCTGCACTCCCTGCGTTTGATCCGGAACCGTCTCGCGATCGGGCCACCTTGTCGCGTTGATGCGTCTGCGCAATTCGGTGAGTTCCGTTTCTGAAACGTTCACATGAAACGGGCGAATGGCATTTTTGTCGGTGGTCTGTTTGCTGCTTGCGCCGGCTTCTGTCACGGTGTCCTCCTGGTGGATAACAACGAGAAAACAAAACTGACACCAATCGTAAAGCCTTGAAAACACAGCAAGAGCAGACACGCGGAGGGCGATGACTTTGGTTAATGTGGTGAATCTGGCGAATCTTGCGATTCCGGCGAGAGCTCTTAGCCGAATTTGAATTGGGTCTTGCTGATCTTTAGGGCTCTGATCCTGTGTTCGAGAGTTGATGGAGGAATTTGGAGGCTGGCCGCGGCGCCTGACGGACCGGCAACCCGGCCACGGCTAGCCGCTAACGCCGCTTCGATGATTTGCCGCTCGGTCCGCATCGCGGGATGCGATGGTCTTTCCGTTGCGGCGGGAGAATTTGCATCAGGCGATTCCTTCGAGAGCCACAATTCGTCGACAGCGAAGACACTCGTGGAACTCAAAATCACTGACCTCTCGAGGACATTCTGCAATTCGCGGATATTGCCCGGCCAGTCGTAGTCCTGCAACAGACGCAATGTCCTCTTGTCGATCGACCGAATGTTCTTGCCTGCTCGTTTCGCGTAGCGTTGCACGAAATATTCGACCAACATCAAGATGTCATCTTTGCGTTCGCGAAGCGGGGGTACCTCAATAGGAAACACATTGAGCCGATAGAAGAGGTCTTGACGGAAAGTCCCTTGGGCGACGGCTCTTTTCAGGTTGCGATTTGTCGCAGCGATTACACGAACGTCAACGCGAATCGGCCGGGCCCCGCCAACGCGTTCGAACTCGCGTTCCTGCAAGACCCGCAAGAGCGCGACCTGCGTATCGGGTAGCAATTCACCTATCTCGTCCAAGAAGAGTGTTCCGCCATCGGCGAGTTCAAAGCGCCCAAGGCGGCGTTGCGTAGCTCCAGTGAAGGCTCCCTTTTCGTGGCCGAACAATTCCGAGGAAAGCAAGGTGGGGGCCAGTGCTGCGCAGTTCACACTCACAAATGCGCGCCCAGACCGGTTGGAGTGTTTATGGATGGCGCGGGCGATCAATTCTTTGCCCGTGCCCGTCTCGCCTGAGATCAATACGGTGGAGTCTGCGGGAGCAACTTTATCAATCCGAGAAAGGACGCTTTTTAGAGTTTGGGATGAGCCGACAATGTCTTCGAACATCGAAGCTCGGTCTACCTCTTCGCGCAGTTGCAGATTTTCTCGATAAAGTCGATCCTTGAGTGCTCGAATCTCCGATTCAGCCTTTTGGAGTTCGCCATACAAACGGCTGGTCTCCGCCAACCGTTCCTCGCTTGCCTGTAGTTTTTGGCGCTCGAGTTGTGCCTCCATGCGGAGCCTCTCTTCGCGCTCTGCCGTGTTGCGACGAAGTACGGCCATCTTCAGGTTCGCTTCAACTCTCGCCAACAATTCCCGAGCGGTGAACGGCTTCACCAGGTAATCATCGGCGCCTGCCTGCAGTCCTTCCACGCGTGACTCTTCGCCGGCACGCGCGGACAGCAAGATAACCGGTATGGTGGAAAGGGCCGCATCCTCGCGTATAGCTCGCAGCAAACTGAAACCATCAAGCTGCGGCATCATGACGTCGGCCAGTAGTAGTGCGGGATGCAGGAGTCCGACTGTCTCCAGCGCTTGACGACCATCTGAAACGGCGTGCACCTCGTACCGGTCACCTAGCAAGTGCCTCAGGTATTGACGCATGTCCGCGTTGTCGTCGGCGACGACGATCAATTCGCGGTTCAGCCTCAACTCGGGCCTGGGTGATGGCGCAACGGATGGTGATCGTGGAAGCATCGTAACATCGGCCGCACTCCAATCGTCTGGCAACCAGCGCCTTGCTTCCTCCGCATACACGTCGGCGCTGACCCCGGTGCACGCCATCGTCCTTACTGCTTGAATGCGGTCTGGAGGCAGATGAGCAGTGCCAAGCGGGACCGTCACGACGAACGTAGTGCCCTTGCCAACAGTGCTCTCGACTCGAACAGCGCCACCATGAAGTCTGACGAGTTCCTGAATGAATGCCAGACCAATGCCAGTGCCCTCGTAGGTCCGGGCATGAGTGCCCTCGATCCGATGAAAACGCTCAAAAATCCGCTCGCGGTGCTCTTCGGGAATTCCGACTCCCGTGTCACGGACTCGCAATTCAACAGCACAATCAGTTGAGTTCAACGCGACCGTTATAGAGCCTTTGAACGTAAACTTGAATGCATTGGACAGGAGATTAGAAACAATTTTCTCCCACATATCACGGTCGACGTAGACCGGTTCCGGAATTGGAGGGCACTCTACTAAGAAATTGAGGCCCGCATTCTCCATCGCTGAACGGAATACACTTGCGATTTCCGCTGTGACCCCGCTTAGGTCAATCGGCTCGAATACGGCTTGAACTCTTCCAGCCTCGATGCGTGAGAAATCCAGCAGGGTGTTGACTAGTTTAAGCAGTCGAAGTGCGTTACGGCGAACCGTCACCAGCTGCTCGTGATGCCCCGGTCTCAGCCGTTCGCGAGCATCCTGCAAGACATCTTCGAGAGGTCCGAGCATCAGTGCGAGAGGCGTGCGGAACTCATGGCTGACGTTACTGAAGAACGCAGTCTTGGCGCGATCGATTTCAGCTAGCGCTTCTGCGCGCCGGCGTTCCTGGTCGTAAGCGCGGGCACTAGCCAACCCTACGGCGATTTGTTCGGCAATTCGTCGGACGAATTCGCGGTACGTATCGTCAAATGCGCGGCCCGGATGAATTCCAACTACCAGGAAGCCAGCTGCCTCTGTGTGTTCCCGTAGCCGAATCGGCAAAATGGTTGCTCTCCGGGGTGGCGACATCCAGCCTGGGATGCAAAGGTTTGCTGCGCGGTCCCCCAGTTCGACGATCGGGCAGTCTTCCGCTAATGCACGTTGGAAAGGCCAGGCGCTTTCTTTACTGGTGCACTCAACAACTGCTGGATGTAGTGCGTCAGTTGTTCCAACGCTCACACCCACAAGGCGTGCAGTGTATTCGGCGGTTTTATAGTCATACAAAAGTGCGAACGGGACAGCCTGACGGTATTGGCTCAGCGTCTCCGCGCTGACTCGCCAAACTTCTTCTTCATGCCGTATTTCGGCGGTTCGTGACGCCAGGTCTCTCAACACTTGCCGACGTCTATCCTCTATTACGCGTTCCGTACTTTCGAGGCAGGCAGTTAGCACTCCGGCAACTTTGCCGTTGTCGTCTTGGATCGGGCTATACGAAAACGAGAAATAACACTCTTCAAGGTAGTTGTTTCTAAAGAAGGTGAACATCTGGTCCGTGAGAGTGCTGGCATCCTGTCCCTGTGACATCACTCTCTCGAACCGCGGTCCTATGAAGTCCCATGCCTCCGGAAGAACCTTGCTTTTGTTGCAGGCCAACGCCGCTGGATGCTTTGTTCCGATCAGTGTTCCGTACGCGTCGTTGTAGAGCATCGTGTAGTCTGGACCCCAGCAAACGAGCATTGGGTATCCTGACCCCAGCATGACGCGAACACAAACTCGTAGCGATTGCGGCCACTGCTCCACTGGGCCTAGAACCGTTGTTGACCAGTCGAGCGCGCGCATGCGTGCGCCCATCTCGCCGCCTCCGGCAAATACCGACTCGATCAGTTGCGTCTTGATGAGGTCCATACCGTAACTCCTCGACATGGGCAGTATCAGACGTATACAACGGAATGTCCAAACGCAATGCCGCAAGATTCATGGTGTCGAGTTGCTAGTGGCTACGGATTGCCCCGGATTCCAGCCGCCGCCCAAGGCGCGATACAGTCCAACCAGATCGGTGGTGACAGTCGTCTGACTTTGTACGAGCTGATCTTCGTTCGCGTAAAGATCGCGCTGTGCATCCAACACCGACAAGAAATCTACGAGACCTGCTTTGTATTGCTCGGTCGCGAGATCGACCGCCAACTGGCTGTGCGCTACCGCATCGTTCAGCCGGTCGCGGCGCTCCTGTTCTTGCGAATAGCTAACCAGTGCATTCTCGACTTCTTCGAGAGCGTTGAGCACTGTGGATTGATAGCCGATCACGGCCTCCCGCTGGCGCG
>DATLKM010000192.1:0-6567 GCA_035538435.1 Binatia bacterium
CATGTCGGAGCGAATGATCGAATTCGCCGCCCCGCTTACATAATGACTGCAAGCTATACCCAGCCCGCGCCCGCGCGGCAGGCTGCCCTTGCGCCGTTTCCATCCTGAACGCTCGACCGTTTTCTCAATGCACTCCGGCAATCCGTAACTCTGCACGCGCAATCCGTTCACGGTGATGCATGGCGGCTTGAGCAGATTGCGCTGGCGAATCTCCGCCGGATCCATCCCGATCTTCGCAGCCAGTTCATCCAGTTGCGTCTCAAACGCGAACCGCACATTCACCGTTCCGTGCCCGCGCATCGCGCCGCACGCGGGCTTGTTGGTAAGTACCCGATAGCCGTCGTATTGAATGTTCGGGATGTCATAGAGCGCGCCGAGCAGCGCGCCCGAATAAAGAATGGTCACCACGCCGTAGGAACAGTACGCGCCGCCATCCTGCACCACACGTGCTTTGACCGCCGTAATGCTGCCATCTTTCCTCACGCCGGTTTTCAGATCGACAATCGTCCTCGGCCGCCCGCGATGTGCCCAGAAGACTTCTTCGCGCGTGTAAGTAATCTTCACCGGAGCCTTCGCCTTGCGCGCCGCAATCGCCGCGATGATTTCCAGCGGAATCACTTCGCTCTTCCCGCCGAACCCTCCGCCCACCAGCGGCTTGATCACGCGAATCTGCTGCATCGGCATTTCCAGCACCAGCGACAGCTTGTGCTGCAAGTAGTACGGAACCTGCGTGGAAGACTGCACGGTCAACCGGCCCAACTCGCCCGTATGCGGATCAAGCTCAAACGACGCCAGCGTGCAATGCGGCTCCATGGCCGCGTGCGTCACCTCACCTGCAATGAATCGCGCCTCGGCGATCTCATCGGCCTCGGCAAAGCCCTTCTCCGGATCGCCGAAGACATGGTGATAATCTTTTTCGATATTGTGCAGCTTGTGATCGTGAATCAGATCACGCTCCGCCTTCATCGACTCTTCCGGATCGAAGTACGCAGGCAGCAATTCGTATTCAACATCGATCAGCTCCAGCGCCTTTTCGGCAATCGCTTCGGAAACCGCAGCCACGCAGGCCACGTTGTCCCCGACATAGCGAACTTTATCCAGCGCCAGCGGATATTCATCGTGACCCACAGGAAGAATGCCAAACGGATTCGGCGCATCTTGGCCGATGGCAACGGCAACTACGCCGGCAAGTTTTTCAGCGCGCGAAGTATCGATGCTCTTGATCCGCGCATGGGGATACGGCGAATGCAGAATCTTGCCGATCAGCATCCCGGCGACGCTGATGTCGTCGGCATACTTGCCGCCGCCTGTGGTCTTTTCCGCCGCATCAACGAACGCCGTCGGCTTGCCGATTATGGAGAAATTATTCATAACCATTCAGGTACGGAATCAGGCAGGAAGTTAGACGATGTCATTCCGAACCGATCCGAAGGGTCGCTGAGGAACCTGCTTTCCTAGCGAGCAGCCACTCCCTCACGCTCCGCCTTTACTGCCGACTTGATCGCCTCATACATCTGGCTGTATCCCGTACACCGGCACAAATTGCTGCTCAGCGCATTGCGGACATCTGCCTCCGAAGGATCAGGATTCTCCGTCAGCAGCGATTTCACCGTCATGATGAATCCCGGAGTGCAGTATCCGCACTGCGCGCCGCCCCAATCGCCATAGGCTTTCTGAATCGCCGCCAGGCTGCCGTGTTCGCTCACGCCCTCAATCGTCGTGATCTCCTGCCCCTGACAACTCGCCGCGAGAATTGCGCACGAGAGCATGGCCACGCCATCAATCAGCACCGTACACGCGCCGCACGACGACTCATCGCAGCCCCGCTTCGACCCCGTCAGGCCGAGATCCTGCCGCAGCACGTCCAGCAGCAGTGCGCTCGGCTCAATCGCCAGTTCGTGCGCGCGCCCGTTAACTTTCAGTTCGATGAGTTCTTTTTTCATAAACAGCTTCGAGCCATGAGCTGCGAGCAGTCAAATTATTCCCGGCCCGAAGCTCGCATCCCGTACTGGCTCTCAATACACGGGCACCTTCGCATCCACTGTCCGCGACCACGCATCAATTCCGCCGCGCATCGACTGCGCCTTCTCGAATCCCTGCTGCCGCAGCCACGCGGTCACGTTCATCGACCGCACGCCGTGATGGCAGATCACAACAACATGCTCATCGGGATCGATCTCCTGGTGCGCCCGCGACGGCACATCGCCCATCGGCATCAACTTCGTGCCTTCGATCTGCGACGCCGCAAACTCCCACGGCTCGCGCACATCCAGCAGAGTAAATTCTTCGCCCCGATCCAGCTTGGCCTTCACTTCCTCGGGAGTGATTTCATAATCCATCGTTTGCTTTCGCGCGATATATTCTCAACCGATCCGGAGAATCGTGAGAGCCTGCCCTGAGTAAAAGAGCGAAGCGATTGAATCGAATGGGAGTTCGCTTTTCTGTTGCCCGCAGCTCGCAGCTCGTAGCTCGAAGCTACTTCCCCATCCACCTCGGTCCCCGCTTCTCCATAAACGCGCGCACGCCCTCATTCGCATCCGTCGTCTTCATCAAATCTTCAAAATAAATCTTTTCTGCGCGCGCCAGGCCTTTATCGAAATGCATCGCGTCCCAGGCATAGAATGCTTTCTTCGTCACGGCCAACGCCGCGGGACTCAGCTTCGACAGATCATGCAGAATCCCGTCCACCGCTCCGTCCAAATCCTGATCGGCAACCGCTCGATTCGCCAGTCCCATCGCAGCCGCGTCTTCACCTGAAATCGTGCGACCGCTAAAAATTAACTCCGCCGCCCGCTTCTGCCCAATCAGCGCAGCCAGCGCCGTGCACGCCACCGGCGGGTAGCAGCCCAGCTTGATCTCCGGAAATCCCCACTGCGCCGAAGCCGTCGTGTACGCCAAGTCGCAAACCATGGCCAGTTCCGCTCCGCCGCCCAGGCAATGCCCATGCACCGCTGCGATCGTCACCTTTCTGCTCGCCACCAGGGCGCGAATAACACCATGAAATTTTCCCAGCATCTCCTCGACTTTGTCAGGAGTATGCGCCGCCACGTCGACCCCCGCGGAAAAACACTTCCCGTCGCCGCGCAGGACAATCACGGAAAGATCCGGCCGTGATTCAACCTCGCCCAGAGTGCGATTCAACTCCTCCATCATCGGAATATCGATGACGTTCAACGGCGGATTGCGCAGCGTGACGCGAGCCACCGCGCCGCTCATGTCGAGCATCAGTCGATTAAGCGTAGATAGCCCTGTCGCCGTCACGTTTTACCCTGTGAACCCCTGTGCCCTCTGTGTTAGAGGGGTTTTTATTACAAATTAATCGCCGACTTCCGCACTTCCCCAATCGACGCCAGGGGATCGCGCGCGCCGGTTTTTTCCGCAATCCACTTTTTCTCAGTCTCAATGATGTCGAGAAGCAACTTGCGATCAGCTGCTCCCGGCATGTATTCCTTCAAGTGTTCTTCGTAGGCTTTATCGTCGAGTGGTTCACCCGTTTGCGCGTGGAATTTCTGATTCGCCCACTTGCCGATAAACCGGTTGAACTTGATATCCGGCGCATACAGCTTCGGCTCGCCTGGCTTCAACGAATTATTGAAGCGCTCGATCAACCCGGCCACTTCCTCGCGATACAAATGCCGGTTGTAATCGTTCAGATCATCCAGGTCGGCCTTCGTGTCGTTCTTCGGTTCGTCGTAGCGGCCTTTGACACCCCACACATACGCCCAGTGCGCCGATGAAGAGTGATCGGTGCCGAACAGATCGTACGAACTCGAAATCCACTTATTCAGATACTTTTGAATCAGCCACGCCGGAATCACTCCCGCCTCCACAATGCGCCGCAAGCCGTCATTGCCTGTGCCCATGTGGAACGCCTCTTCCCGCAGCATGTACGACATCGACCTTCCCAACGGGGCGAACGCCGAAAACTTCAACATCTGCAACTGGAACTTCCCATCGCGGTCGACAAAATCCGTATAGGTGAAAAAATCCATCCAGTTGTCCACGTCGACATTGAATGCGCCGAGCAAACGTTTATTCTCAAACGCCCGCCGCTCCAGCATCTTCTGCGCTTCCACTTTCCCTGAGTACCCGAAGTGATCGACCAGCAATGCGCACATCTGCCAGCCATGACGCATTTCTTCGATCATCACGCGGGTGATCGCGCGGCGGTCCCAATCGGTCGGCGCGTTCTCCAGCAGGTTGCGCTGCTGCTCCACGCTGGCAAATTCGGTGTCGCCCTGGTACACGATCATGTTCATCAGCGCGTCGCGCATCTGCTGGGTGGGAATCTGGCGCAGGTTCTCCCACTTGCGCTTGCCCTTGTAGTGGCCAAACTCGATGTCTTCCGTATCAATCGCGCCATAAAGAGTGTCGAAGTGAAACGCTTCAATGTCGTCCGTGTTGACGCCAATTTCCTTGCGCCAATCGTTGAACAGGCCAATCCAATCACTAAAAGTCCCGATTTTCGCTACTTTTCCCGGCATGACAAATCCTCTTAACTATAGAGTACATAGAGAAATCAGTTGTCCCTGTGCTCCTCTGTGTCCCCTGTGTTTAGTTCTTACCCCATGTTCAGCCAAACCGTCTTCGACTCCGTGTAACTTTCCAGCGCGCGAGCGCCGAGCTCACGTCCAAAGCCCGAACTCTTGTACCCGCCAAACGGCAGCGAAGCGTCCATCAAGCCATAGGTGTTGATCCACACCGTCCCGGCTTTCAATCGCCGCGAAACCGTGTGCGCCTTCTTGATATCGCGCGTCCACACCGCCGACGCCAATCCATACGGATTGTTGTTCGCCTGCTCGATCACTTCATCGATATCATCGAAGGTCAGCACCGAAAGCACCGGGCCAAAAATTTCTTCTTGCGCGATCTTCATATCGTTTTTCACGTCTCCGAAGATCGTTGGTTCAATGAAAAACCCCTTGCTGCCGTCGACGGAAACGCGATTGCCTCCTGCCACAAGCTTGGCCCCATCCTTCCGCCCGGCCTCGATGTAGCCCAGCACGGAATTCATCTGCTCCTGGCTGACAATCGCGCCCATGCGAGTTTTGGGATCGAGCGGGTCGGCCGGCCGCATCTTCGAAGCCCGCGCCACCAGCTTCTCGGTGAACTCGTCCTTCACTTTGCTTTCCAGAAACAACCGCGAGCCGGCATTGCACACTTCGCCTTTGCCATAAAAAATTCCCGTGATCGCGCCCTTCACCGCGTTCTCAATATCGGCGTCGGCAAAAACTATGTTCGGGGATTTGCCGCCCAGTTCGAGCGTGATGCGCTTCAGCGTGTCCGCGCCGTTGCGCATGATCTCTTTGCCTACTTCAGTCGATCCGGTGAACGCGATTTTGTCGATCCCCGGATGCTGCACCATCGCCCGTCCCACCGCGCCTGGACCGGTAACAATATTGATCACGCCCGCGGGAACTCCCGCCTCGACCGCCAGCTTTCCAAAACGAAGCGTGGTCAGCGAAGTCTGGCTCGCCGGCTTCCACACAACCGTGTTGCCGCAAGCCAGCGCCGGGCCAAGTTTCCACGACGCGAGCAGTAGCGGAAAGTTCCACGGCACAATCATGCCCACGACGCCGACAGGCTCGCGGAGCGTGTAGGTAAATGCGGTTTCAAATGTGTTGACAGTTTCGCCGTGCAGCTTCGTCGCCCATCCGGCGTAATAGCGCAACACGTCGATCACCATCGGCATATCGACGTAGCGCGATTCGAAAATCGGTTTTCCATTGTCGAGGGTTTCCAGCTCGGCAAACTCGTCGATATTTTTCTCCAGCAGATCGGCCAGTTTCCACATCAGCCGCCCGCGCTCGCTCGCCGAAAGCTTGCGCCATGCGCCGTTACGATCGTCAAATGCGCGCCGCGCCGCCTCGACCGCGCGATCGACATCCTCAGCCGATCCCGCGGCAATCTGCGTCAACACTTCTCCGGTCGCGGGGTTGATGGTGTCGAAGCTTTTGGTGGTTTCGCACCATTTGCCGTCGATGAGCAGCTGACCGGGCTCAAGCTTTGCTTTCGTCGCGAGCATCATTTGTTCAACAAAACCTCAAGAAAATAGATCTGTCCGGACAATCCGGGTTGTACCGCAGAACAATGCGATCACCGACCTTTACTTCGTGTGAATCAGAGCTCTCAAACCATAGCCAGTGGCTGCCAGAGAAATAGCCCTGCGCCACCGCGAACGAGTAGAGCAACTCTTCACGCGGCAACGAGCTGTCCCACTTCTTCGCGCTTACCGTACCCTCAGCCTCGGGCCACTCTTCGCTCCCAGTCAGATCGCGGCCTCTTTGTCTCTTGTATAGCCACCTCCGCACAGCGACGTAAATGGGGTGCAGTATGCTGGCAAGCCATTTTTCCCAAGGCAGAAAGGCGCCGGCCATCGCTGTGTTTCCTCGGAACTACTTTGCTTTGAAATTCGCCGGCCGCTTTTCCACATACGCCGCCAGCCCTTCTTTCGCATCCTCGCTCTGGAACAGCAACTGTTGGTTCTCGCGTTCCACCGCCAGAGCCGACTCCATGGGAATCTCCCATCCCGTCTGCACCGCGCGCTTGATGCGGCCCACAGCCTTC
>DATLKM010000193.1:0-3969 GCA_035538435.1 Binatia bacterium
CCTAGTCGTGGTGCTCGTGCTCTTCATGCTCTTCATGGGCGTGGCGCCACTTCCAGTAGGCACGCTGCTCGCTGGCGCGCAGACTTGCATAGTCACGATAGGTTTCGTGCCTGACCTCTTCGATCCAGCGGTGATAGGCACGATCTTCGCGATCGTCCCAGTCGTGGTAATCCTTCCGGTAGGAATCGTAAACGCGGTGATCGCGGTCGTGGTCCCGGTCGTGATCGTCATGGTCTTGAGCGGCGACGACTGGAGCCGCAATGACCGGGCGGGCGCTCGCCAGCGGAAGCGCAATCGCGGTCGAAAGCAACGCCGCTCCGAAATATCGAGAAACTTTGTGCATGATCTCCTCCAAATTTGAGTGAATGAGCCTCGAACCAAATTCGACTAGGTGGCGCGGGCAGGTCAACGATTTCAAGCCGCGTTCGGCGCTGTACAGGTGGGTTGTGAGCCGGTGTAAGTAGCCTGTAGCTGTTCGCGTAGCTGCTGAATATGGGCTTGCCGTGCGTAACAGTCGGCCAGCTGTTGATCGGTGGGGCCTTCGGGAGAGTTCAGAGCGTCCATCTGTAGGCGCAACAGCCGAATCATTTCCTGGCGAATGGTTTGTTGATCTTCGAGCACCATGAAACACTCCTTTTCCCACCTCGCGACTAACATTAGCGGCAGATATGCAGGGGCACGTATCCGGTAGAGCCTGTATTCGGCGGCTTTTCATTCATCAGCTAAAACTTAGTCAGCGACCCTGACTGCGGGCCGCTTGTGACATCTGGCCCATTTGAATCAATTCCTTGGCACGGGCCCGCACAACGTTGATTACCGTCGTGTCATCCATGATCTCGTGCAGCACGGGAGTCACACTTTGCAATTCTGCCAGCTCGTTGTCCGCGGCCTGCGACTCCATCCGTTTCAGCTCTTCATCCAGCGCCAATTTTTGATAACGGTGAAAGTACTCAAGGCGCCAGCCGTATTCGAGGGTCGCAGCGGTGTTTTGAAAAAGGGTGGTCAACTGCCGCACTGCATCAGAGTTTGAATAGTTATATCGCGCGGAGTCGGATCGGGAGGCGTCCTGATAAGTAAGAGTCTTGTCCCCCGTGAAGGCAAGCTTGTTATTACCCGAATCGATTTTGCCGGAAAAGTAACCGGCCTGTTTCGCGAGCAGAAAGATACGGTCGCGATTGGGGCGACTGAATTGAAAATCCGCGCGGTAGGTGTCCTGGTCGGCGTCCGCGGCGACCTTGCCTGCGCATTCATATTGGGCATGTCCCGTAGAATCGACCGAAATCGAATAGTGTTGCGGATTAGACTTCGGAAAATCGAGCGTGAATGTTACTTGCGGATTTAAATTCGTCTGCTGTGCCGAAGGCACCGAGATCAGGAGAATTATTGGGAAAACGGCGGATGCTATCTTTCGCGAGATCAACCTTGCTGCCCGGCGCATAGGATCGAGAACCTCGCTCACTTTGCGGTTACCCTCTGCCGCTCCAGCGTACCGACGGTGTGGAGATGACATATGGCGATGGCCAGAGCATCGGATGCGTCCAAGGGCTCCGGTGCTCGCGCTAATCCCAGCAATCGCGTCACCATGTGTTGCACCTGTTGCTTCTCTGCTCTGCCATAGCCCACTACGGAAGATTTGATGCTCAAAGGCGAGTATTCCGCTACTTCTAATCCCGCCGCTGCCGCCGCGAGCATGGCCACGCCCCGGACCTGCCCCAGCTTCAACGCCGATTTCACGTTCAACGCATAAAATATTCCCTCAATCGCGACTTCCTCGGGCCGATGTTCGACAATCAGCGCGCCTAGTCCGTCATAGATGCGCGCTAATCTTCGCGCCAGCGGGTCGCGGGGCGAAAGCTTGATAGCTCCGCAGTCGAGGCAGACCAGCCGGCCGCCGGATTGCATTTCGACTACCCCGTACCCCGTGTATTCGCCGCCACAATCGATTCCGAGAACTCGCATGTGAGTGCAGTGTAGCGCGGACTGGCGCAGCGGCCTAGTGCTGCCAGGCACACCTTCTCGGTTTTCCTTTTTCCCAGCAATTAAATCGATTTATGCGACCGAATCGAACTCTTTCCCCGGTGCGCCGCCGCAGAATTTAGTGGTACCCTGATTCTTCGGGAAAACTTGCGCCGCGCTACGGAATTCAGTCGCGAATTCTCACGCGTAGTGACGTAGTGACATCGACACCCAGAATCAAGGAGTCGTGACGGATGAAGATTGGAATGTTGACCGGCGGAGGCGATTGTCCCGGCCTGAACGCGGTAATTCGCGCCGTGGTGCGCAAGGGCACATTCTCCTATGAGGATAAATTCGTCGGCTTCATGGAGGGCTGGCGGGGCGTGCTCGAAAGCGACACCGTTCCCCTGACCCTCGATACCGTCGCCGGAATTTTGCCTCGCGGCGGCACCATTCTGCGCACCTCGCGCACCAATCCTTCCAAGCGTCCCGATGGAATCGAGCGCTGCCTGGCTACACTGGAGGAAAACAAAATCGAGGCCCTGATCGCGATCGGTGGTGACGATACCCTCTCGGTCGCGCAGAAGCTGCACGAGCGCGGCGCAAAAGTTGTGGGCGTGCCCAAGACCATCGACAATGACCTGGGCGGCACTGACTACACCTTCGGGTTCGACACCGCCTGCAACATCGTAACCGAAGCCCTCGACCGCGTGCATACCACGGCCGAGGCCCACAACCGCGTGATGGTTGTCGAAGTCATGGGACGCGATGCCGGCTGGATCGCTCTGTACAGCGGCATCGCCGGCGGCGCCGATGTCATTCTGATTCCCGAGCGCCCCTTCGATGTAGACAAAGTCTCGGATTCGATTCGCCAGCGCCACGAGCACGGCCGCTATTTCTCGATCATCGTGGTCGCAGAGGGGGCAAAGTTCTCGTCGCAGCCGGGTCATGGCGCCCCTGTGCTTTCCGATATGGGTCAGGACGAATTCGGCCACGCCAAGTTGGGTGGGATTGCCAATATTCTGGCCCGCGAAATCGAGAAACGTACCGGCTATGAGACTCGCGCGGTCGTCCTGGGACATATTCAGCGCGGCGGCACTCCCAGCGCGTTCGACCGTGTCCTGGCCACCCGTTATGGTCTGGGGGCGATTGACATGGTGCACCGCGGCGAATTTGGATGCATGGCCGCTCTGCGCGCCAACAAAATCGTCTCCATCCCGCTGATTGAGGCCATCTCACGCAATCGTGTCGTCGACGATGAGATGATTCAGATGGTGCAGGGATTGTTTCCCAAACTCGATGACCGGCAGGTCGTAGTTTAACTGGCCGGCGCCGTGAGTCGTGCCTGCACGCTACAATGATCGCCGAGAATTTGGCAATCATGATTCCTTCATTGCGCAATGCGTTCAACCTGCAATTCACCCCTGAAAAGTACGCGTCTTTTCTCCGTCACATCGATCAGGCCTGCGGCACACACGTGCATTTCCGCCTATCAGAGACTCCCTTCTTCCTTCCTAAAGCGCTCGTCGATCAGATGGCCGAGGACGGCAAGGAACTGATTCGTCAGCTGGTAGATACGCCCGCCTATCATGCGCGGTCGGAGACGGCGATTCCCGCCGAGTTCAAAGTCCCGAATGAATCTCCCCACCCCATGTTCATTCAGGTTGATTTCGGACTGGTGCGCGGGGCCGACGGTAATCTTCAACCCAAACTGGTCGAATTGCAGGCCTTCCCGTCCCTTTACGCCTATCAGCCGACTCTGGCACAGGCATACATCGATGTTTATGGATTAGATGGCGCGAAGCTCCGCTATTTCCTGAGCGGGCTGGACAACGGCTCCTATCGCGAACTGCTGGGCCGCGCGATCGTGGCCGGCCACGACCCTCAGAATGTTGTGTTGATGGAGGTAGATCCGTTACACCAGAAAACTTTCCCCGATTTTGCCCTCACCGAGAAAATGCTGGGCATTCCTACCATCGACATTGCCAGGATCAGGAAGAACGGGCGTGAACT
>DATLKM010000194.1:0-10168 GCA_035538435.1 Binatia bacterium
CTGTTGTATGGAGCATGTCTAGTCCATACCCAGTGATTTTGATGTACATCGTTTACACCGTAAGGAGGAGGACATGGACACCCGACCCATAGTGGAGCATCTGAAGAGAGTGGAACAGATGTTGCGAAGAAAAGTCGAAGATTTAAAGAAGCCAGTGGCCGAAGCTGAGGAAGACTTGCGGAACGTTATCGGCACGATTGCGGTATACGAGCGTAATCCACATCTGCTTGAGCGGCGCTTGTTAGACGCTGCCGCTGATGCTGTCGTTGTCGGCCTTGTCGATAAGAAACCCGTTCTCAGTCTACGCGGTATGACTCACGCTCAGGCCGTGGTTGCCATTGCCAAGCACAATGGCGGAGTGCTTAAGGCCCAAGAGGCGAAGGAGTTGATGATTCAGTCGGGCGTCATGCGTGCGACTAAAAACTCAACTCACATGGTACACAATGCGATTATCAATAGTGGTCGCTTTGATCGCATCGGCAGGGGCGAGTTTCGCTTGAAAACTCCTGCGAGCAGTAATGGGGGCGGGAGTGTCACGCTTGCGCTCCCTAAGCCAGCGAATGGGGCGGGAGACTCAGGACTATTCACTTCAAAATCTCCACTTCAATAAAAGTGAGGAAACAGTATGGCCTTTCCCGTCCCGCGAGGGCGATTAAAACCTAAGGGAAAAGAATTTCACGAGATCGTTGCTGACTATCGACATATTGTGTGTAGCGTAATTCGCCAGCGTCCTATGCCTGGGCTCGGTATCGGAGCGAAAGCCTTGGGGACTGGCTTTTTTGTCGCGCGAGACATATTCATCACATGCGATCACGTGATGAACAGCGCAGCGGACCCCCACCAACCCGGCGACTCCTATGCTCTCGTTGCCAACCTTACGGGCACGAGTGGCAAAATGTATCCGATACAAAATCCTACTATCGGACAGGAGATCAATCTTTTCCCAAATCTGGACTTGGCAGTTTTAAGGGTTCCGAACACCCCGCAAGATCAACCATACGCCCCTTTGGAATACGGCGATGTATACGAGGGAGAGGGTATCGGAGTCGTAGGCTATCCGCTTCCAATGTTGCAGACGGTCAATGGCAACATAACATTCAACGCAGTCATATATCGAGCCGCGAGAGGTTCTGTGACTGCTTTTTATACCGCCAATGACGGCTCTCTGTTGAATGTTCCGTGCATCGAGGTTAATTTTCTTTTTGTTCCCGGCAATAGCGGAGGTCCCGTTTTTGGGGCCAAAAGCGGACGAGTATTTGGATTCGTGCGGGGATTCCGTCCAGTAAAAATTAGAGAGGCAATTGCGACGGCTACAATGATTCAGCAGATGCCGCTAGGTCTGTCGCCTCAATATATCGAGAGCATTTCGGCGGTATATTCAACGGCGATAAAGCTCAACTTTGTTCGGGCTACGCTTGACAGTTTCGGCGTCACCCTCTAAAACAGTCGCATCGCTGATTCCAGCGACTCCGCCTGTATAGATCACATAATCGGTGGATTGCTGATCGAGCGAAGCACAAGCGCAATCGTTTGTCAATTCAATAAACTGCATAGTTAATAGTAGCGGTCCAGCCGTTATCGTGTCACGGAAATAAGCATTTATTTTTTCCACAGTATTCCCACAGAAGTAACGCCCTGTCACGGCATCCCATTTTGCAACTTCCTGCACACTGAGTCAACTATATTATTGCCAGATTCATCATCTTGACAGGAGTCAGTGTCGAAATGAAAATGACTTCTCGCCCGCAGAAGTCCCAAGGAGGTTTCTACATGCATGCCTTCAATCGATCGTCTCGAATATCAAAAAAGGCAGGCATCCTGAGCCTGCAAACCGAGCAAAAGCTTCTAAGCTACGCTGCATTGGCGACCGCTGCGGGTACGGGAGTGCTCGCCCTGGCCCAACCTTCAGAAGCGGAGATTGTGTACACTCCGGTGTCGGTGCGGATCGCTCCCCCGAACAACCCTTACAATCTGGATTTAAACGGCGACGGAGTAGTTGACTTCTCGATTTTCGTGCGAGATCCGGCGTCTCCGCGCGGGCCGACATTCTCTAGGCGTACATCCGCGGCCATGCTCATGTATGGCAAAGGATCGAACGTGAACGCGGTTAACAAGAACAACGAAGTGCCCGCGTTCGCCGCCGGAGTCGCCGTGGGGCCCAAGATCACATTCGGCACCGCAGTTTTTATGGGAGGGGTGAGTGCGATAGACGGCAACCATCCTATGTATGCGGGCTCGTGGGCTCCGGCCGGCGGCAGCGAGAAAAACCGCTTCGTCGGGGTCAAGTTCATGATCGATGGAGAAGTTCACTACGGGTGGGTGCGTTTCAATGTGAAGATACGGCAAGAGGTTAAGGGCGGAGTGCTGGCCGAACTTACGGGCTACGCTTACGAAACCGAGCCGAATACGCCCATTGTTACAGGCAAGACTTCGGGGACAGCGTTATCGCGGAATGAACCGGCGTCGAATCGTGGAATATTGGGTTTCCTCGCCTTGGGATCGACAGGTCTGGCAGCGTGGCGCAGGGAAGACATGTGATTCCCGCTTGCTGAATCGGCTGGAACCGGCAGGTGTGAAGCAAAAGACGATCACGTATTACAGGCGGTCATGCCGGCGCCAGATTTGCCTGGCGATACCTGCATTAGCGGGAGGGAAGCGGTTACGGTGGTGCCATTTTCCCGGGAGTCAATTTCCAATGTGCCGCCCAATTCCCGCAGACGTTCCCTCATACCCGCGATTCCAACCCCGCTAGCGGCCGCCGATCCGCTGAGTTCGCTCAGGCGGCTGCCGGTAATGCCGGTGCCATTGTCTCTGATTTCCAGACGGAGTTTCGTCTTCTGTACTTCCAGCGAAACGCTGGCGCTGGAAGCGCCGGAATGGCGATGAACGTTGGTCAGGCTTTCTTGCAGGACGCGGAATAAAACCAGTTCCACGACTCTCGGCTGGCGCTCAACCCGGTCGGGAATCGAGCAGACCATCTGAATTCCGCTGCGTTTGGCGAAGCCCTCCACGAACCAGCGAGCGGCCGAGGCGATGCCCGCTTCATCAAGCAGCGGGGGATGCAGGAGATAGGAAGCGGTACGGATCTCCTGCAGAACCTCATCGACCAGGCCGTTTAACTCCCCGAGTACAGAAGCGACGTTGGCCCCTTTGTTGGCGTTGAACTGCAATGACGCCATGGTCATTTTTATCGCCGCCAAAGTCTGCCCAGCGCTGTCGTGCAGTTCCCGCGCAATCCGGCGGCGCTCTTCCTCCTGGGTGGTCATGGGCCGGACCGTGAGATGGCGCAATTGTTCCTCAGCCCGCTCACGCACTTGTACCTCTGTCCGTAGGCGCGACAAAGCTTGGGATAAGGCTGCCGTTCGTTCCTCCACCCGTTCCTCCAGCTGATCGTGGGCTTTCTTGAGCTCCTGTTCGGCGCGTTGTCGCTCGGCCGCCTCGGCGGTGAGGGCGAGAATGATGCCGTCCAGCTTGATTTGTTTTCTTCGATTCGCAACACCGAGGGCAATGAGCACGGAGCAGACCAGAAAAAATCCTATAATCGCGTGAATTTCAGGTGGCCGGCGCACCACCGAAAGCGAGTGCCGGGGGTCGACAAACCAATACAATATTCCAAAGAAGCCGGCCAGGGTCGTAACGATGGAGGGAGCAAGGCCGCACACGATCGCGCTCCAGGCTACGGCCATATACACGGTGGCATAAAAGGCAACGTGGCCGAGAGCAGGGTCGAGAAAAGCCCGCAGCAGAACGGCGAGCGCCGCCACCCCTAGCGCAATACCAAAGCGCTCAATCAATTTGTGCTGCGGCAGCGGAGAAAGAAGAGCGGGAGCGCTGCGGCCTGGATTTGTCATCGCTGAAAAAAACTTAGAACCTGCTGTTCGGCGTCCGTTATGGAATCGGATACAAGTGAGCGATACAAACGGGGACCAGGTTCGGGCCCGCACGGATTCTGTTTAACGAAGATGCCGGGGGTATTCGTCGGGTTGCCAGTACGAATATCGTAGCACGATGGATGAGATCAAACGGGAAAGGGGAGAAGGTTTCCATGCAAGACATTCTGGAGTTACCTCCATCGAAAGCTGACGCCCGCCTTGCCTACGGTGCCGATCCAAACCAGTTTCTGGATTTGCGTTTGCCGAAAGGGAAGGGGCCTTTTTCCCTGGTGGTTAACATTCACGGCGGCTTCTGGCGGGCGAAATACAGCCTGGACCACGCCGGTCATTTGTGTGCTGCTCTTACGGCTAAGGGATTGGCGACCGCGAATCTGGAGTACAGGCGCGTGGGTAATCCCGGCGGCGGATGGCCGGGAACGTTCGCCGACATTCGCGCGGCCTATCAATTTCTGATGCAGAAAGCTGGTGAGCATAGCATTGATCGGGAGCGGATCGTGGTCATGGGGCATTCGGCCGGAGGTCAACTGGCGCTGTGCCTGGCGGCTCGTGAGAAAAGCATCAAGGGAGTAATCTCGCTGGCGGGGGTTGTGGACCTGCAACGCGCCTACGATCTGCACTTGAGCAACGATGCGGTCGTCGAGTTTCTGGGCGGAACGCCCACCGAAGTTGCCGACCATTACCGCGAGGCCGATCCCATGAAGCTGGCCGTTAGTACGCGGCAGTGGCTGGTGCATGGAACGGAGGACGATGTCGTGCCGATAGCGTTCAGTCGCGATTATGTCGCGGCGAAGCATGAGAAGGAGAACGTGAAGCTGAAAGAGGTCGCCGGCGTAGGCCACTTTGAATTGATCGATCCGCGGTCGGTGGCGTGGAGAACGATTGAGGCGGCAGTGATGGAGGCGGTTGGATGACGCGCCCCCGCACAGTTCAGAACGTGGCTCAACGATCTGCGCTTATCCCCTTCGCCGGGGCGCTACGCACTGGATACTAAGAGCCAGTGCGTTTTCTGATGGCTTGTTCGGTTTCCATAGCTTGCTGGCGCACATCATTCGAGATATCGGGCAGATCACGCTCATAAGGGCGCACGGCAGCGAGATCGTCCGGTTCGCCGATGAGATAAAGCGCCCGCAAGGCTTCCCACACCTGCTGGTTGGCGGGATCAATCACTGCGACTTCAGATCCAGGCGCTACTTGAGCGCCAGTGCCGGAGATCGAGCGAATTCGGCCCGGAATCGGCGAGCGGAGTTCGATTACTGCCGACTGGACCGTCTTCAGTTTCGCAATCAGGCCGCCCTGATGAATGGCAGTGCCGGGACGATCGGAATCAATGATGCTGCCAGATTCCGGTGCGGTAATTCGCGCGGGCTGTAGCAAGGCGAGAATTTGCGGGCGGCCGCTGCTGTCGCCAAATCGCACCAACGAAAGCGCGGCGTTGCCCCGTACCATCGGCGAGGAATCTTGCAGCATGTCGGACAAGGCTTCGTGAAATCCGGGGCCTGTGCTGTCCTGGCCCATGACCCAGGCGTCTGTGTTGCGCACTTCTTCGACAGAATCATTCGCGAGCCGCACTAAATCGGGATACCACTCGCGGGCCGCCGCATCGTGTCGCGTAATGCGCTCGCCGATCTGCACCAGCGCCTGCTGAATGTGGCGCGGCTTCTTGGTGTCGTGCAGATATTCCGCCAGCTGGCGATCGGAAAGTTTGCGGCCGAACCAGGTGTTCCACCAGAAAAGAAAAGGCATCAGGCAGATGAGCCATGCGGTGAGGAAGAACAAGAGCCGCTGGTTGCGCGACATGGAGGGCTTGGAAGACATGGTTCAGCCTCGACGGCAGACATCAGTCTACGACATCGGCGTCCAGTACGCGCTCCTGTTCCAGATAATGCGACATGGCATATTGAGCCAGCAGCGGTGTTTGCAACTTGATTTCCGCGCCGACCCACGCCCCTTTGGGGTAGGGAGCATCGGGCGAACCAGGCCTGACGCCCCCACTGCCGAATTGCGGACCAAAGCTGGCGGACTGAATCTGATCGAACTGGTTGATCTCGCGCCAGGCTTCGTCGCCCTTGGTGCCGGAAACGTCGATTTTCAGCCGTAGAGTTGCCATTTAAATCTTTTCACCACAGAGTCACAGAGACGCAAAGAAAGTCATTCCCCTTCGTTTTCCTCTTTGACTCTGTGGCGAACAATCGTTCCTAGCTATGCGGGAACCACTGATACAGCATGAAATACACCAGCACGCCCGTGACGCTCACATACATCCACAGCGGAAACGTCCATCGGGCGATGGCCCGATGCGCGGGATAGCGGCCGCGAAGGCCGCGATTCAGAGTGATGATCACCAGTGGCACGATTACGAATGCCAGCGTCACGTGCGGAATCAGAACCAGGAAATAAACTGTCCGCCAGAAACCCTGACCCAGGAATCGAATATTGCCGACGTGCCAATGGAAGTACAGATAGCAGGCCAGGAACAAGGCTGACGCGACCAGCGCGGCGATCATGCAGGCGCGGTGGGCGGCGATGCGTCCGCGGGAAATCATGTAGCGGCCGGTGACCAGCAATACGGCGCTGGTGCCGTTCAGTCCGGCGTTGAGAGCGGGGAAGAAGGCGTATTGTTCAGCGATCATGCAGCGGGCCTTGTGCGGCGGCGATTGGCCATCAGAAACGCCAAAGCGAACATCACCAGCGAAAACAGAAGCAGGGTGGCGATGGCCGAAGGCAGGGGGAAGGTAGCCTGCATTTCCGGATAAAGCAGTGCCCGCAGCGCCTCCACGCCATAAGTAAGCGGATTCACGTACATAAGGGCGCGAATCCAGTCCGAGGCGCCGTTCATTGGGAACATTGCGCCCGACAACAGCCACAGCGGAATCAAGAACAAATTGATGATGCCATGAAAAGCCTGAGTGGAATCCATGGGCCAGGCGATGGCGAAGCCAAGTGCGGTGAGCGCAAAGGAAACCAGAAAAACCACGACAGCCACCAGCAAAACCTGCCCGACTTCCAGGTGAACGCCGGCAAAGGGCGCGAACACGAGAAAGATCAGCCCTTGAATGGCCGAGAGCGTTGTGCCACCCAGAACTTTGCCCAGAACAATTGCCGAGCGTGGCACCGGCGCGACTAATACTGACAGCAAAAATCCTTCTTTGCGGTCCTCAATGACCGACATCATGGTAAAGATGGAAGTAAACAGCACAATCATGATGAGCGCGCCGGGGTAAAAGTAATCCATGTAATGCTGCTGGCCGGGGCCATTACCGGAGCGAAACGATGTGCCGAAGCCCGCGCCGATCACCAACCAGAACACGAGCGGCGAAGCGAGCACGCCAACTACGCGGGATTTCTGCCGGTAAAAGCGCACGATTTCACGCCACCAAAGCGTAAAGGCCGGCAGCAGGATTCCGGTCGCGGGCTGCGCCACCGGCTTGGACAATACGGCAGTTTGCGTGGCCACGTTAACTCGCCTTCACGGCCGGCGATTTCGTTGCCGGAACGGCGGCTTTTTTCTTGCCGAGCCAACCGGCGTCGCGCGCCTCCCAAAAAGCATTGAGCGCGAAAATGCCGGAAAGCGTGAGCAGGATCAGGGTCATAAACAGCCCGTCGACCGTGGTGATCAGCCCGTTTGCTATTGTCCAGGCAATCCCTGCCAAGGGCAGAAGGGCAAGAACAAGTGAGACAGCCAGCATCATAGGTGGCACAGGATCTCCTTTAAAAGCGGTTGTCGTTTCCCGGTTCCCATTTCTCAGCAAAACCTCGGATCATTATTTTTGTTCTTCGTTGCCCGAGCCGGCAGCTTCGCTCCAGAATTTATGTCCCGTGTGGCGAATGAAAACGTCTTCCAGCGAGGGCCGGCTCACGGATACGGCCACGATCTCGCCCGGAAAAGCTTCGACAACTTCCGTCACGAAGCGGTGGGCGCTTTCGTGTTCCATGCGAATCTGATTTTCAAACACCGTTGTGTCGACGCGAAAGCGGGCGCGGATGCGGTCGGCCAGGAGCGCTGCATCGCGAGCTGCCTCAAGCACAACGACATCGCCGCCGATTTCGCTTTTCAATTCCGCCGGTGTTCCCAGCGCGACAAGATTTCCTTCATTCATGATGGCCAGCCGGTCGCAGCGTTCGGCCTCTTCCATCAAATGCGTTGTCACCAGCACGGAAACATGTTCTTCATCGCGCAGAATTTGCAGATACTGCCAGAGATCGCGCCGCGCGCCGGGGTCAAGCCCGGTTGTGGGTTCATCGAGCAGAAGCACGCCGGGATGGTGCAGCAACCCTTTCGCCAGCTCGATGCGCCGCTGCATTCCTCCGGAGAACGTTTCAACCAGTTCCCGCGCGCGATCGGCCAAACCCACGCGCTTAAGAATTTCATCGATGCGGTCCCGCAGCGCCGAGCCGCGCAGGCCATACAGGTGGCCCTGATGCCACAAATTTTCATGGGCGGTGAGCTTGAGATCGACGCTCTGCGCCTGAAACACTACGCCAATGCGGCGGCGAAGCTGTGCCGGATCTTTAGCGGCGTCGCAGCCGAGAATGACGGCGCGGCCGGAGGTCGGAATCATCAGCGTGGAAAGAATACGGAACAGCGTTGTCTTTCCGCTTCCATTAGGACCGAGCAGCCCGAAAAGCTCGGCGGGACGGACATCGAAAGAAACTCCGTTCAGCGCGGTGCGGTTCTCGTAACGGTGAACAATGTTCTGTACGGAGATGACGGGGCTGACGGAGGGTTGACTTTCCTCCAGCGCGACATTGCCGATTGCGGAAACCTTTGAGGCCAAGCGAATTCCTGCGTTAAATATCAGTGTATGACAAGGCGCTGAACGAAGAAAGCATTTGCAGCGGGAACCGGATGAAACCAAACGCAAGTTATGCGGCGGATGCGTCGGTCGCCGGGACCCGTTCTTCAAACGCCACCGGAACGTGCCGCCAGATCTGGGTGGTCAGGACGACGGTTGTCGCCAGCAACAGCGCGCCCACGGCGACGTGGGTCACGGTCGCCACCACCATGGGCAGCTCCGGTTGCACGGCATTCTGACCCCAGGCCACGCGCGTGAGGAAGGCGGTAAAGCCGAGGCAGAGTTGCGCAATCAGAAGCGAAAGCATGACGACCGCGGGCCGCCGAACGTCTTCCACGTGAGAATAAACAGTCAAAGCCCGGATGGCCGTCCAGCAGAGCACGAAGGCAACGATGACCGCATTCAACACGTGCGGCCACCAGCTCATGCCGTGATGGCGGAACATGCCGCCGAGAATCAATTGCACGTACAGAACAAAAACGGAAAACAGGCCCAGCGAAAATAAGCTGGGACGGCGTTGATCGAACTCGATGCGCGGCTGTTCTTCGACAAACTTGCGCCCGGTGAACAGAGCGATGCAAACGGCGATGCAAAAAAACGTTTGCGCCACGGTTGCGTGAGCGGTGGAGAGCCAGGGTGGCTGAAAGAACAAAACGGTCATGCCGCCGAGAGTGGCCTGCACGATTACCGTACCAAAGGCGGCCAGGGCGAGCCAGCGCAGCCAGCGGCGGCGCTCGGCCAGGAGCGTCCAGATCGCGATGGCCAAAGTCAGTGTGACCAGAGTGCCCGCCACCATGCGATGACTCCACTCATAGCGGACGCCGCCGACGAAGTGCGGAACCTTGACAAGATATCCGAATGAAGTCGGCCAGTCGGGGACGGAAAGGCCGGCGTCGTTGCTGGTGACCATGGCGCCGGCAGTGATGACGACCAGCGTGGCGCAGGCGACGAAGACAGCGAAGGCGTGATGAGCGGGATTGTATTTTGCGGGCGTTGAGCTCATTGCTGAAAGCGTGGAATCACGCGGCTGTACGCCGCGGGCAAGATCATTCTAGCAGAGCTGGAGAGCGCTCGAACCGTACGCGCCTCACTTTCGAAACGTCAAAATCCCCCGTCCCTGCCTCCGCAAAAGGCGCGGAAGCAAGGACGGGGCAACCTGGGGGCGATTTGCGGCACGCTCAGTCGGCCGCCGGTTTGAAGCTTTGGTCGACCGTCTTCGTTTCCTTGGCCGCCACGGTCACTTTCTGGTCCTGCTCGCCTAATTTTTCGTGAACAAAGGCGATGGTGTAGTCGCCCGGGGGCAGGCCGGCAATTGTGTATTTGCCGCCTTTGTCGGTTACCGCATAAAACGGGCTCTTAACGACGTTGACGTACATCTTCATCCACGGATGCTGGTTGCACTTCACCGGCAGCATGATTTCTTCGCGGGCGAAGTTTTTCTCCAGCGGCGCAGAGGATGGCGGCTGCGACTCGTTCCACTCG
>DATLKM010000195.1:0-7432 GCA_035538435.1 Binatia bacterium
CATCGCCAATCGGGAAAATCAAAGGGGAGTTTTTCTGATTATTGAGGGTCTTGTAAGGGAAAACCTGACACGAAGCGGTGTTTGCGCGCCGAACTGTGGATAATAGTCAAGGACCGGCGCGCAGATGCCAGATATCGACAACAAATCCCAGGCAACGATTCTGTACGCGGACGACACAGAGGCGCAGCGCTACGCCCTGGCGCGTGTGCTGCGGAGCGCAGGGTTTCGTGTTCTTGAGGCCCGTACAGGCCAACAGGCACTGGAAATGAGCGTGGAACGGCCGGATCTTATGGTGCTGGATGTGAATCTTCCCGATATTAGCGGAATCGAAGTTTGCAAGCGCATCAAGGCTACGGAGGCGACCTCTCGCACGCCCGTGCTTCAGGTTTCCGCCAGCCTGGTCAGCACCGAGGCCCGTGTGGCAGGTTTGGAGGGAGGGGCCGACGCCTATCTTACCCAACCCATTGAACCGCAGGAACTAATCGCCACAGTACGAGCTCTGTTGCGCGTGCGCTGGGCGGAAGAGCAGCTTTGGAAATCGCAACTGCAATACCGCTCGTTCTTCGAAGCCAATCCGCTTCCTTGCTTCGTTTTTGACACATCTAATCTGCGCATTCTTGCGGTGAATGCCGCTGCTATTCAGCACTACGGCTATACACGCGAGGAATTCACCGCGATGACTCCGCGCGATCTCCTGGTTCAGGGCGAGCAGCAGGTGTTCCTTGATGCGCTGGCCGAATCGGCCTCCTCAACCCACTCCCTGCGAACCTGGAGGCACATCGCGAAAAGCGGAACCAAGATGAACGTTGAAGTGTCGTGGGCGCCGCTCGAACTCAATGGCAACAGCGTTCGTCTGGCAATCGTGCAGGACATCACCGAAAGGCTGGCGTTGCAAAATGCGCAAAATCGGGAAGAAATCCGGCGGCTGTTGCTGGAACGCGCCTTGCAGGTGCAGGAAGATGAACGCCGACGGATTGCCCGCGAGTTGCACGATGAAGCAGGGCAGCTGATGACGTCGCTGCTGGTAGGATTACGGAGCCTTAGCGACGTTCGCCGACTGGCCGATGCAAAGGAGCATGCCAAACAACTGCGCGAGATTGCTTCCCATGCGATCGATGAAATTGGAAGATTGGCGCGTGGGCTGCATTCCACGGTTCTGGACGATCTGGGGATCGAGGCGGCGCTGCGGCGCTCGGCCGTCGAGTTTACAAAGGCACACAATGTACGGGTAGAGCTGGAGATGAGCGCCGCGGACTTTTCAGGATTCGACCGGGATGAACAAATTAATCTGTACCGAATTGTGCAGGAAGCCATGACCAATGTAGCCCGGCACGCACGTGCCCGGCGTGTGCAGATCATGTTAAAGAGTTCGCCGGAGGGGTTGGATGTAGTCATCCGCGATGATGGGCAAGGCTTTTCCGCCGCAGTCAATCATTCTTCCAGTCGTCTGGGGATCGAGGGCATGCGGCAGCGCGCGGCCAGTTTGCGAGGGACTTTACAGATTGTTTCACCGGAAGGTGGAGGCGCGGAGGTGCGCCTGCAAATCGCAAATCGAAAGCCGAAAACCGGGAAGGGGACGAGGGTATAGTTTTCGTGGCGAAGAACCCACAGATTCGCGTGCTGATTGTGGACGATCATGCGATTCTTCGTTCCGGACTGCGCATGCTCATCGGTTCGCAGGCCGATATGACGGTCGTCGCGGAAGCACAGGACGGCGACGAAGCGATTCAAGTTGCGCGGGAGGTCGCCCCCGATATCGTCATTCTCGATATCACTATGCCGGAACGCGGCGGCTTGCATGCGATTCACGAAATCCTGAAGCAGAACGCGAACACGCGGATTCTGCTTCTCACCATGCATGAAGAAGTGGCGTACTTGCGGACAGCTTTGGCGGCCGGGGCGACGGGCTATGTTTTGAAGAAGAGCGTTGACGCCGATTTGTTGTCGGCGATCCGAGCGGTGCATAAAGGACGCACCTATGTGGATGCCGAGCTGGCATCGGAATTGATACAACACGCTATTCCCGAAGGTGGCCGCGCCAAGTCGAAGCTGACAGAAGTTTTGAGCGAGCGTGAACTGCAGGTTCTGAAGTTAGTGGCCGAGGGATTCAGCAGCCGCGAGATCGCCCAACAGATTTTCATCAGCGTTAAGACGGTGGAGACATACCGTGGCCGCTTTGCGGAAAAACTCGGCCTAACCTCCCGGGCCGACATTGTGCGTTATGCCCTTGAGACTGGGCTGCTCACGAGTGAAAAGTTCAGCCTGCCCAAACGAAACTAGCAGGAACGAAAAAATCGAGGAAATCCTGTATTGCCGTCCGGGGTTTAACGGACTAGCTTTTTATCTACCTTGGTCGAGATTTGTGCCACTTCCCCCCCACAGAAGCGCATACAGGATTTATCTGCGAGGATTGTCTCTACCAATGATCTCAGGGAATTTAATCGAGTCGCCACTGAGTTGAAGTGTGCCCTTCGCGAGCATGCGGAAAATCTGAGAAGAATGGTCGAAGAAACGAGAAGGCGCCTTTCGGGAGCATAGTGTCAGCTCCGACCAAGCGGAATCCTGCCGACTCTAGTGAGCCGTCGCTCAGTGAAGGCCGGTTCGTCGACACCCCGAGGGGGTAAAAATAGAGCTATGAATGGGTCTTCAACTCAGCTGCATTACGGGTGAAGCTGCCAGCACTCCTGCTGCGAGTTCCAGATCGTGCAAATCTTCGCGGCTGAAATCCTGGGTCAGCTTGGGATCCAATCCCTTGCGGGAAATCTGAATCACGCCGAGCACGGTCGAATTTTCATCGAGAATAGGAACGGACATCAGTTTCTGGATGGGCGCAAGCGACGGAGGTGCGTCCGATTCAACGCCGGCGGGTTTTATGGTTTCGAAAATGCTAGCGTGCTTGACGCGGGCGAAGTTATTGAAAATCTCGGCTTTCTTGCTGAGAGCAGTGTGGGCCGCGATGGCTTTGCTGGAGATGGGAATGGCTCCGGTTGTGCGCAAGTGTTCGGGAAAAATAAACTTCAGCAGACCGGCGTCCAACTTGAGCAGGGCCACTTCCGCGTACTGAACGCGAAACACCTTGGCCAGCACCATGCTGACATCGAGTGGAGTGACGCCCTCGCCCAAAACCGACCCCAGGGGCAAGAGATTTTCCGGGAGAATGAATTCTTCCATTGCGTTTTCGGATTTATGGGTCATAAAAGCACTCGCCGATAAGATTTACAGACGCCTGACTACCTCGCATTTTCAAAGCCACACAGGGGAGTTCTTCACATCCTACAAGCCCTTTGATTTCAGCAAAGTAGCTAATGTTCATGGCCTTTCGCGGAGGTGGTACAAGCCGCGAAGCCGTCAAGCTTGTGACATTTTATGTCAAGGACCGGAGAGGGAATCAGAGCATTTGCTCCGGGCGTAAGCAGTTGATGTTTCCGCGGCTTACACTTTTCTTGCTGCCGTGAACTGATACACTTCGTGTCTATGAGCATTCCTGTGCAGCCGAATGTAAAGCTGAGCAACTCCTCCGATTACCGGGAGTCGTATGCCAATAGTGTGCAGATGCGGGTGAATGTGTGGGACTTTTTTATGGTCTTCGGCACCTTGCAACAGCAGACGGAAAGTCAGGTGGAAATCCGCAATTTTCAGGGTATCTATCTGAGTCCACAACAAGCAAAAGCGCTGCTGGGGCTTTTGCAACAAAACGTCGCCGGCTATGAAACCGCATTCGGCGAAATCAAACTTGACCCCAGGCTCACGCCAACTGGCCCGGTACACTGACGCGATCGCGTTCATGAACAAGTTCTTCGGTTCGCGTCAACGCGTGGGAGTACGGCCCTGAGTGCTGCCACCAAGGCTCGAACCTGGTCCGACTGGTTGGATCGATATCCTGCATTGGTCTTCGCGGTAATCTTCGTCGGCATATTTCTAGTTCATCTGCCGGTGCTCGGCCTGCCCTATTTCTGGGATGAAGCCGGCTACTACGTTCCCGTGGCGCGCGACCTGCTGTTAACGGGAAGCCCGATTCCGCATTCGACTGTTTCCAATGCGCATCCTCCACTGGTCATGGCCTGGCTCGCGCTGTGGTGGAAACTATTTGGTTATGCACCCTTGGTGACACGCGGCGCGATGCTGATGATTGCAGCCTTTTCCCTTTTGGGCGTATTCCGACTGGCACAGCGGGTTGCGAATTTTCAGGTAGCAATCGCGGCGACGTTGTGTACGGCGGTCTATCCCGTATTTTTTGCGCAGAGTTCGCTGGCACTCGTGGATTTGGCCGCGGCGGGACTTACGTTCTGGGCGCTGGCGGAATACGTCGAGGGCCGGATCTTTCCAGCGTCAGCCTGGTTCGCGGTTGCCACGTTGGCAAAAGAGACGGCGATCATCGCTCCGTTTGCGCTTGCGATCTGGGAAGTGGCCGGTATCTTTCTTGAGCCGGGTGCAAGTGGAAGATCAGTCGCCCGTTTCAAGATTCGCAACGCCGCAACGCTCGTGCTCATGACGGTTGTGCCGCTGGCCTGCTGGTACGCTTTTCATTTCTCGCGCACGGGATATGTCTTCGGGAATCCTGAATTCTTTCACTACAACGTGGCCGGGACGATGACTCCGCTCCGTTTCATCATTGCCCTGATCATGCGCCTATGGCAGGTCACGGGATACCTTCACTTGTGGCTGCTCACCCTTGGCACGCTGCTGGCGATGTGGTTGTTGCCGCCCCTCCGCGCCGGACAGGGTGAACGACCGCGGATCGCGATTCCTGTACAGGCGGCTTTCTATGTTGTAATCGCGGCGTATGTGCTGATCATGTCACTGATCGGCGGGGCGGTGCTGGCGAGATATATGCTCCCTGCTGTACCGCTTGTGATCATTCTGTGTGTCTCCACCTTTTGGCGGCGGATGAAATTGTGGCGTCCGGCAATCGCGCTGATCGTGTTAGCTTTCGTGGCTGGATGGTTTTGGAATCCTCAGTACGGATTTGCGCCCGAGGATAATCTCGCGTACCGCGATTACATCGTGCTCCACGAGGAAGCCGAGCTCTTTCTTGAAGCGCGCTACCCGATGGCCAGGGTCTTGACGGCATGGCCCGCATCCGACGAAATTTCGCGTTCGTGGCTCGGTTACGTCACCCGGCCCATGCGCGTGGTGCCAGTTGAGAATTTTTCCTCCGCCGAGTTGGCCAAGGCAACCCAGCACAGCCTGAGTTTTGACGTTGCCCTGGTTTTTTCTACGAAATATGAACCCCGGCCTGCGATATGGTACGAGTGGAGCGCCTGGACCGATCTGAAGTCGCGCTATTTTGGCTTTCACCGTGACCTTCCGCCGGAGGCTGCCGGGCAGGTGCTTGCGGGAAGGGTTGCATTTTCCGAGCGGCGGCAGGGGCAGTGGATTGCCGTGATTGAGAAGGACGGGGACTAAGTGCAGATCTCGATAGGGAACGTGCGTCCCTAAGCAAGGACAATCCGCGGACATCACTTGGCCATCAAGTGACACGAATGCGTCTTGATCACGAGCCAAACCTCACGCCCTGATTCAAGCCTTAGGGCATCCCGGGCTGCGAGCGTTATGTGGACTTCCATTTCAACGCCGCAATCCACGCGAACCGAAACAATCATGTCGCGCCTTTCGACCGAGACGACTTTGCCCGCGAGAATATTGCGGGCGCTCAGCCCAATGGGCTGGGCTACGGCAAGTAGGATATCGCCGGCGCGAATGCCGACGCGAATGTGAGACCCGGGCTCCGCGTGAATCAGTGGAGTCTCCATCAGAACGAAGGCTTTGCCTTTTTCTCCCCGCAAGAGGCAGGTGATGGTGCCGCGGTCTTCGTGAACGAAGCGTACGGCGGCGTCGAAAATATTTTCGAAACCCGCCAACTGTGCCACGGTTTCCTGCCGGGGTGCGCGCAGAACTTCGTGCGGAGTTCCGTTCGCCACAATGCGGCCGTTGTCAATCACGAGGACGCGCTCGCCGAGGGCCAACACCTCCTCGCGGCTGTGAGTGACATAGAGGATGGGAATGCTGTGGGCCTGGTTCCAATCGCGAAGATCGTCGATGATTCTGGTTTTGGTTGCTGCATCAAGCGCGGCAAGAGGCTCATCCAGCAATAGAACGCCCGGATTGGTAACTAGGGCCCGGGCGAGCGCGACGCGTTGCCGCTCTCCTCCGGAAATGTGCGCCGGCTTGAGTTTGCGCAGATGTTCGATGCGAAATTGGCGCAACATCTCGGACGCGCGTTGTGCCCGTTCGGATCGGGGGATGTGGGCCAATCCAAACTCTACGTTTTTGGCTACCGTCAGATGAGGAAACAGCGCCAACTGCTGCAATACATAACCGATGCCTCGCCGCGCCACGGGCAAATCAATGTTCGCCGTTGAATCGAAGAAGACTCGGTCTTCGATCGCGATAATGCCGTTGTCAGGGACGGTGAGGCCGGCGATGCAATCGAGAAGAGTGCTTTTTCCCGACCCGGAGGGGCCAAAAAGGATGGTGAAGCCCGGAGGCGCGGGAAACTCCAGGTCCAGCAGGAATTCGTGTCCGGGCGACCGATAGGATTTGCGGACGCGCACGCTCAAGCTCCCCGCTGGCGCGGGCGGCGGAGGGATCACCCTTTCTCTTATTGCAGGGGCGAATTTATCCACGATGTCTCATTGTGCGCCTTCGAATCGACTGGCCGCCGGTTTAACCCGTAAAGCAAAGCCAGCACTGCGAAAGAGAAAAGCAACAGCAGCAGCGACATCGCGTTTGCCGCCGCGTAATTTGAGGCCTGCACCTGATCGTAAATCTCAATCGACGCCGTGCGCGTGACACCGGGGATATTGCCTCCGATCATCAGCACGACGCCGAATTCTCCGACCGTGTGGGCGAAGGCGAGAGCCAGGCCCGTGATCAAGCCGGGCTTTGACAACGGAATGATGACGCGAATAAAGGTGCGAAGCGGCGCAGCCCCGAGCGTGGCGGAAGCGGCCAGAAGCTTGCGATCGACTGCCGCGAACGAAGCCGTGAAAGGCTGCACTGCAAACGGCAAACTATAAAGGATGGAGCCGACGACCAATCCAGTAAAGGTGAACGCCAGGGTATGGCCGGTCAGGGCCTGACACCAGCGGCCGATGGGACTGCGTGAGCCGAGAGCGACGAGAAGGTAGAACCCCAATACCGTCGGAGGCAGCACAATCGGCAGGGCCACGATTGCTTCCACCAGAAATTTCCAGCGCCAAGTGGAGAACGCAATCCAATAGGCAAGAGGCAGGCCAATCACGCCGAGGCAGGCCGACACGATAACGGCGAGTTCTACGGTGAGAATAAATACTTGCCAGTCGATGGGCATCATTTCTTGAAATTTACCGCAAACTGAAGCCGTAGCGTTTCATGACCGCCGCTCATTCGCCGGTCTTCACATATTGCAGGAACGCGAGAGCCCCCTGCTTGCGCGGCGATTTTGTCAGCA
>DATLKM010000196.1:0-4942 GCA_035538435.1 Binatia bacterium
GGATGACCGCAGTTCCGATCTGCAACGTTCAGGGAATAAGGAGCCCCTGTGCGGGTGCATATTACGCCCTTTCCGATGTAGAGGACGTACCGCCTCCTCACGCGAAAGGATTCGAGTCCTTCGACGAGTCTTATTTAGATCAGGCTCCCCTATATTTCTTTGCAGAGACCGGCGGGCCGAATGGGCTGTGCTCGCAGGAAGGCAACGGCGGAGGATGCGATAAGTTCTCGGCTGGGCTCATCGGAACCGCGCAGCTAAGCCAGTAGACGCCGGTGCCTTGGTTATCATCCTGAGATCTTCCGGACCGCAAAGAACGCGATCCTCAGGATGACAACTTGCCTTGTCGTAGGAAGGCATGTCTTTCCCACTTCCACCCGATAACTTCACGATATAAGACAGCGAATCATGATTTACGGCGGCCACTTCCCACCTGTTATCTACTAAGGTTCCCTCTTACTCATCAACACCACACGCGACTCCGAAAGCGGCACCGGAACTGGATCGTCCCAATCCAGACCTGGCAGAACTTCCCTGGCTGTGCTCACCTGCCCGCTCCCAATCAACAGAGCCATCCGCCCCTTCGGCGCAAGCAATCGATTCGCGGTCGGCAAAGCATCCGAAAACCGTTCGACCGCGCGCAAGGTCACAACATCGAAACTCCCCGCCAGCATCGTCTCCGCCCGAACATTCTGTACCGTCACCCCAGTCAGTCCCAGTGTCCGCACCAGCTCGCGCAAGAAAGCCGCCTTCTTATGATTCGACTCGACCAGCATCAGCTCGATCCTCGGCTCCCATAACTTGATCGGAATCCCCGGAAATCCGGCACCCGATCCAATATCGGCCAGATGTACCTGGCCCTTCTCTATCCGACCCGGGAAAAGCTGACGCGCCGCGAACAGGCTCTCGCCAAAATGCCGCGTCACAATCTGCTCCGTATCGCGAATCGCAGTCAAGTTCACCCGCGCGTTCCATCGAAGCAACAGATCGATGTAGGTCGAAATATGAATGAGATTCGCAGCTTCCAGTTTCTGTTCTGCCAGAAATGGCTGAAGAAGTTCTCCAATTCGAGCGGAATCCATGCGGCCGATTCTAAACCCTTGTCCACCCGGCCCCCTCTTCACTGGTGCCAAGCCGAGGGGCGCGCTTTTACAGGCGGCCCAAGAGCCTGCCCTCAAAGTGAGCGGCAGCGAACGCGTCGAATGGGGATCTCAAACCCGGTGATCCGTGAGCACCGAGACCCTCCCTCCGCCTGAAAATGCGGCTCCGCTCGGGATGACGCCCTGAACAGTTCGGGTTGACATCACCCTCTTTATTCTGTACATTCTGTCTGAACTGAAATTACCGATATGGCTGCACTGACTGGCATTCAAAAACAATACATCCTCCACTGGGGAGAGATGGGCACGCGCTGGGGCATCAACCGCACCGTCGCCCAGATTCATGCGCTGCTCTATCTTTCGCCGCGCGCGCTTCCGGCCGAAGAGATCGCCGAAACCCTCAGCGTCGCCCGCTCCAACGTGAGTACTTCCATCCGCGAACTCGAAACCTGGGGCATTGTGCGCGCCGTACACGTGCTCGGCGACCGCCGCGAGCACTACGAATCCATGAAGGATGTCTGGGAGATGTTTCGCCTGGTCATTGAGCAGCGCAAGCGCCGCGAAATCGACCCCACGCGCGAAATGCTGCGCCGCTGCCTGGAAGAACTCGATCCGCTCGAACCGGGCGCCGAATTCACTCGCGAGCGCCTGGCGGCCATGGCCGGTTTCTTCGAAGCCGTCACGGAGCTGCACGATCAGATGAAGCGCCTGCCCACCGGCACCGTCAGAAAGCTGCTGCGCATGGGCACCAAGATGAAGAAAAAGCCTGCCCCCCGCCCTACTTCGGCGGTATCCAGTAAATTTCTTCTTTGATGGCGGTGCGGTCGGCAAACCCGCGCCGCTTCAAGATTGCTTTGCTGTTGGCAATCATGTCCGGATGCCCGCACAAGTACGCCGTCGTATTGGTCGCGTCCAATTCCCACTGATCGGCGTACTTGCGCAGGATGTCGTCCGCGCGCCCGATCTCTCCCGGCCAATCCGAGTGATCCCACGGACGGCTCACCGTCGGCACATATTTGAACCAGGGCAGCTCGGCGGCGAAGCGGTTCAACTCTTCTTTGTATCCGAACTCCCACGGACGGCTCGCCCCATTCAGCAGGTACAACTGATGCTTGCCGTCAAATCGTCCTTCCTTCCAGTCCTTCGCGAGAGTCCGCACGAAGCTCACGAAGGGCGCAACTCCCGTCACCGTCGAAACCAGCAGATGATGCGTCCGCCCGCTCTCCATGTCGAGCGTGAACTTGCCCTTCACGATTTTTCGCATCAGCACCGAATCACCGGGATGCAGAGCATACAGTTTCGGCGTGAGAGCGCCCTCGGGAACCAACTCGATGAAAAACTCGACTTCCTCCTGCCACGGCGCTGAAACGATGGAATACGGCCGCTCCGTGCGCTTCCCATCTTCGCGTTCCACGCCCAGGGTGGCGTATTGTCCTGCGGCAAAAGGGAATTCGCCGCCCGGTCGCACGCGGATCATCCACAAATCCGGCGCGAAGTCTTCGCGGTGAGTAATGTGCGCATGAAAAAACTTGTCGTCGCTTGCGGTCATGGCCAGTTCGATTACGCCTTTCTGCCCCTATAACGTCAAATGCCCGACACGCGCCCGTTTTGGGGCGTTCGGGAAAAAGTGTTGAGATCATACAGGGAAGGAATCGCTTTGACAACCGAACGGTCGTTCGGCCTAATCTCCCGGGAAGCCTCGTCTCACCGGCCCTCCGCCCCCGCAGGCGTAATCGACGGCGGCGACGGCTCAAACGCTTTCAGTTTCTCCAGTTCGCTCTGCGTTTTTTCCCAGTCCTTCTGATTTTTCGCCGTCGATGGTTGGGCCGCCGGATCGCCGTAAAACGCCAGAATATTTCCCTGTAACGCCGGCGTCAGCCCCTGGAAGTTGCGCGTGTTCAACTCATCCAGCAGACGGGCATACGCTTTGTCCGTCAGCGCATATTCCCCGGCCCGCGTGTCACGGCCGGTATCGAAGTCGGTATTGGTCAACTGCAACTTGCTGGCGTCGGCTTCCTCCAGCAGCTTCGTGTAATTCTGCACCGTCAGGTCGACGCTCGCAATGTACAAGTCCTCGGTTTTTTGCGTGGGAATTTTGAACGCCAGCGCCTTGAAGGGCCCCACCTTTGGCACGAACCGCAAAAAGAATGCGAGAATGTGCGCCCCCGCTCCCGGCTTGCGATAGCCTTTGCCCCACTCTCTCTGATAACTGGTGCGCGACAGGTAGTAGCGAAACTGTTTCGCTCGAAAATTCGGGGTTTCCGCCACAATTTCTTTGCGCCGCGCGATCAGCGCGACGCGCGTCATCTCCGGAATCACCTGGCTGATGGCGCGGCGAAACGTGCCGAATGCCAGATCTTCCTTGGTCAGAACGTCGCTGAGCGGGATTCCGTAAGTATCCTGAAACGCGCGCTCCAACACGGGCTTTGAAACTTCGAAACCGATGAAATCGTGATAACGATCCGACGTGTAGCGGTTCTTCGCCACTTGGGTTACATCGAACCCGAATTCGGTGCGAATGTGCGCCTTGGGGTCGTCTTCATACGTCACCACGTCCCCATATTTCTTGCGCAGCTTGGGAAACTCGATGCCCACCGCCTTATTGATCGTTGGATGCCCGCAATTGTCCGCTGAATAATGCGCCAGCGCCCCCAGCGCAAAAGCATATTCATCCAGATCGGTGGCCTCGTTGACCAGGTTCACAATGAAATCGCCGGTGCGCACGTAATGCGTCAGATCGCTGAAGTATTTATTGCCGAACGGATAGTAGCCCATGTCCTGAATCAGCGACCCGCCGTACGCGAAAGCGTGCGCCTTGCGAAGATCGTCGTCGGAAGAACTGGGAAACCGCTTCTTGAGCAGCGGCAGGAGGCGATCTTTCCACAGCAGATCGACAATCTCTTCATGGGTAAGAACGGAATAGGCGGCGCAGGTTGAAACTGCGCCGCCGGAAAGGACAATGGCGGCAAGCACTATGCACACGGCTGTCTTGCGCCATCGCGTCAAAAGGTTCATCTTCCCGCGACCAGTACCACGAACGTGTCGGGCACAATCGAACGACGCGGATGCGGATTCTCGGCCGTGGCCGCCGGCGGCGGTCCAAAGTTCGCCGTCACCAAAAACACGTTGTGCGTTTTGGTATCCAGCGCCATGGTGCGCGCGCCCTTTTGCGTAGTTACGGTTTCCACGGCCGTAAATTTCTCCGGCGAGTCTTCATGCACCACGCTCAGAACGCCCTCGCCGCAGGAAGCGAACGCCAGCCCGGTTTCTTCATCGAACCCCGCCGCATCCACGCCTTCGCCCACCGCAGGAGTGGCCAGCACCTTACCGCTGTCCGCGTCCACTACGGCCATCATCTTGTTATCGCAGCCTACGAACAGCCGCCGGTTTTTCCGGTCCATCGATAATGCACCGGGTTCTTCGCACGGTGCGACCGGCCAGTTGGCCTTCACCGCCAGTTTATTGGCGTCAATCGCGGTTAACTCGCCCTTGTTTTCGATATTCACATACACCGTGCCTTTGCCGTCGACGGTGGCAAACTCCGGCTTGCCGTCAAGTTTCACCGTGCCGGCGACAGTCCCGCTGGCCGCATCGATCGCCGTCGCATCCTGGCTGCCGGCATTAAACGTAAAAACCCGCTTGCTCGCCGGATCGTAAATAATCGCGTCCGGCCGTTCGCCGGTCTTCACTTTTCCCGTGGTGGCGAGAGTCTTCAAATCGAAAATGCTCACCGTGCTCTCACGGCCGTTGCTGGTGAACCCGCGCCCCAACTCCGGAGCCACGGCCACTCCGTGGACACCCGGCGTATCGCCAATATCGCCCACCGGCTGCCCCGAATCCATGTC
>DATLKM010000197.1:0-3293 GCA_035538435.1 Binatia bacterium
GAATCTTGCGGTGATCGGGCGATACATTCTTACGCCGGCGATTTTTGACTGCCTGGCCCGCACCCAGCCCGGCGCGGGTGGCGAATTGCAACTGACCGACGGCATGCGGTTGCTGCTGCAACAAGAAAAAATGTATGGATATGTTTACGAGGGCCGGCGGCATGATACCGGCGACAAGCTGGGGTTCCTGAAAGCGACGGTCGAGTTCGCGCTGAAGCGCGATGATTTAGGCGGGCCGTTCCGGGAGTATCTGAAGGGGCTGAAGCTGTAGGTTCGACTTTCCAGTGGAAAGCTAGTCGAGCTCACGCTCGACCGGACAGCCGAGGGCGGCTGTCGCTACATTGAGCTTGATCGGACAGCCGAGGGCGGCTGTCCCTACATTGAGCTCTTCAGCTTCTTCGATTTTTCCTCGACGCCCTTCGCCAGCTTTTCTTTGTGGGCGTGAAGCTTCTTCGCCATGGCCTCGTCCGCCAGTCCGAGCATCTGCGCCGCCAGAATGCCGGCGTTAGTAGCGCCCCATTTTCCGATGGCCACGGTGGCCACGGGAATTCCCGGCGGCATCTGCACCGTCGACAGCAGAGAATCCATCCCGTTCAAAGACGTGGAGGGAATGGGCACTCCGATGACCGGCAGGATGGTATGCGCGGCAATCACGCCGGCCAGGTGCGCGGCGCCACCGGCCGCCGCGATGATGACCTTAATTCCGCGGTCCGCCGCCTTTTTGGCAAAATCCGCGGAGCGGTCGGGCGAACGGTGCGCCGAAGTTACGTCGATTTCGTAAGCGATTCCAAACTCGTCGAGCGCCTTGCCTGCCTCGCGCATGATTTCCAGATCGGAATCACTGCCCATCACAATGGAAACTATCGGCTTGCTCATCTCTTCCCCTTAGCGACATTTGTAGTGACAGCCGCCCTCGGCTGTCCGGCGGAGCCGAGCTCCGCAGTTGTGTATCTCACTTTTTCAGCGCCCGCGCGGCAATATCCTTGCGATACTGCGCTCCCTCGAACTCAATCATCCCACAGGCGCGATAGGCGCGCTCGACGGCCGCCGATAACGATTCTGCTCGTGCCGTCACGCCCAGCACGCGCCCGCCGGAAGTATAGAATTCCCCGTCGCGCCTGGACGTTCCGGCGTGAAAGATCTTCACGCCGTCGGCGGCCCCGGCCTTATCCAATCCCGTGATCCTCTTTCCGACTTCAAAAGTCCCGGGATATCCCCCCGAAGCCATGACGACGCAAACCGCCGCATCGTTCGACCATTTGAAATCGCCGTCGCTCACCCGCCCGTCGACTGAGGCTTCCAGCGCCTCGACCAGATCGCTCTCCATGCGCATGAGGATGGGCTGGGTTTCGGGATCGCCGAAGCGGCAGTTGAACTCGAGCACCATGGGGCCGCGCGCGGTCATCATCAGGCCGCAATAAAGTACGCCTTTGTATTCCGTTCCTTCGGCCTTCATTCCCGCGACCACCGGACGGGCAATGTGATTCACCAGCCAGTCGCGCATTTTGTCATCGACAATATCGGCCGTGGAATAAGCGCCCATGCCGCCGGTGTTGGGGCCGGTGTCGCCGTCGCCCACGCGCTTGTGGTCCTGTGCCGCAACCAGGGGAGCGACCCGCTCGCCGTCGCTGATCACGAGGAAAGACAGTTCGTCGCCCTTCAAACATTCTTCCAGCACCACGCGCTCGCCGGCCGCCCCTACCATCTTTCCACCCAGCATTTCGGCGGCGGCGGTGGCTGCTTCTTCCTTCGTTTGCGCGATCACCACGCCTTTTCCGGCGGCCAGGCCATCGGCCTTCACGACTACGGGCACGTGAAAACGCTTCAGCGCCGTGCGAACTTCTTCCATGGAATCGCAGGTCGCGTAGGGCGCGGTGGGAATGCGATGACGCTGCAGGAATTCCTTGGCGAAGCTCTTGCTCGATTCCAGTTGGGCCGCCGCTTTGCTGGGGCCGAAGACGCGCAGGCCGCGGCGAGTGAATTCGTCGACCACGCCCAGAGTCAGGGGCAATTCCGGGCCGATCACCGTCAGATCCGGACGCAATTGCTCGCCCAGCGCCGCCATTGACTGCACGCTCTTTAGGTCGACCGGCAGGCATTCCGCCTCTTCGGCGATTCCGCCATTACCCGGCGCGCAATAAACTCCCGAAACCCGCGGCGACTGCCGCAGCTTCCAGACCAGCGCGTGCTCGCGCCCTCCGCCGCCGAGGACCAGAATTTTCATGGCCGAAGAATTTTCCCAGAGAAAGAAAATAAAGGTTAGGGGAGACGGCAGTCGGTGTCAAACCCGGAGCCGCGGTTTTTCCTTTCGCGCAGCCGCGTGTAAAATAGATCTTTAACCATCGTAGCCGCTGGAACTTGTGGCTTGTCCCGCCTTCTGCCGGCTTCGCAATCAGCCATCGTACAGGAGAGTTCTTACCAGCATGTCGATCCCTGCCACCCAACTGCGTCCCGGCATGATCATCAAGCACAATAACGATCTGCATTCGGTCTTCAGCGTGGAGCACCGCACGCCCGGCAACCTGCGCGCCTTCATCCAGGCCAAGTTGCGCAACCTGCGCACGGGAGCCATGTTCGAGCACCGTTTCCGCTCGCCCGATCCCATCGAGAAGATCACTGTCGATGAAGTCGAGATGGAATATCTCTACAACGACGGCGACAGCTACTATTTCATGGATACCTCGAACTACGAACAAACCCATCTGACCAAAGACACTTTGGGCGACGCCGTCGATTACCTGATTCCCAACCTTCAGATCAAAGTGGAATTTTTTGACGGCAAAGCGGTGGGCATCGAGCTTCCGCAGACCGTGATCCTAACCGTCACCGAAACCGAGCCCGGGTTGAAAATCGCAACCGCCTCCAGCGTGACCAAACCCGCCACCACCGAAACCGGGCTGGTGGTGCAGGTGCCGCCATTCATCAACGAAGGCGAGAAGATCAAAGTCGATACTGCCGAAGGCGTGTATTTGTCGCGGGCGTAGTTTTCTTTGTCATGTGCAGTCGAAAGATCCTGCCCTGTGTGTGCGGCAGGCTGCGCGCCGAGCGTTTTCTTTGCGGACCGGAGTTGAAATTCCCGGTCAAATTCCCAGAGAGTATTCGGGTGAAGGGGATCCTTCGACTGCGGATTTGACCCGGTGAAACCGGGGCAAATTCCTCGCTCAGGATGACAGCGCTTAGAGCTCATGACTCGCTTGGAAAAGCCGACTGAAGCCAGGCGCTACCTGGTGCGCGGCCGCGTGCAGGGCGTGGGTTTCCGCTGGTTTGTGGAGCGCGAAGCGCACACTCTGGGC
>DATLKM010000198.1:0-16016 GCA_035538435.1 Binatia bacterium
TCGGGCGATCGACCGTTGTCGCCGCCGCGGTAAAGAAAAAGGTATTCGCTCATGGTTGGTTCCCCTTCGTAAATTTTCTACTGCAATGGATAGACGTTCAAGATGTATGCGGCCGGACATATTCTTTTGAGGCAGATAACAACGATATCGCGGGGATGCCGCGATACGGAACAAACGGGCGTCGGAATGTTCCAGGAGACTGCTCTTCCGGGATAAGATTGTGATGCCAGGGGCTTTCGAAGAGCGGAACACGCTGCCGCTCGCTTTGGCCGTTAACCCGGATCGTTGAGCATTCGGCATCAGTAACCTGGCGTTGACATTTCCGCGCACGCTCCGGTATCTTAAAGACTTTGGTAGTCGTGTGGTTGCCCGCCTGATGGTCTGGCGTCCTCGCCGGGAATCAACGAGCGGTTTTCTTTCGCAACTTTTTTCATTCTTGGGAGAGTTTCATGTCAACCTATTTCCCCAAAGCGGGGGAAATTGTGCGCAAATGGTACGTCGTGGATGCGGACGGGCAGACGCTCGGACGCCTGGCTTCGCAGGTGGCGCGCATCCTGATGGGCAAAGAGAGTCCGCGCTATACGCCGTTTCTCGACACCGGCGATCACGTCATCGTGGTCAACGCGGAAAAAGTAAAGACCACCGGCGTCAAGGCCGAGCAGAAGGTTTATCAGCATTACACGGGATATCCCGGCGGCCTGCGCACCGAAGAATTCAAGAAGCGCAGCGCGCGGCGTCCGGAAAAGATAATTGAGGACGCGGTCCGCCGCATGTTGCCGAAGAACAAGCTGGCGGCGCACATGCTGACCAAGCTGAATGTGTACAAGGGCGACAAGCATCCGCACCAGGCGCAGAAGCCTGAAGATTTCAAGCTGGAAGTGCGCGAGTACAAGCCGCGGAAAGTAGCGGTTTCGTAAAGACAGCTGCGAGCTACGAGCTTCGGGCTACGAGCGAGCGCTGAATACTTGGGAAAGGTTAAGAGGCGGAAGCTGGGATCTCAACGAGCGAGATGGCTCGAAGCTCACAGCCCGCAGCTCGAAGCTAAATGGCAGAACTGGTTCAATACTACGGAACGGGACGCCGCAAGCAGGCGATCGCCCGGGTTTATCTGCGTCCGGGCAGCGGCGATTTCAAAGTCAACGGACGCGCATTCGATCAATATTTCGTGACCCCGGCACAGCGGTCAAGCGCGAGGGCGCCACTGGCCCTGACCGACACCGCGGCCTCGTTTAACGTGATTGCCAGTGTGCTCGGCGGCGGGGTCCGCGGCCAGGCCGACGCGGTGAAGCTTGGGTTGGCCCGCGCCCTGATGCAGTTCAACGCAGAACTGCGCGGCAAGCTGAAGGCCGAAGGCTACGTGAGCCGTGACTCGCGCGGCAAAGAGCGCAAGAAGTACGGACAGAAGGGCGCCCGCAAGCGCTTCCAGTTCTCGAAGCGTTAGTACCGAAAAGCAGGTTCCTCACTCGCGTTTTGCGCGTGTTCGGAACGACAATTTGATCGGACTTACCGAGTCTTTGCTGACAGCTGATGGCTGACAGCTTGTTTTAGGTGTTCAATTCATCCCGTGCCTTGCGTGCGGGACGGGAATGGCAATCCGCAAGAACAGTAGGCGGTTGCCGGCGATCGGTTTCAGCATATCCGCTGAGGACCGGGAACCGGGAATCGAGAGCTGATTCAACGGATGCAGATTAAAAAAGGAGAAACGTGGCTACTATCACCATGAAGGAGTTGCTCGAAGCGGGCGTTCACTTCGGGCACCAGACCAAGCGCTGGAATCCCAAGATGAAGGAATACATCTTCGGCGAGCGCAACGGGATCTACATCATCGATTTACAGAAAACACTGAAGATGTTCAAAGAGGCGTCGAAGTTTGTCCAGGATTTGGCCGCCGACGGCAAGATCGTCCTTTTTGTCGGGACCAAGCGCCAGGCGCAGGACGCCATTGCCGAAGAGGCACAGAAGTGCGGCGCGTTCTACATCAATCAGCGCTGGCTGGGCGGGCTGCTCACCAATTGGGTGACGGTGCAGAAATCGGTGAAACGGCTGAAAGAGCTCGATGACATGGCCACCGACGGCCGCTACGAGCTGCTGCCCAAAAAAGAAGTCATCAAGCTCGAACGCGAGCGCAAGCATCTCCAGGCGAACCTGGCGGGCATCAAGAACATGAGCCGCTTGCCGGACGCGGTTTTCGTGATCGACTCCAATAAGGAACAGATTGCGGTGCGCGAGGCGCGCAAGCTGGGCATTCCGGTTGTCGCCGTGGTCGATACCAACTGCGATCCCACCGAGGTTGACTACGTAATCCCCGGCAACGACGACGCGCTGCGCGCGATTCGCCTGTTCACCTCGAAGATTTCGGAATCCATTGCCGAGGGCGCGCAGCTGATGAGCGACAAGCAGATCGCCGATATGACCGCCGCCACGCAGGAAGCACAGGCGCAGGAGAGCGCGGTTGCCGCCGAATACGACGGCGCCGATATGGAACCCGAGTCCCGGCAGGCTGGCTCCCCGGAGGATGACGTGAGCATGGAAGAGGTCTTGGGCCCGGGCACGCACCGAAAGCCGGTGGCCAACGAGGAAGCCGACGTTCCAAGGGTGGAAAGCCAGACGGTTTGAAATCAGTTCTCGGTTCTCAGTTCTCAGTTCTCTGCTAAGACCGCGCGTCAGAACGGATTTCGCCGGCTAGCAAGATTCGTATCAGGGCACGCCTTTAGCTTTGATGGAACGGAAGAATTCGTATCAGGGCACGGCTTTAGCTTTGACGGAACGGAAGATTTCGTATCAGGGCACGGCTTTAACTTCGACCGAGCGGAAGATTCGTATCAGCACACGGCTCTAGCTTTGATGGGCTGGAAGATTCGTATCAGGGCACGGCTCGAGCTTTGACGGAACGGAAGATTCGTATCAGGGCACGGCTTCAGCCGTGCCGTAAAAGAGCGCATTTTTAAGCTGGGGCTTTTAGCCCCAGGGGCAATCAAAACCGGGCATGTGAAAGTTCAGACCCGCGCGGGTCATGCTTTGAAATCCCCGGCGCGGGTCTTGGTTTGTAGAAAGGCATCGCTGTCGGCGGCTGGCTCCAGATTAGCGGCCAGCAACGAATACCAAGGACTAAATTAATGAGCACTACTATGGCAAACATTTCTGCACAGCAAGTGAAAGAGCTCCGGGAAAAAACCGGAGCGCCCATGATGGATTGCAAACAGGCCCTGACCGAAGCGGGCGGCGATATGGAACAAGCCGTCATCGTGCTTCGCAAGAAGGGTGTTTCCGTCGCGGCCAAAAAGGCCGCGCGAGTGACCAGCGAAGGCGCGGTGACCAGCTACATTCACGCCGGGGGCAAGATCGGCGTTCTCGTGGAAGTCAACTGCGAAAGCGATTTCGTCGCCCGCACTCCCGATTTTCAGGAACTGGCGCACGATATCGCCATGCACATCGCGGCCAGCGATCCGAAGTTCGTCCGCAAGGAAGATGTGACCGAGGCCGATTTCAACCGGGAAAAAGAAATTTACATCGCCCAGGCCGTCGCTTCCGGCAAGCCGCAGAACATTGCCGAGAAGATGGTCGCGGGCAAGATGGAAAAGTTCTATGAAGAGGTCTGTCTCTACGAGCAGCCGTTCATCAAAGACCAGACCGTCTCGATCGCGCAGTTGATCGCGGCCAAGATCGGCAAGCTGGGCGAAAACATCAGCGTGCGGCGCTTTGCGCGGTTTAAGGTGGGAGAGGCCAGCGCGACCATCGCCAGCACCAAACCAACAGAACAGAAAGCGGAATAAATCAGGGCGCCTGCGGGCGCCCGTTTTTCTGCATCGTTGTCACCCTGAGCGAAGCGAAGAATCTATGCATTTTGCCCGGTGTCGCGCCAATGCATGGGTCTCCGCCGCGCTCGGAACCGCAAGCGTCAGGTAGAACCGACTCATGACCACCCCTGCCTTCAAACGCATTCTGCTCAAGCTGTCCGGAGAGGCCCTGGCGGCGAATCAGGGCTTCGGCATCGAGAACAAGCGCATCCACGAGATCGCAGCTGAAATCGGCGATGTCCACCAACTCGGCGTGCAGATCGCCATCGTAGTCGGCGGCGGCAATTTCTTCCGCGGCGTGGCCGAGCAAGCCAAAGACATGGACCGCGTCTCCGCCGACCACATGGGCATGCTGGCCACCGTAATCAACGCCCTCGCGTTGCAGGACGCGCTGGAAAAACAGAAAGTCTACACTCGCGTGCAGACCGCGATCGAAATGAACCAGGTGGCCGAGCCATTCATCCGCCGCCGCGCCATTCGTCACCTGGAAAAAGGCCGCGTGGTGATCTTCGCCGGCGGCACGGGCAATCCCTATTTCTCCACCGACACGGCCGCGTCGCTGCGCGCCATGGAAATCAAGGCCGACGCCATCCTTAAAGCCACCAAGGTCGACGGCATCTACGACGCCGACCCCATGAAGGTGAAAGACGCCAAGAAGTTTGCCGAAATCTCGTATCTCGACGTCCTGAAACTGGGCCTAAACGTGATGGATTCGACCGCCATCAGCCTGTGTAAAGACAACAACCTGCCGATCGTTGTTTTCAACCTGAATCACCATGGCAACATCCGCCGCGTGGTGATGGGAGAGAAAATTGGGTCTCGTGTGAGCGCGTAGTCGCGCTCAGCGTATTTCGTGAAGGCGTCATTCCGAAGTCCCGCGCTTTTTCCGGCGGGACGAGGAATCCAATGAGGGCGCGACGAATGCGTTCTCGTGCGAAAACTCCCGCGTGGGGTATGACGGCACGGTTTATAATTCAACGTTTTGATTCTTATTTGGAGCTGACAATATGGCAGCCACCATGGCCGCAATTCCCGGCCTGAAAGACACTTACGCGCAACTGAAAACCCGCATGGATAAGGCGGTCGAAGACTTCCGCAAAGCCATGGCCGCCACGCGCACCGGCCGCGCCAACGTGCACATGCTCGACAGCGTCAGCGTCGACTACTACGGCTCGCAGATGCCGCTCAATCAGGTCGCGCAAGTCCACGCCCCCGAGCCGCAGATGATCACCGTGCAGCCCTATGACGCCTCGCAGATGGCCGCGATCGAAAAAGCGATTCGCTCCGCCGAGCTTGGCCTCAATCCCATGAACGACGGCAAGCTGATTCGCGTGCCCATTCCTGCCCTCACCAGCGAGCGCCGCCAGGAGATGGTGAAGCATCTGCACAAAGTGCTGGAAGAGCACCGCACCGCGGTGCGCAACATCCGCCGCGATGGCAACGACGCCATCAAGAAAGCGCTCAAAGACAAGAAGATCACCGAAGACGACGAAAAGCGCTCGCTCGACGAAATCCAGAAGCTCACCGACGGCGAAATCAAGAAGATGGAAGAAATGAGCAAGGGGAAAGAAAAGGAAGTTCTGGAACTGAAGTAACTCCTCGAGTCAGCCGTGGAAGAGCAGCGTTTGAGCGCCTTGTCAGCGATGTGAGCTCCGTCGTGCTTTTTATCCCCCCCACTGGTCATCCTTCTCCCGCGGCCCGTTCTATGCCCGTATAATCGACAGATCGAAGCCATGAAGCAGACCATCCACGCCGCCTGCCCGCACGATTGTCCCGACGCTTGCGGCGTTCTCATCACCGTCGAGGATGGACGCGCCACAAAAATTCAGGGCGACCCCGCGCATCCGGTCACGCGGGGATTTTTGTGCGCCAAAGTCGCGAAGTATCTGGATCGCGTCTATTCACCCGACCGCGTGCTGCATCCGATGCGGAGGGTCGGGCCTAAGGGGCCGGTGCAGGGCATCGGCGCAGGACAGCCGAGGGCGGCTGTCCCTACGCGAACCCAAACCTGGCAGCGCATCACCTGGGATGAAGCCCTCAACGAAATCTCTTCCCGCTTCCGCTCCATCATCTCCGAATTCGGCAGCGAAGCGATCCTCCCCTATTCCTACGGGGGCACCCTTGGCGCGCTCAACGGCGGCTCCATGGACCGACGCTTCTTTGCCCGTCTCGGCGCGTCGCAGCTTGACCGCGCCATCTGCTCGGCCGCTGGCGAAGCCGGGATCGAGTCCGTTTTCGGAATAAAGCTCGGCACCGAGCCCGAGCAGTTCGCGCACTCGCGTTACATCATCGCCTGGGGCGCGAACATTCACGGCAACAACGTGCACTTGTGGCCTTTTATCGTGGAGGCACGCCGTAAAGGCGCCAAGCTGGTCGTTATCGACCCTTACCGCACCCGCACCGCCGCCTGCGCCGACTGGTACCTGCCGATCAATCCCGGCACCGACGCAGCATTGGCCCTCGCGATGATGAACGTGATCATCGGCGAGAATCTTCACGATGCAGACTACGTCGCACAACACACTCTGGGATTTGAGGCGCTTTGCCAGAAGGTAAAATCCTACTCTCCCGAGCGTGTAGCCCAATGGACTGGCATTTCCGCCGATGACATCCGCACTCTGGCGCGTGAATACGCGACCACGCGCCCCGCAGTTATTCGCGTGAACTACGGCGTGCAGCGCTCCGAAGGCGGCGGCATGGCAACCCGCGCCATCTGCATGTTGCCGTCCATAACCGGCTCGTTCAAGGAAATCGGCGGAGGCATTCAGCTCTCTACCAGTGGCGCGTTCGGACTGAACAAGGCCGCCTTGCAGCGCCCCGATCTGCGGGCCGAGTCCATGCATCGGGCGCCGCGAACCATCAACATGGTGCAGTTGGGCGAGGCGCTCAATACACTGAACAATCCGCCCGTGAAGGCGCTTTTTGTCTATAACTCGAACCCGGCAGCAGTTTGCCCCAATCACAACGAAGTGGTCCGCGGCCTAAAGCGCGATGATCTCTTCACCGTGGTGCACGAGCAGTTCCTCACCGACACCACCGATTATGCCGACATCGTTTTGCCCGCGACCTCGTTTTTTGAGCATAAAGACCTTCAGGCAGCCTACGGACACTACTATCTGCAAGTCTCCGAGCAGGCGATTCAACCTTTAGGCGAGTGCCGGGCCAATGTCGAAGTGTTTCGCGCGCTGGCCGAACACATGGGATTCACCGACGCGTGCTTCCGTGAATCAATCGACCACATGATCGACGAGGCGCTGGATTCGGAGAACCCGTGGCTGCAAGGACTGACGCGCCAGAGACTGGAAACGGAAAAGCATGTTCGCTTGAATTTCGGGGCGGCGCTTGGCTCCAGAAAGCCCAGGGCGGCTTTCTCTACCACCCCATTTCTTCCTTTCGCGAACGGGAATTTCCGCACCCCCTCAGGCAAGGCAGAACTTTACAGCGAAAGGCTGAAGGCCCTTGGGCTTGATCCGGTGGCGGAGTTTGTCGCTCCGGCAGAATCGCGCCACGGGGAAAATCGCGCGACCTTCCCGCTCGAATTGCTCGCCCGTAAAGCCGATAACTTCATGAACTCGACCTTTTGCAATCAGCCGTCCATCCAGCAAATGGAGCACACAAATCTGCTGGAAATGCACTCCGCTGACGCAGGGCGGCGCGGAATTTCCGATGGCGATACGGTTCGCGTCTTCAACCGCCGCGGAGAAATCCTTCTCAAAGCGTACGTGAACGGCTCAGTTCAGCCTGGGGTCGTCTCGGCGCGGCTCAATTGGGCCAAGCTTGGTTCCGACCAGCGCAACATTAACGTGCTGACTTCAGAAAAACTTACCGACATGGGCAACTCCGCCACGTTTTATTCCGTCTTGGTTGAAGTGGAGTCGATGAAGGAGCGTACGCAAGGCAATGCCTTGCCGGCGAGCGATTCCCTTGCATGATCATGTTAGCGTGGGCGATCCTTCGCCAAGGGCGCTCAGGATTTCGGCAGAAGGCTCCCGCGTCGGAAGAAACATGACGCTCATGCCATCTAAGCGCCTCAACTTTGGACGCTTTCCGTTTCTCTACCGTATAATGAGCGTTTTCCTACATCCCAGAGGCTGAGGTCGTAGCGATTCAATTTTGCTTTCATACGGATACTGTTGCGCCTGTGAGCGGCCACGTTGAATCCGGCCCAGCCCAGCCTGCATGTTCTTCCTTTTCACGCCTTTGGCGGACGATGAAGACCGTGAGCTTGGCCCTCGCCGTCGCCTTCACCCTGTTCACGGCCGTCTCTGCCAGGGCCCAGAGCGACATCATTTCCGAAATCGACGTCCAGGGGAACCGCCGCATTCCCGCTGAGCGCATTCGCGCGGCCATCTTCACTCACGCCGGCGACATCTACGATCCCGCTGCACTCGAGCGTGATTTCAACGCCCTGTGGAACACCGGCTATTTTGAAGATATCCGCTTCTCGCGAGAGCAGACGGCCAAAGGCTGGCGCCTCATCGTTCAGGTGAAAGAAAAGCCGACAATCCGCGAAATCAATTACGTAGGCCTGAGTTCCGTTTCCACCAGCGATGTGCTTGATCGTTTCAAGGAAGCCAAAGTCGGGCTGTCGGTTGAAAGCCAGTACGACCCCACCAAAGTCAAGAAGGCTGAGGTCGCGATCAAGGGTCTGCTGGGCGAGCATGGCCGCCAGTTTTCCACCATCCGCACCGAGATTCGCCAGATTCCCCCTTCGGCCATCGGCATCACCTTCGTCATTAAAGAAGGCCCCAAGGTCAAAGTCGGCAAGATCAAGTTCGAAGGCAATAAGAACGTCAAGACCCGCGTTCTGCGCTATGCCATGAAGAACCTGCGGCCCATCGGCGTTCCGCACTCCATTTTCCTGGAAAACATCTTCGCCCGCACCTATGACGCCACCAAGCTCGATGAAGACACCGAGCGCGTCCGCAACGAATACCAGAACCGCGGCTATTTCAAAGTCATCGTCGACCAGCCCAAGACTCAGATCCATGACACCGGCCACACGGGCTTCCATATTCCGCTGTTGCAAGGCGGGGCTGGAAAAGCGGTCGACATTACCATGCCCATCGAAGAAGGTGAGCGCTATACGCTGGGCGGCATCACGTTTAAGAACAACAAGGCCGTGCAGAACGTCAAAGCGCTGCGCGCGCTGTTCCCCATCAAAGATGGCGAGATGTTCAGCAAGGAGAAAGTCGGCAAGGGACTCGAAAACCTGCGCAAGGCCTACGGCGAACTTGGCTACATTAACTTCACCTCCATTCCGGAAACGCGGTTCGAAGACGAGAAAAAGCTGATTTTCCTCGACATCGACGTGGACGAAGGCAAGCAGTTCTACGTGCGCCGCATCGAGTTCGAAGGCAATACCACGACGCGCGACAAAGTCATCCGCCGCGAAATTGCGCTGGAAGAAGGCAGCATCTACAACTCCCGCCTGTGGGAGCTCAGTCTCTTGCGCCTGAACCAGCTAGGCTATTTCGACCAGCTCAAGCCAGACGATCCCAACACTACCGTACGCAGCCTTGACGAAAAGGATGGCCTGGTCGATCTGACCCTGAAGGTCCACGAAAAAGGCAAGAACAGCATCGGCCTGAACGGCGGCGTCAGCGGGCTGGAAGGCGCATTTATCGGGATCAACTACGCCACGAACAATTTCCTGGGACTGGGCGAAACGCTTTCCGTGCAAGCCAGCGTGGGCAATCTGGCGCGCAGCATCCGCTTCGGATTCACCCAGCCCTACATGTTCGACCGGCCTCTGCAATTTGGCTTCAACGTGTATTACAACCGGGTCAAGTACGATCAGGCGCGGCAGCTTTCCATTTTCAGCGGACAGAATCTCAGCCTGCCCAACGCCGTCTTGCAGAACCTGCAGAATTACACGCAGTCGAGCGCGGGCTTCACCACTTCGCTCAGCTATCCGCTGCACCGTTCGTTCAAGCGGGTGGGCATTACTTATTCGTTCGATCGCTCGTCGCTGCTCGCGCTCAGCACCGCTTCGCGCAACCTGTTTGAGTTTCTCGCCTTCCGCGGAGTGACCGGCCCCAACGCGCTGAACGGAATCATCACCAGCAAGATTTTCCCCAACTTTTCGTTCAACACGCTCGACAGCCCCATTTCACCCCATCACGGCCATCAGTTCACGGCGGGCGCGGAAATCGCCGGCCTGGCAGGAACGGTGCGCTCCATTCGGCCGATCATTCAGTACAAGCAATTCGTCCCCGTGCAGAACCGTCGCAACGCCTTCGGTTTCAACGTTCAGGGATCTTTCATCAGCGGCTTCGGCGGCTTCGTTGCGCCGCCCTTCCAGCGCTTCTACATGGGCGGCGAAAACGACATTCGCGGCTTCGATATCCGCTCCGTTTCGCCGGTCGCCTTCCTGCCCAGCATCGGCTCGATCGGGTTGACCAACCCCGACGGTACGCCCGTGCTCAGAGATCCGCAGAACCCTCGCTCGGGCCAGGTGCAGGTGCCCATTCCGGTCGATCAGATCACCTTCCCCGGCGGAGACTTCAGCGTTGTGGCCAACGCCGAATATCGCGTCACCATCTACGGGCCGGTCGCGATCGCTCCCTTTGCCGATATCGGCATCGATCCCATTCTGCGCCGGTCGCAGTTGCAGATCGCGACCCCGCAATACGATCAGGTCGTGGGACTGCCCGTCGGTTGTCCGACTCTGGTCCAGACAGCCACAACGAACACCTGCACCCTGGGCACGCCGCTGAGCCCAACTCCGTCGCAGTATTTGCAGGTCTTGAATTCCACCAACTGGCAGCCGCGCATGTCCACAGGGCTTGAGCTGCAGATGTTCCTGCCCGTGATCAACGCGCCCTTCCGCATTTATTGGGCCTACAACCCGGTGCGGCTGGATACTCCGTCGATCCCGCCAATTCCCATCACCGCCAACATGTTCCCGCAGACCTGCACCCCGGGCGCAGGCTGTTCACTCACGCCTTACGGCGCCTACACCTACGGCCTGGCGAAGCAGACTTATTCGCCTGACTTCCTGCTGCGGGAGCCAAGAAAGACGTTCCGGTTCACGGTGGCGACAACGTTCTAGGCTGGCAACCGCCGCACTGATCGCTACATAATCGGGAGGCTTTGCCTTCTATCGGCCATCGGGTTGGGTTTGTGGTTCAGCATCGACTGGGCGTGGCGGGTGAGTTTGGCGCGCGCGCGATGCAGCCGGGCTTTTACCGTTCCTACGGGCAGTTCCAGAAATTTGGCTGCCTCCTTGGCCGACATGTCATGCGCGCTGTGGAGATGCAGGATTTCGCTGTAGCGCGGTTTCAATCTGCGGATTCCTTTTTCCAGCAGGTCGCGGCCTTCCTTGGATAAGAATACCTGCTCCGGGTTGGGGCGGGTTTCGACAGGGTGAAATTTCACCTGCGGAACGCCGGCATCATCGAGTTCGTCGAGCGAAGTGGTTTTCTCGCGGCGGGTGACGCGCAGGCGCATGAGGGCGGCGTTCATAGCGATGCGAGTGAGCCAGGAGGAAAACCGGGAACGCCCCTGGAAGCCTTGGAGGTTGCGGAAAGCGTCCAGAAACGCAGTTTGAACCGCATCTTCGGCGTCCTCGCGATTGCGCAGGATGCGTTGAGTGGTGCGCAGCAGGGAATTCCAGTGTGGCATCACGAGACTTTCGAATGCCGCCGAGTTGCCGGCGCGGGCCGAGGCCAACAGCATGGCTTCGTCGCCGGCGATAAACTGTGCGTTTAGTACGTCGTTTGGTCCGTAGGTGGATGCAGCTGACATTGTGCGTTCTCCCGCTTTCTCGAATTGGATGGAGGCGATGAAGTCAGCCGCCATCGGAGTTTGCTGAGACCGATTAGGCCAGAGAAAAAGAGGGGAATCTATTGGACGATGGTATGGGTCGATACCTAGGTATGGTTTGTACTGCGAGAGTATTCACGCAACATTAATCTCTGCATGAAATGCCGGTAATAGACTATCGACAAGCTTCTGTTAGCCTCCAGGAATTGAGTAGCGTTTGCGGTTCGCGCTCGCAATTCGGGCGCGAGGCCGGGGCAGTTTCCGGCCCGGAGGGTTGTTGTTGCCGCTGCGCGGCGATTTCGAAATCCACGCCAACTCCTTTGTCTTAGCGTTCGTTATGATGCCGCAATCTTCAGATTCCGCCGCGCCGCGCCAACTCGCGTCTTTGCTTGCCATTGCCACTCACTTTCTTCGGGCTGGACGTCCGGGCGAGGCGATTGGGCCATTGAGCGAGGCGGCGCTGCTGGAGCCTGCCAATGCCGGTATTCAGCACGATCTCGGCCTGGCGTGCCTTGAGGTGGGCCGGGTGAGCGAAGCGATTGCGGCGTTGCAACGCGCCGTGGCCGGCAATCCAGGATACGGGGACGCGTATTTCCGGCTGGGCATTGCTTTCGAAAAGCTGGGGCACATTGGCGGAGCGCTGGCTGCGTACGACCGCGCCACCAAGCTGATCCCGTCATTAACGGAGGCGTGGTTCCGGGCGGGGGCGCTGGTGTATGGGCTGGGCCATCTGGACGAAGCGGTGGGTTGTTTCCAGCGCGCGGCAATGAGCGGAGGCAGGACAAGCTTCGGGCGCCTGGGAAGGGCGCGGGCGCTGGCGATCGAGAACCGCAATCAGGAAGCCGAAAAGGCATTGCGGGAAACGCTGGTGGCTGATCCGACCAATGCCATGGCGTACGAACTGCTGGGCAACCTGCTCTCGGAGTTGGGCCGTTTCGACGAAGCGCGGGCGTGCTTTGAGCGCACGATTGCTCTGGCGCCCACGCTGGCGGGAAGTTATTACGAACTGGTGCGCTGCCGCAGGGTCACGCGTAATGAAGACAGCCTGCTGGGAGAAATGCAGGCGGCGGTTGCCGCGCCGGGACTGGACGCGGGGCAACGCTTGCGGGTGCATTTGGCACTTGGGAAGGCGGCGGAGGATGTGGGCGACTACGAACTGGCGATGAAGCATTTCGATGCCGCGGACGAGGCGCGCCGCAGTTGTGCGCCATTCGACGCGGCAAAGTTCTCCCATTTCATCGACGAACTGATCGCGCGCTTTACGCCCGAACGGATGGCCAAAGCGGCCGGACTGGGTAGCTCCGACGCGACGCCGATATTGATTCTTGGCATGCCGCGGTCGGGGACGACCCTGGTGGAGCAGATCGTCTCCATGCATCCCGAAGTTGCCGGAGGCGGCGAACTGCAGTTTTGGCTGCATCGCGGGGGAGCGTGGTTGAGCGCCGCCAGCGATGAGAAGTTGGACCTTGCGCAGTTTATAGAGAAGTCAGCGGGAGATTATCTCCGCGTGCTGCGCGGGATTGGCTCGGAAGCTGCACGGGTGACCGACAAGATGCCGTTCAACTTTCTGTGGGCCGGGCTGATTCATCTGGCTTTCCCGCGGGCAACGATCATTCACTGCCGCCGGGGCGCGATCGATACGGCGCTGTCGATCCATCAGACGCATTTCCATCCCGCGCTGGCGTTCCCTACCGGAGGCGCGGACTTGGTCACGTATTTCCGCGATTATCAGCGCCTTATGAATCATTGGCGGAGCGTTCTGCCGGCGGAGCGGTTCCTCGAAGTCGATTACGAGGAACTGACCGGTGCGCCGGAGCCAGTCGTTCGGCGGATGATTGCGGCGTGCGGCCTCAAATGGAGCGACGCATGTCTGCGTCCGGAAAACAATCAGCGGGCGGTAAGAACGCCCAGCAAGTGGCAGGCGCGGCAGCCGATCTATCGCACTTCGGTGGAGCGCTGGCGGCGGTATGAACCATGGCTGGGGCCGCTGCGGGCGCTGGTGGATGAAGGATAGGGAGCGGGCAATGCGCTGCGCGCCGTTACCGGCCGGAGCGGCGCTGCCCGCGCATTGCCTGCTCGACCAGTTCTTCGCCGAACCGCCGGGTGAGCGGCGAAAGACCCAATAAGAAGCGATAGTAGATCGCGCCAAAGATCGCGTCATTGAGCAATTCAGGCTCTGTATCCGGCCGCAATTCGCCGGCATTCCTGGCCCGTTCGATGTCGGCAACGGTGGCCGCGCGCCGGGGACCAACCCACCGATCGAAGAACGCCTGACGAATGGCGGGCTCGCTCTGGCCTTCGGCGATTACCCCCGCCACAATCCTGCCAAAGGGCCCGTTGAAAGCGTCAATCAAGCGTCGCACGCGAAAGCGAAGGGACTCTTCGGCAGACAGGGCCGTCGGCTTCTCGAGGTTGGGAGCCATGCGCTGGCACAGCATCGCCAGCACCAGGGCCGCCTTGGTGGGCCACCACTTATAGAGCGTGGGCTTGCCGACCCGGGCCCGCCTGGCGACCTCTTCCATGGTCAGGTCGCGGACAGACTTTTCCTGAAGCAGGCTATAGACCGCATCCATGATCGCGGCATGCGAGGCGGCCGTCTCGCTCGGTGGCCGGCCCCTGCGCGGAGGGGGAGGCGCGTTATTCCTCATGCAGATAATTTTAACGGAACGTAGCGTAAACCCGGTTGACAGCGCGTGTCCCCAGTCATATTATAAAACGAAACGTAAAGGAAATATAATGTTGGCTGGATTCGTGAATGAATCGCGCCACCGTCAATTCGAAAGGAGCATGCGATGAACCATCAACTCCGTCCCTATGAACCGCTGACTTCTCAAAACGCAGCGCTGGTCCTGGTCGATCATCAGGTGGGCCTGATGACCGGCGTGCGCGACTATTCCACCGGCGAACTGAAACACAACGTGGTGGCGCTGGCCCGAGCGGCAAAGGCGCTCAAGCTTCCCATTGTGGTCACGACCACAGCGCGTGACAGCATGTGGGGCCCGACATTCCCCGAGCTCGTCGAGGCCTTGCCGGGGGCTGAAATCATCGACCGGTCATCGGTGAATGCGTTCGACGATGCGCGTGTGGCACGCGCGATTGAGGCGACGAATCGCAGGAAGCTGATCTTTGCCGGCATCTCGCTCGAAGTCTGCGCGGCTTTTCCGGCCATGACCGCGGTGGGAAAAGGGCTGGACGCCTACGTGGCCGTGGACGCTTCCGGAACCTTCAGCGAGACCAAACGGCAAGCCGGCTTGCTGCGGATGGTGCAGGCGGGTGTCGTCGTCGCGGACTACGCGACTCTGATGGTGGAAATTCTGAAAGATAATGCGCGGCCCGAGGCAGGCGAAGTGTACGCGGCCATGGACATGGGCTGGGCCAAGCTGGTCGGTCAGATCGCCCAGGCGTACGGAAAATAGGCACGGTCTCTCGAAAAGAATATTTCGATAATTGACTATGGGCATTTCCGACGGCTGCAATTAGGTTTGCATCGCGCGAATGCTCCGAAGGGATGCCGGGCCGAGGCCTTGCCCCGCGTCCCTTGCCCTGTGTCAAGAATTCTGCGCGAGACAGACCGCGGCTGGTGTGGGCCCGCAGCAACCAATCGGCAACAAGCTATTTCCCCAGCGCCAGGCCGCCCAGGGTTCCGGGCTGGACCGTGATCACATCCGCGCCGGTGGTCCGGCCGGCGACGATCGGTTTGCCGGGGACGGTTTCGTAAGCATATCCCGTCAGCGTGCCGCTTACGTCGTCAAATTGCCGATGATGCCCGAGCGTGACGCTGACCCTGGCCCATCCATAGTGGACTTCTCCGTTGACGACGAACTTGAACCCAAATATCGGTCGTTGACACCGCTACCTTCGCCAGCCCACGCACCGATGGCCGAATACTGGCTGCCGCCCGCCTTGGGAAAAAGCTCGGCGGCCATTAAAGGCGAAGGGACGGAAAAATTTCCTTTCGGCCCGATGAGCGCGCCGGCGCGCAAAGCAGAAGCCGCGGAAAAAAAATAGTTGCTGCCCGAACTGACGCGCTTACCGGCAACTATGTTGTTTGCGTTGCGGTATCCGGATGCGATAAGTCCTATCTCCAGTCCCGAGCTGCCCCGGTAAAACATGGTGCGCAGGATGAAATCCTTGATGCCGTCGTGGTTCAGATCGAGGGATAGGGGAACTCCGACGTGTGTGGCCTGATTGGCCTGGGTATAGACAATTTTTGCCTGGGACGCCCCGGCCAGCGCCAGCACGCTCACTCCGGCAGCGCTCGCCACGTGGGCGTAGGCACTGAGCTGGCGGTTAAGGCCATCGGAAACTCTGAATCTCTTGCGGGACTGGGCAACGCGCGGCATAGGTCTTCCTCTGAAAGGAATTTCATTATCCGTGCGGCCTATTTAAGAGTCAACGCTCAATCGTTCCCGGCGCGAGGGCGGCAAAACAGCCTTCAGGGAGCCGAATCTT
>DATLKM010000199.1:0-3162 GCA_035538435.1 Binatia bacterium
GTGGTGGTTGCGCCCGTGATCTGGTCGAGCGGGCGCAGGGCGTTGTAGAGATCGAGCAACAGCATTTCGTGCGGAATCTTTTCGTTGACAGCCTTTTTGGCCGCGTCGGGGCCGGACAGCGAGTCGCGAATCAGTCCCGCCTGGCGGGCGTTGGTGATGAAGCCCGATTCGCCAGCCGCACCCGCTTCGCCGCGAACGTAACGCAGAATTTCGCCGCGCAGTTTGGGAATGCCCTCGCCGGTTAGAGCGGAAGTGCCCAGGATTGACGCGCCCTCCGCTGAACGGCACCGCCCTCCCTGTGGCATCTCGCCGCCAACGTGTGCAGGCCGCAAATCGCATTTGTTCTCGACGATGATCGCTGCTCCGCTGCGGGCCAGCGCGAGTAATTCGGCGTCCTCAGCGGCCCGTTCCTGGGAAACATCCAGCACCACCAGCACCAGGTCCGCCTCGGCCAGCGCTTCTTTCGATTTGCGAATGCCGATCGATTCGGCTTCGTCGGCCGCCTCGCGAATTCCTGCGGTATCGACGAGGCGGACAGGAATGCCGCCAATGGCCACGGTTTCGCTGACCAAGTCGCGCGTGGTGCCGGGAGTCGCGGTCACGATGGCGCGTTCGCGCTCCACCAGTCGATTGAACAGGCTCGACTTGCCCACGTTGGGCCGGCCCACGATGGCGAGCGTCAGGCCTTGATGAACGATTTTTCCGAAAGCGAAACTCGCGGACAGTTGTTCAAGCGGCCCTTGTACCGCGGCGATGCGCTGGAGGATCGCGGGATCGGGCAGGATCGAGATATCGTCTTCGGCAAAATCGATTCCGGCTTCGAGGACCGCGATCAATTCGACTAGCTTTTGCTTGACCGGCTGCAAGCGCTTCGAAAGCGCGCCTTCGAGCTGTTGAGCAGCCACTTTCGCCTGATAGAGGGTTTGCGACTCGATCAGGTCGCGCACGGCTTCGGCCTGGGTGAGGTCGATGCGTCCGTTGACGAAGGCGCGCATGGTGAATTCGCCGGGATCGGCGAGGCGGGCACCAGCGGCCAGACAGAGTTCGACGATGTGGCGGAGAACGACTGGAGAACCGTGGGCGGAGATTTCGATGACGTCGTCGGTGGTGTAGGAGTGAGGTTTGGCGAAGTAGGTGACGACGACTTCGTCAATGCGGTTGGTATTTGAAGGGACAAACGCCCCTGGCTGCCCAGTCAAGCGAGGCTCAGAAGTTTCCCGGACAGGCTCAATCAGCTCTCCAAAGACCGCACGGCCGGGCGCGAGTTCGTGTTTCAAGCGCAGCATGGGCGCGGCGATTTCCTTTGCGCGCGGGCCAGCCAGCCGCACGACGCCGATGCCGCCTTGTCCCGGAGGCGTGGCAATCGCCACAATGGTATCGTCAGTATTCACGGGCCGATTGTAGCGGTTCCCTTGCGGACCCTGCCAATTTCGGCCTCCTTCTCACGGAAGCCGCGGGGAGGATGCCGGTGCAAGCAAAATTCTTGCGAATCGAGGAACAAAATTGTCCGTTGCCGACGAACTGCTCAAAGCCAATCAGGAATTCGTAAAGAACTTCAATCTGGGCGATCTCGCGGTGAAGCCGCGGCGGCGGCTGGCCGTGCTGGCCTGCATGGACTCGCGCATTCTGTTCGAGCGCTGCCTGGGCCTGCAACCCGGCGACGCGCACATGATCCGCAACGCCGGCGGAATTGCCACTGACGACGCACTGCGCTCGCTGATTGTTTCGCATCACCTGCTGGAGACGCAGGAGTTCATCATCATCAACCACACCGATTGCGGATTGCTGAAGGTGAAGGAATATGAGCTGAGGGCGCATCTTGCGAACAAGACTGGAGCCCTCGCCAGCGAGCCAGCGCATTTCTATGCGTTCGATGATCTGGAGGCGAATGTGCGGGAACAAATGCACAAGGTGAAATCGCATCCGTGGATTCCGAAGGAGATTTCGGTGCGGGGATTTATTTACGACGTGAAGACGGGAAGGCTGACGGAAGTGAAGTGATCATGTAGAGGAGAGACGCAGTGGGTTCCGCCGCCGGGCGAAGCTCGGTACCAAGCCTGAGTCCCGGCGCTTATTTTAGCCATTTCGAAATTACGTCTATTGCTAGCGGAATAGCGAGAATTGCGAGGGCAACCGTCAGCCTAATGAGCCACTTCGTGAGCCTTTCCAGCGTTAGATTAAGCTGGGTCGTCATATAAGAGAGATCGGTCTGGCGAGCCGTTAGTTTGGTGTTGAGGGTTGTGACGTGTAAATGGTGCTGCACACACGCGAACATCATGAGGTCAAACGGAGTGATGTCTTCCTTTTTGACTTGGGCCGACATCTCCTTCAGTCGCTGCATGACAAGGTTCTGCTGCTCATCGATCATTTTGAGTAGTGCCTGCGACGTGACACGAGGATCGTTGAGGATGTCGGTAACAGGCGGATTCAGAATGCTAAGAAGTTCCATTTCAGACTCCTGTTTGGGAGGGCGATGACTATTTCACACGCTCGTGCGCTTTCGGCGCCTTCGCACCGCGCAGCAGGCCCTCGGTGCTTAGGTCCTCATCGAGGTCGGGCCAGTGAATGCCGTAGCCTCCGCCAGCGATTTTCCAATTACTGCGCTGAGCGGGAGTAGCGTTAAGCAGGCGTGGATACCAGACGAGCGGCACGCTGATGACGCGTCCGTCGCGCAGCGAAACGCTCAGGGCGTCCTCGCTGAAGGCTACATCGAGGACTCGCTCATCCGTGGTGATCACCGAAAAACTCATGCTATACCTCAAGAAGGTGCGCTCTACTCTCGCTTACGGGCCGGACCGCAACACCGTCGGCATGGGCAGGATTCTAGCAAGTCTCTACCGCACCACCTTCTCAATCTCTCCCTTTAACTCCCCGTACGGCACTGCACCCGGGTGATACCAGGCCACCTTCCCTGCTTTATCCAGCAGCACGAGCGTGGGCGTGGTTGAAGCGCCGTAGACATCGAAGTTGTAGGTATTGATCGGAACCGGCATGTCGAGCAGGCCGCTGTAGAAACGATGGCGCACCGCGTCGATGAATGCCAGTTCATCACTCTGAGAAGCGTGTTCTTCCCGCGCGGTGTATCCGTAGAGCCGCGTTGGGCCGATCACCTGCAATCCCTTCGGAGCGTACTCGGTGCGAAGCTGGGTGATGATCGGGGCC
>DATLKM010000200.1:0-9140 GCA_035538435.1 Binatia bacterium
CGTTTGTCCAGAATTTGCATGTAATGTCCCTTTACATATGACGGTCCCGGAAGGCCGCTTTCGCCGGCTGGAATTTCAACGACAGTTGGAGCTGCTGGCCCGCGGCTGCTGAAAGGCACGGTCAACACCGTATCGATCCGATCACTCAGATTTCTGCTGTCAATCGAGACGATCAAAACCCAATGGCGAATTGGAGGACTGCCGAGATTGGCAGTCCATATCTCTCCACGTCGCGGACTATTCATCGAAGTTGATGTTTGCGGAGCTCTGGCTAAGTGCGGATTCGAGTTTCCGTTCCTCCGCGGCATCTTCTTCGCTCATGTTGTCGAAGTACGCCGCCGTGTCGCGGGCGAGGCGCTCGCGGTTCTCATACACGAGAAGCCTTTGGATGGATAGATCGATCGCCTCGGCCAGATTGCGGGCTTCGCGCGTCTTGATCAATCTCTCCAGGCGGCCCAACGTTTCCGGGGAGATTGTAGTGGATATTTTTTGTCGCGCTGCGCGGGACGAGGTCGCCATCATCATCCTCCGGATGCAAGACATTATATCACCTAAACTATCCTCCAACTAGAGGACAATCCAGGCCTACCTCCCAGCATATGCCATCCTAACCAGCGTCCGCTCCGAGAACGGCACGTACAACAACGCGGCGCAGGCGGCGAAAGCGGGGCCGGGGCCGATTCTGTGGATCAGCAGGAATGGGGCGAGCGCCCACAACCCGTCCAGCGCCAGCACGAAGGGAAACATACGGAGGAATTTTTCGCCCAGCCGCCGGTAGTCAAACCCCACGGCCGAGAGCAGATAACAGCGCAGGGGAATGCCGGCGCCGGCGGTGGCCATGGCGGCGGCGAGAATCAGAATGGACGCCCATCCTGCCACAAACGATTCCGCTACGCCGGCGACGGCATGCAGGCGGAATAGAGCCTCCAGATAAAAAACGAGGTACATAACCTGAATCAGTGCGAACAGGCCGCGGGTGAGCCAGCGTCCCGGCAGCGGCACTTCCAGTTCGGCGTGCACGCTGTCCGTGCCTGGACTCGGAGTCGCGTCCGTGGGCGCACCCATCGTTTCGGTTCGAACGGGCGCAATAAATCGGTATCCGCGGCGGGCCAGGGTTTCAATGTAGCGCGGACTGGAAGCCGAATCTCCTAGCGCCTCGCGCAATTTGTTCACAGCCGTGTTCAGGCTGTGATCGAAGTCGACAAAAGTGTTTTCCGGCCACAGTTGCCGGCGCAACTCTTCTCGCGTAACCACTTGTCCCGCTTGCTCAAGCAATAAGGCCAACATGCGCAGAGGCTGCTCCTGGAGACGGAGCTTGAGGCCGCTCTTACGCAGCTCGCCGGCGGCGAGGTCGACTTCGAAGACCCCGAAGCGGATGATTCCAGCAGCAGGTTTGGGCTCGGGCGAAGGCATGGTCCTGCGACTCTGGGACGAGGCGTAGTGTAGCACTGGGACTGGGGTGGGTTTCGAAAAGAGGTTTTGCTGCGGTTAAGGTGGCGCCGGGACAGCTTTGGTCGAGATAAATGAAGTTGTGCGTTCGAGAGTGCCGCGCCCGCCCCGCTTGCCGGAACAGCCGGGGCGATTGTCGCTAGGTAAAAACCACAAAGCCGGGCAGGTTCTCCCGGCTCTTCTCGTGGATCTGAGGAGGAACAACTCGCCCCCCCCAGAATGTCGTTTTGACTCGCTCCAGTCTCAGCTTTGAGACCGGCGTTCTCAAATTTTTGTTCCGCTTGTGGTTCCGCGCACACCCCGCTTACATGACCAGTGCGAGGTTTTCCAGTTCGTGCTGCAGAACCGGCATGGCACAGCCGGCCATTTCCACCCGGCTGGCCGCATCCAATGCTGCCTGCGGAGATACCCCATAACCACGGCCCATCAGAAACACCTGCAAAAGCTGGGCCGCCTCGTAGGAGTCGATCATGCCGCCTTGCAGCAGATCGCTTCTCAAAGCTGCCAGCTCGGTTGCCGTGAATCTGTCTTTATCGTTGTGCGCTTCGTACATATTGTTTCCCACCATGGCCGTCATCACCTCCGATTCCGACCTTGAACCTCTTTTGCCTATTAGACTCATCGGCAGCCTGACAAGTTGCATGCAATCCGGTTGCCGAATCCGCGTTCTCTTTTCCTATACGCAACCGCGAACGCTTTAGATTCATAAACACCTGTGAATATTAGAAGTTGCAGGCAACCCCAAAGCCCCTGCCCATGCCAAGCGTGCCCGCGCTTCTCAAACTGCCGCTGAAAAATGCCGCATTGTGTCAGTTTGGAACAGCGAACCTCCGCTCCCGGGAAGCTTACGTCCGCAGCCGGTTTCTTTGTTCTTGGACGGACACCGCCGCCGGATGGTACCGCAATTCGGCGAGCCACTCGCTTATTGAGATAAGCGATTAATCCTCGATTGTCGCCTCATCGATGAGCATGATGGGAATGTCATCTTTCACCGGGTAGACGCGGTGACAGGTCAGGCACCTGAGGCTTTCGGGATTCTGGCGGTATTCCAGCGGTTTCTTGCAGGCGGGACAGACAAGAATTTCAAGCAGGTCTGCGGCGATCATGGCTCAACCATTTTAACTCCGCAGATTGAACAATCGAGAAATTTGGTGATGGGGCGATCGAAAAAACGACGGCCCACCCTGGTCCAGACGGTGAAGTCGCTGAATTTCTCAGTTGCGGGATTTCCTCAAACCCTCAACCGGCGTCACGGCGTCCAGCCGTCGCGCAGCGCGTAGTACTCGTTGATCGGCCGGTCATCGCTTAGGGCGGGCGTGCGGGGAGACTCGGCGATCAGCTTATCGATGGGAAGTTCGTTTTTCAGCAATCGGGAAAAGCGGTCGAGTGCGTTCGGTTCCCTGTCCCACTCAACCAGATCGGCCGCCGCGGCCGGCGGCATGCGCTGCACCAGGTCAGCCGCGGTGCGGTTGGGCAAGGGTTGGTCGCTGGCAAGAAAGTGGTATCCCCAGCTTTTCCCGAAAGCGAACACCCGGACATAAGGAAACGACCGCTTCAGGGCCAGAGCCACCGAAGCCACGGTGGGTTCGTCCCCCATCGGAAGCCATTGCTGAAAGACTCCCCCGGGCCGAAGGTGCTGGCGGATGACGGTGTAAAAATTCTCCGAATAAAGCAGGCTTGAACCGGCGGCCTGCACCGGCGGCGGCGGATCGATCGTGATCACGTCGTATTGTTCGGTCGTGCGCTCCAGATAACGGCGGCCGTCGTCAATTACTACATGCGAAAGTGGAGAACTCAGCACAGCATCGGCGTCGCTATGGAAGTAGCCGAACAAACGCGGGACGCTCGGCACGAGTTCAACCACGGTCACTGGAATCCCCCAGGAGTGCAGAGAGCGGAAAGTGGTTCCCATTCCGAAACAAATCACGAGAGCGTTCCGCGGCTGGCGATCAAGAAAAGACAGAGGCAGGTGGGCCATCATTTTTGTGATGGGGGTGAGCGAGGTCATGCCGTACCCATTCACTAACAGCAGTTTGCCCATCCCGGTGCCGGTCGCAATAACGGTCGCGGTGGAATCGCGCAGCACTTCGCTTTGCTTGTACATGCGTTCGTAGGCGCCGCTGGAAAAGAACAACATCGCGCCGAACGGCAACAGGAGGTAAGCGGCAAGGCGGGGCAGCAGAACATCGCCGTTCGAAGCCACCGGCGACCCCGCAAATGCGGGACGAAGGCCGATGACGATCCACGGCAGAGCAAGCAGAATCAAGGCCCAGCGTTCGCTGATCCAGGGCAGCAGCAGAAATCCAGCGACCAGCGGGCCGATGATGCAGCCCAGCACATTGACCGCGTAGGCTTTTCCTGCCTTTTCCGGATTACCGTGCGCCCAACGGTCCACCAGCATGGGAGTGAGAAATCCCAACATTCCGGTGAAGGGAGCGATGCCGAAGATCAGGCGTAGTTCGCCGTCCAGTGAAATGCTCGGGCTGGCGGCGAGCAGCGGCAGCAGGGCAAAGAAGGCCAGCAGAGTCCACGGCAGCGTACCTTCGTCTGTCTTTTTCAGGCTCCACTTGCGATAGGAGCGGGAGCCGAACAGGGTGCCCGCCAGGTACACCGCCAGGATGGAGGCAAAAGCGTACACCATGGTCCCCACATAGGGAGTAAATTGCCGCACCCAGACCACTTCCAGGCCCATGCTGGTGAGCCCGGTGCCAAATAATAGGAGCAGAATCCATCGGCTGCGAGGTGGGCTCGGCGGATGTGGCGCCAGCTCTTGAGATCCTCCAGCGGCGGCCGGCGCAGTGTCCGAACCGGCCATGAATGAAACGGCCAAGGCCAGAACCGCAATCAGGGCATTGCAGGCCGATCCAACCCGCACCGTCCCATGAAAGCCCAACTCCTCGATCAGCAGGAGCGGAACCACCGTTCCCACGACCGCTCCCGCCACGTTCGCCATGTACAGATAACTGAATGACCGCGAGGCCTGGCGCGAATTCGAACGTTCAATCGCCAGCATGCCGACGGGGATGGTCGCGCCCATCAGCGCGCACCAGGGAATCATGGTCAAGGCGACCCAGATGCCGGAAACAAGGTAGTAGCTGGCCGAAGAAGTCGATCCCATCCGCTCCAGCACGCCATGGCCGAAATCAAGCTCCCTCGGAACCAGGATCCCCGAAAGGCCGATCAGCAATTCAATGAGCGCGTAGAGCCGAAGCGCAACCGGCCCGATGCTGTTTGCGCTGCGCCGAATCCAAACCCCGCTGGCCCATGAACCGAGCCCAAGCCCGGCCATGAAAACCGACAGCACAATCGAAACCATGGCCGTGGTGACGCCGAATTGTGCCATGGAAAGGCGCAACCAGACCAGTTCGTAAAGCACGCTGCAAAAGCCGGAGATGAAGAAAAAGACGAAGTACCAGGCCACGCGTCCTCTTTCTACCGATTACAAATTAGATTTTGGGCGGAGTCGCTGCTTCCAAAATACACTACATCGCCGCCGCCCGACATATTGTTCGGGGATGAGCCTGAGTTGTAACCAATCGTCGGTGCAAGCACTTACGGGTTGATCTCAAAATGACTCAGGCTTGATCAGCCGTGCATTGCGAGAATTTCCCTGCCGCCGGAAAGTGATCCTTGGAAAGCCGGTCACCCGGCTTCGAGGAGGAAATCATGGCCAGCGGCGTAAGCGATTTTTATTCCAGCGTTGCACGGCGGACGAGCACGGGAAAGGCGAACGAACCCCATCGAATTCAACAGAGCTGGCTGGCGGTGCTGGAACGCGCTGTTCTGCTCCAGTTGGCCTCCCGGACGCCCGGATGGATCAACCCCGACCACCTGACCGCCCTCGGCTTTCTTGCGCAAATCGCGGCTGGATTCTGCTATGCCCTGGCGGCGCGGTTCAAGTACGCGCTGATCGCAGCAGTATTTTGTCTCGGCCTGAACTGGCTGGGCGATTCGTTGGATGGCACGCTGGCGCGCTTTCGCCGCCAACAACGTCCGCACTATGGCTTCTACGTCGATCATATGGTCGATAGTTTCGGAGCCCTCGCCCTGATGGGCGGATTGGCCTGCTCGGGCTACATGGGGCCCGAGATTGCGATCGCACTTCTGATCGCCTTCTTGTTGCTCTCCATTCAGTCTTACCTTGCAGCACAGGCCCTCGGGGAATTTCGCTTATCGTTTTGGCGGTTCGGGCCAACCGAGCTGCGAATACTTCTCGCCGTTGGGAACCTCGTTTTGTTGTGGAAGCCGCAGGTGCATTTTTTCGGCGTGCATCGTTTGTTCGACGTTGGCGGAGCGATTGGCCTGGCCGGCATGACGCTCATGCTCGTGTTCTTCACGGCGAAGAACGCCGCCAGGCTCTATGCGGAAGAAAGGATCGCCCGGTGAAAATCGCCTTCCGCCGCCTTCAACGTCCAGGCCCGGTTCTCTCCCGCTGGCTTCGCTTCAACGCGGTGGGAGCGCTGGGCGTCGGCGTCCAGTTGCTCGCACTGGTGATCTTCAAACAGGTCTTTTGCCTGGATTATCTGCTTGCCTCATCGCTGGCGGTGGAATTAGCCGTGCTGCACAATTTTTTCTGGCATGAGCGCTACACCTGGGCCGGCTGCGTCACTCCTTCGCGGAAGAAGTCGCTGGCGCGGCTGATCCGCTTTCATATAGGCAACGGCGTGATTTCAATCTTGGGGAATCTGCTGATCATGCGGGCGCTGGCCGGTTCGGGACGGGTCAACTACTTGTTCGCGAATGGCATCTCAATCGCTTTGTGTTCAGCGGCCAACTTCGCGGCGGGCGAGCGTTGGGTGTTTGGTGATGGTTCGCGTGAGCCTCGCAGCCTTGCCCGCCGGCACGAATAACTCCATACTCGAAACATGCCGGGTGGAAGCGCGGTGAAGCGAATTACATTTCCGGTGTTGGCTTCACTGTGCGTCACCCTCGTTCTGGCACAGTCCTTTTCTCAGGGCGCACCGCAACGCACGCCAGATCGCTCGAAAGAGCACGCCCCAAAACTCACGATTACCGTGACCGACGAAAATGGAGTCGCGGTCGGTTCCGCGCGGATCACGCTCGAGTCTCCGCCGCCGGCGCTTTCGCTCCACGGCGGCACTGACTTCGCCGGGCGCTGCGAATTCAATAATCTCGCGCCGGGCAACTATTCGCTGCGGGTGGAAAAAAACGGGTACTACGCGGCGATTCAGTCGACGGTGCGCTTCAGCGGAACCGCGAACCTCGACGTCACTTTGGTTCGGCAACAAGAAGCTCACGAGGTCGTGAATGTGACCGAGTCTGCGCCGGCCATCGATCCGGCACAGATTGCGGAAAAGGAAGAACTGACCGGCTCGGAAATTCTGGATGTGCCCTATCCCGGCACGCACGATTATCGAAATTCTCTCTTTTTCATACCGCAAGTCACGCCGGACGCTTTCGGGCAGGCGCACATTGCCGGGGCCGAGACGTATCAGACTGTGGTGCTGCTCGATGGTTTCAACGTCACGCAACCCACCAACGGGCAGTTGGTCATCCGCACCAGCGTGGAATCGTTCCGCTCGATTGATGTGATTCCCAGCCGCGAACCGGCGGAGGACGGCAAAGGCTCCGGCGGCGTGCTTGCCCTGAATACACGCATGGGCGACGATCATTTTCACGCCAGCGCCATCGATTTCATCCCCGGCGTGCAGACCATCAAAGGTATTTCGTTGGGCGAATGGAATCCCACCGCCACGGTGTCGGGGCCGGTGCGCAAGGGAAAAATGTGGTTCCTCGACTCGTTGAATGGGCAGTACAACAACGTGATTGTTACGCAACTGCCCTCGGGGCAGGACAGCGATCACGTCTGGCAAGTCGACAATCTGGCCAAAATCCAATCGAACCTGACCACGCGCAACATCGTCAACGCCAGTTTCGTCTCGAATTATTACCACGACCGCTATGCGGGCCTGTCGCCGCTGCAACCCCAGTCAACCACGCCCACCGACCGGGAAACCGGCTATCTGGGATCGGTGAAAGATCAATATTATTTTCGCGATGGAGCGCTGCTTGAAACCGGATTCGGCGTTGCTCAGTACACCGTGCAACTCACGCCACAGGGAAATCTTCCCTACATTCAGCTGGCGCCGTCAATTTACGGCAACGGCGGCGCCGCGGGAAATTATTATCTGAACGAAAACACGCTGGTGCGCCGGGTGCAGGGCATCAGCAACTTGTTCTTGCCTCCGCAACCATGGCATGAGCGCCATGACATCAAGATCGGAATCGATCTCGACCGGCTGAACTATAACGCGCAATTCCTGCGCCAGCCGATTTCCTTTTTGCAACCCAACCAGCCGCCGCCGAACCAGCCCGCGGTTTCATGCCCCATAAGTGCCGGCGGCGTTCCCGTCATGCCCTATATCTGTACGCGCTATTCCGTGTTCAGCGGGGGTTTCAGCAACACGCTCTACAATACCGAGGCCAGCGCCTACGTTGAAGACCGCTGGCTGATCACGAACCGGCTGCTGATTGAACCCGGCGTGCGCTTCGATGAAGACCAGATTGTCCGCCGCGCCCTGGTCGCTCCGCGCCTGGCGGGAACTTACACACTGGACAATGAAGGCAACACGAAATTTTCCGCGGGCATCGGAATTACTTTCGACGCCACCTCGCTGGGCATTATTCATCAGCCGTTCGAAGGCCAGCGCGTAGACTATTTCTTCGAGTGCCTGCCTGCGGGCTCCGCCAACTGCACGGTCACTCCGACCGACCAGAACGGCATTCCGGCGCCGGCACCCACGCCGCAGCCCACTACGTTTTCCGTGAATCCGAATACGCTGAACGCTCCCCGCTACTTGAACTGGAGCCTGGGCTTCGAAAAAAAGCTGCCCTACGCGATCTTTCTGAAACTCGAATTCGTGGAAAAGCGCGGCTCGCACGGATTCGCCTACAACACGTCGAGCGGAGGGCTCAACGGCGATTATTTTCTTGAGAACCAGCGCACCGACCGATACGACGCTTTCACCATCAGCGCCCGGCGCCGCTTTCATCGGCGTTATGAAATCTTCGGCGCCTACACGCGCTCGCGCGCGCATACCAATCAGGTCTTCGATTTCAGCCTCGATATTCCCTTGATCAGCCCGCAATTGCCCGGGCCGTATCCATGGGATACGCCGAACCGCTTTGTGGGTTACGGCATCCTGCCTTTTATCAGCCTGCCCGTTCTTCACAAGGTCGATCTGGTCTACTCCGCCGAGGTGCGCGACGGGCTGCCCTTTTACGCCACCACCGATCAGGGCGAAATTTATCCCGGACGCCCGCCGGGCACCGACCGCCTGCCCGCTTACTACACCATCAATCTTCAGTTCGCCAAACGCTTTCACTTTTTCCATCGCTACTGGGAGTTGCGCGGCGGCTTCGATAACCTGACCAACCATGCCAATGCTGCGCTGGCCAACGGTGTAATCGATTCCAGCCATCCCCAGCCGACTTTTATCGACGCCAACGGCAGAGCTTTTACCGGCAGAATACGGTTCTTGGGAAAAGAGTGATGAGTAACGAATCCGGCGGTCAAGCGCTTCCTCAATCGGTGTAGGGCAGTTGATTGCTGTCAGCGTCATTCTGAAAAACGAGAACGTTTCCGGAGTGCAGGCCGCTCGGCACTGTGAACACGACCTGAGTGTCGCTCCAACTGACAATGTTTCCGTAGATCCGGTAACAGCAAAAGT
>DATLKM010000201.1:0-4569 GCA_035538435.1 Binatia bacterium
CGCAGACGGAGGCGAAGATAGCGACCACAGCTGCGACAATACGGAAACCCAACATGCCCGCAATAATAACGTACTGCCCAGAGATTCGAGTGTAATTTGCCCGTGATTGGCCTTCTTGCCCCCAAAGAGCTAACGATTCCCGGAAAAGCAGGTTCCTCACCGCCGCTTCGCGCCGGTTCGGAATGACATCGAGTTTGTGAGTCGGGTAGCGCTCGTGGATCGCGTCAATTCAAAAGATACTGCCGATACAGCGTATCCCTCTGCGCGGGGCGGAATCCTGCATCGCGAATAATCCGCCGCAGTTCTTCTTCTGTGATGCAGTTGGTTACGCCGGCCGCGCGAACAACGTTTTCCTCCAGCATCACCGAGCCGACGTCGTTGCCGCCGAAGCGCAGGCCCATCTGGCAGACTTTCAGGCCTTGCGTGACCCAACTGGATTGCACGTTGAGGAAGTTCGAAAGAAAGATGCGCGAGATTGCGAGCACTTTAAGGTATTCGACGGCGGTGGCTTCGTCCCAGTGCCGGCCGCCAAGCGCGGTATTGTGCGGCTGAAAGCTCCAGGGGATGAAGGCGGTGAAGCCTCCGGTTTCTTCCTGCAGGTTGTAGAGTTCCTGGAAATGGTTGATACGGTGCTCGTAGTTCTCGCCTACGCCGAACATCATGGTGGCGGTGGTGCGCATGCCTAGCTGGTGGGCGGTGCGGTGGACGTTGATCCAGTCACCCGTGAGGCATTTCAGGCGCGCGATTTTGTAGCGGACTTCGTCGTCCAAAATCTCGGCGCCGCCGCCGGGGATGGAATCAAGCCCCGCGTCGCGCAGGCGGATTATCGTGTCGCGAATCGAGAGGCCGCTGTACTCAGCAATGGCAATAATCTCGGAAGCCGAGTAGCAGTGCAGGTGAACTTGCGGAAAGCGCTGCTTGATGCCGCTCAGCATCTTTTCGTGCCAGTCGATCTTGAGGTCGGGATGCAGGCCTCCCTGCATGAGCACGCCGGTGCCGCCGAGTTCGATCGTCTCATGAATTTTTTCGTAGATAGTGTCGAAGTCGAGGATGTATCCCTCTTTGGCGGCAGGGCCTTTCAACGGGCGGTAGAACGCGCAGAATGTGCAGTACTCGGTGCAGAAGTTGGTGTAATTAATGTTGCGGTCGATGATGTAGGTGACGGTGCCCTCGGGATGCTTGGCGCGGCGGATAGCGTCGGCTTGCATGCCGATGCCGATCAGATCGTCGGAGCGGAAAAGATCGAGGGCTTGGGGTTTGGTCAGGGACATTCCACTCTCATTTTAGCCGACGCGACGGACTTCCCCAAACGAAGGAAAGATTGAACACAGCGGACACAGGGGGAACACGGAGGAACGGGCACGGGGCTGCGGCGGCGATCAGGCTTCCTTTTTTCTGTGGCGCAGGTATCCAATCAGCGTAAGAATCGACCCGACTACCGCAATTCCGATCAGAATTCCCAGCGCGGGCTTGTAGTACTGGCGGAAGAAGCGCAGCACGTGGCGTCCGTAGTGGAATCCCAGATAAGCCTCGATGGTATAGCGGATGCCACGGCCGGTGGCCAGCGCCGCCACAAACTTCTTCTTTGAATATTGCAGCGCCCCGGCCGCAATGAGAAACGGAACGAAAGGAAACGGCGGCGGCAGCAACGCGGGGAGAGCGACCGCGAAAAAGCCCCAGCGCTCGAACTTCTTCGCCACCTGCTCAGCTTTTTTCGGCGACAGCCTGCGATGCATCGCCTCTTTGCCGCCCTTGCGGGAGAGCGCATAGGTGATGTAGCCGCCCAGCAGAGCGCCCAGGGTCGCCATTAGTCCGTAGTAAAACCAGGGCTCGTGATGGCGGGCGGCCAGCCAGATGCACAGCACGTCCATGCTGCCGGTGACGGGGATGATGGAGTTGTCAACGATGCCCAGCAGCACCAGGCCCGGGCCTCCCATACGGCGCAACTGCTGCCACATTGTGGCGGCAACGATGGGATGAAGGTGCGCTAGCATTCGGGCTTGGATGCCGGTTCAGATGCAGGCTACCGCGTTTCCCCGCGCGTTTCCCTGAGCTGGCTGCTGCGCCGGCGCAAGAAAATCAATAGGCGGCGCGGCAGGCAGGGCGCCGATTTCGGCAGCGTAGCGATAGAAGAGCTGCAAGCCTTCCAGGCACGGCTGGTCGAGAAAATAATAAATGTTTTCCGTCAAGTAGGAGCGCGCGGCGGATTCTGTCATCCCCAAGCGCGGAGCCCAAGTGCGGGCGATGTGATCGAGGTTCGGCGGTTTCAGGCCATGATCGCGGGATTGCTGGAATATCGCTGCCAGATCGCCGGCAAACTGCGAATCGGCCAATGCCTCCCGCCGCACCGCCCAGAAGGCGAAAACGAACGGCTTGCCGGTGTGGCGAATCCACTCTTCGGCCAAGTCGAGCGCGTAGTAGCGCGAGCGGTCAATTTGCAGCGCGGGGTCGCCGATGAGCAGGCCGGCGTCGTGCTTGGCCAGCATCTTCTCGGGATCGGGAGGCATCGCCGTAAACGCTCGCCCGCCGCCAAGCCATTTTTCAAACAGAACCTTGGCCAGAGCGACGGAGGTCATGGAAGACGTGTCCAGCGCCACGCTTTGCACTTGGTCGATGGGTCTGCGGCTTATTAATAAGATGGAGCGCACGGGACGGCGCGACGCGATGGCGACATCGGGCAGGATGCTGAGGCCGGGAATTTGCGCATACCCCGCGGCCGGGATGATGCCAATATCGGCCGTGCCCTCGGCCAGTGCCCGCGCACAGGCTGACGGCAGCGTATAGGAAATTTCGAAGTCTTTTTTCTTCGCGGTATCGTTCCTGCCGGCCTCGCCCTCCTCAAAATCCCACATCAGGGGCGCGGTGTTCAGGTAAGAAATGGCAGAAATGCGCAGAGGTCTCATTCCTGTTTTGATTCTAGCAGAGCATTTTTTGCTGAGTGGCGACGGGATGACCTTGACACCGCTTTCCACCCCTGAGTACAGTCCGCCAATTATACGCAGGAGGAACCCGTGGCTACGGCAACCGCTCCCTCAACGCACATTTTGGAATGGCTGGCAATTTCGCTCACCCCCGGGTTGGGGCCGACCAGAGCCCGCAAGCTGGCTGAGCATTTTGGCGGGCCAGAACGCGTTTTCCGGGCGACGCTGACGGAACTGGAAGCGACCGGAATCCAGGCGCAGTCGGCCCAGGCCATTGCCACGGGAAAATCGGCTGAACTGGCACGGGAGGAAATGGCCAAAGCCGCCGACGCCGGTGCCAGCGTGCTTTCTCTGGAAGATTCCTCTTATCCGCCGCGGCTGAAGGAGATTTATGATCCGCCACTGGTTCTGTACATTCGGGGCAGCGCGGAGGTTTTGACCAGACCCGGAATCGCCATGGTCGGGACTCGTCATCCGACGCCATATGGCTCGGGCATGGCGGAGCGGCTGGCTTGTGATCTGGCGAATCAAGGCCTGGTCATTATTAGTGGCATGGCAAGGGGCGTCGATACCGCGAGCCATCGCGGGGCCATTTCTGCGAAAGGCAAGACCATCGCAGTGTTCGGCACGGGCGTAGATGTGATTTATCCCAAGGAAAACTCCCGGCTGGCGGAGCAGATTCTGGCCTTGGGCGGCGCGATCATTTCTGAATTCCCTCTCGGAACCTTTGCCGCGCCGCAGAACTTCCCCATTCGCAATCGCATCCTCAGCGGGATGTCGGTCGGTGTATTGGTGGTTGAAGCCGCCGAATATTCCGGCACGCGCATCACAGCGCGTTGCGCTCTCGAGCAGAATCGTGATGTCTTCGCGGTGCCGGGAAACGTTACCAACAAGAATTCCTGGGGGCCGAACACGCTGATTAAACAGGGCGCCAAGCTGGTGGCGACCTGGGAAGACGTGTGGGAGGATCTGCCCCCGGAAGTGAAGCTTACGCTGACTCCGAAGCTGGGCAATGAATCCGAAGGCCACACAACCTCATCTCTATTTCCGGACGAAGGGCTTCCTCCTCACGAAAAGCGAATCCTCGGCCTGCTCAAGGCGGACGAACCCACCCACATCGATGAACTGGTGGAAAGGCTGGAGACGGCGATGTCGTCTTCGGAAATCTTTGCCGCGCTGTTCGAGCTGGAACTGGCGGGAAAGGTGAAGCAGATGCCGGGAAAGAATTTTGTGAAGAGCTTCTAGCTGCGGGCTACGAGCTCCGAGCGTGCTGGGAGGAACCAATGAAGGATTTTAAACAGCTGCATGTCTGGAAGAAGGCACATCAGATTACTCTGGCCGTATATGCTCTGACACGGGGCTTTCCAAAAGATGAACTATTTGGACTCACAAGTCAGATTCGCCGGTCGGCAGCCTCGGTTGCCGCGAACATCGCCGAGGGCTGCGGCAGAAGATCGGATGGGGAAATGAATCGTTTCTTGCGCATCGCTTATGGTTCAGCGACCGAGCTCGAATACCACCTCTTGCTGGCCCACGATCTGGAACTGATTAGCGACAAGGATTTCGCAACGACCACCGGCCACTTGGACGAGATTCAGCGAATGCTGACTTCGCTTATCCAGCGTGTCAGGCCCGTAATGACAGTACG
>DATLKM010000202.1:0-21926 GCA_035538435.1 Binatia bacterium
CCGTGACCGGGGAGATCACGCGGCAGTTTCAAGCAGGGATGACCTCATCCTTGACCGTGTGCAGGCGAATCACCGGCGGAGCCTGCCCCTCATCGAAGTGGCACTGAACGGCCTCACGAACATTTCGCCTCAATTCATCCACTGTGTCTGCCTGAGTGAAAATGGAGTAGCCAAGAGCGCGAGCTTCATAACCGCCTTCGGGGGACTCTGCCACGGAAAAGATGATCTCACTCTCAGACATAGGTGGATTATAGCTCGATTGACCCGCATCCTAAGGGCGGATTTCGACCGACGTACCGACATCAATAGCGCCCCAAATTTCGTCCATCTCGCTGTCAGTGACGGCGACGCAACCATCCGTCCAATCAACGGTCTGGTGAAGAGAACCTATCCAGCCAAGCCCGTTTTCAATGCCATGGATCTCGACGTCACCGCCGGGATCGACGGCAGCTTGCCGTGCTCGCTGTCGATCGGCTTGATTCGGATATGAGAGGTGCAGCGCAAGATGAAATCTGCTCGCGCTCTTTTTCGCATCAACGATGTAATTTCCTTCCGGAGTTTTGTGGTCCCCGCGTCGTGTTTTCGGCCCCGAGGCGCCGCGGCCGATAGCTGCCTTATAACGTTTGAGTACGTTGCCACCAGTCAGCAGGGTCATCGTATGTGCGGACTTGACTATCAAGATTTTATCGGCTTTAACGCCCTCGGGAAGGCGGGTCTGATTCCCACACGCAGCAAGAGAAAGAAGCGCAGCCAAAAGAATCCCGCATGGCAGATGCTTCAAAATTTATCCCCGATAATTCAACGCCTTCAGCCCTAAGAACCTCGCCGAATCCCCCAGTTCACTCTCAATCCGCAGCAACTGGTTGTACTTGGCGATTCTGTCGGTGCGGGAGGCGGAACCGGTCTTGATCTGCCCCGCACCGGTGGCCACGGCAAGATCGGCAATGAACGTGTCTTCGGTTTCGCCCGAGCGGTGCGAAATGACTGACGTGTAGCCGTTGCGGCGCGCGAGATCGATCGCGTCGAGCGTTTCGCTCACGGTGCCGATCTGATTGACTTTGATCAGAATCGAATTGGCCACGCCCTTGTCGATTCCCTCCTGAAGGAATTGCACGTTGGTGACGAACAGATCGTCGCCTACGAGTTGAATCTTGTTTCCGACCTCGCGCGTCAAGTTCGCCCAGCCGTCCCAATCTTCTTCCGACAACCCGTCTTCGAGAGAAACAATCGGATAGTCGTTGACCCACTTGGCCCAGAAGCGGACCATGTCGTCGGAACTTTTCGCCGACTTGTCGGATTTTTTGAAGACATATTTGCCATCCTGATAAAACTCGCTCGCGGCGGGATCGAGAGCGATGGCGATTTCTTCTCCCGGCTTGTATCCAGCTTTGTCGATGGCCTCAAGGACAACTTCAATGGCTTCGACGTTTGACTTGAGCGAAGGAGCGAAGCCGCCCTCGTCGCCGACCGCGGTGTTGTAGCCGCGCTTTTTCAGCACGCCTTTCAGGGTGTGAAAAACTTCCACGCCCCAGCGCACCGCTTCAGAAAACGATGGCGCACCGACGGGCATGACCATGAACTCCTGGAAATCGACATTGTTATCGGCGTGGGCGCCGCCGTTAAGAATGTTCATCATGGGAACGGGCAACACATTTGCGCCTGCGCCGCCAAGATAGCGATAGAGCGGCAAGCCGTACTCGATTGCCGCCGCGCGGGCCACGGCCATGGAAACGGCGAGGATCGCGTTCGCGCCCAGGCGGCTTTTGTTTTCCGTGCCGTCGAGTTCGATCATCTTGGCGTCCAACCCGCGCTGGTCGGAGGCGTCCCAGTTGGCGAGCGCATCGGCGATCTCGCCGTTCACGTTTTCGACAGCCTTGAGAACCCCTTTGCCGAGAAACCGCGCGTTGTCGCCGTCGCGCAACTCAACCGCCTCGTGCTCGCCCGTGGAGGCGCCGCTGGGAACCATGGCGCGGCCAACGACGCCGCCGCCCAGTTGCACTTCTGCCTCTACGGTTGGATTGCCGCGCGAGTCAAGAACTTCGCGCCCAATGATGGAACCAATATTCGTCATGCCGCGCTTACCGTCCTTTTGGGGAATTTCTGAGTATGCAATACCGGAATCGTCATCCACGCGCACCGCATGAGCAGGGCCGCCGGAATTGAAGCTGAGGCGGCGCCCGGTGAGGTAGCCGATTCCTTTGTAGTCCTTGGCCATGGAACTCGTGGAAACGCTCGATTATAGCGGATGGGTTCGGCATGTCTTATCTTTACTGGTTCCCTGCTCACGGCAGATATTGTTCCCGGTTCCAAAGTGGACTAGAGTCAAAATCAACAGTTCCGGGTTAAGGATGACAGACCCGAGGAGGGCTTATGAGAAAACTCTCAGTTGCAGCGTTTATTTCGTTGATGGCGACACTGGCATTTTCGCAAAACGCCGCGCCCGTCCCTGCTGGGACCGCGCTGATGGTCAAGCTGGAAACGACGCTTGCCACGTTCAGCAACAAACCGGGAGATCCATTTCGCGGACAGCTTTCGCAGCCCGTCAGCGTGGACGGAAAGATCATTATTCCGGCGGGGGCAACGGTTGAAGGGCGTGTGACCAAAGTGAGCGAGCCGCGCCGCATCTCGGGCAGGCCGACGATCGGGATACTGGCTGAAACGCTGGTTCTGCCGAGCGGCGAACGATTGTTTCTGGACGCCACGCTGGTCGATACGAATATCGGCAACGGAAGCGATGTGAATCAGGAAGGGCAATTCAAAGGATCAGGGCACGACCGCAACGATCAACTCGAGGCTGGCGGCGGAACCGCAGGAGGTATGCTGATTGGCGGATTGGCAGGAGGGCCAGTTGGCGTGCTGGTCGGCGGATTGGTGGGCGCTGGTTCAACGGGCGCGCATTGGTTGAGCAAGCACCATTCGGCAGTCCTGCCCGCCGGAACTGAGTTGACGATCGAGTTGAATCGGCCGCTGACGATGAGCCCGGTTGTGGCGAACGCAGGGCAGTAATTTTGTGGGCTCTGACTCTCTCAATTCGCCTCAAAGCCACTTACATTCCCGCTGCCAGTTCCATTTCACTGAGCAGTTGCAATTCGATCCAGCCTTCGACTGGCAAGACATCGGCTGGCAGGCCGTTGCGCCATAAGCTGAAGCGCAGCTTTAAACGCGTAGCTGCCGGGATTGCACCGGCGGATTTGGCAATTCCCGACGTTGCTCCATTGCCACTGGAGCTCGCCGCCGGCGTTGCAAGCAACTGACGAAGCGGCAGCCGGAACTCGAAATTCTTAAGAAGCGCCAGCTTGGGGCCGGCCGCTTCGATATTTGCCTGGCCGGCAATTCTGCCTTCCTCGCCGGTGACCCACGATTCTGCGACTTTGCGTTCACGAACCTTGGCATCGACGCGCAAGGCGCATCGCGGGCGCGTCTCCCCTTCCGCCCAGGATTCCAGGTTCACCACCAAATCGAAATCGGCCTCAGGAACGGGACCGGCGAAATCCAGCCGGCCGTAGACAAAGTTGCTGTCAATTCCCGCATAAACGGAATCGAGCAGGAACTGCTTGCCGTGCATTGCTCCGGCGCGGCGGTCGGCGGTGAAAACGGCTGCGCCCATCCACTCGAAGTAGCGGGTCTTATCGGCGGTGATGCGGGGATGAATGTAGGCGGTCTGCGGGACAAACGCTGGGCGCGCCTCCCCGGCTGTAATAGGCTGCGATAAATAATCCGGTGGCACAGCGCCGAGTGCGTGATAAATATTGGCCAGATGCTTACGGTAAAGCTCGTCGAAATCGCGGTCGTTGGCGGAGTGGTGCTCGGGGCCATACCACCAGTTCCAATCGCTGCCTTCTGCGATCAGCAGTTCTTCGAAAGCGAGGTTGCGCTGCGCGGGAGGCGCGGCAGCAGCATGTTGGGCGTAGAACTCGCGGGCGTTATACAGATAATCCCACGCCCGGTTGTCTTCGGGGGCGCCGATCCAGACATTAAAGTTGGCATTAATCCACGAACCCGGCACGAGTGAGGGCAGCGGGGCGAAGCCGCGATGGCGCGCGATGGCTTCGGACATTGTTACCGCTTCGATAGCAGGATCGCGTTGGATGGCGTCGTAAAAGCGCCGCAGAAATTCGCGGCCTGATTTCGGGTAGTACTCCCAGGCATTTTCCCCATCAAGAATCACTGAGACCACCGCATCTCTTCCCTGCGCCAGAACCGGGGCTGCCGCTTCTTTAATGTTGTGAAGAAGATGGCCCGCCGCATCGCCCGGCGGCATTCCCGAATAAACAAAGCCAATCAGGTCAGAGATGGTATGGTCGCGGAAAACCATGTGCATTGCCGCTTTGTCTTTCTCGTAGCGATGAATGTTGTACAAACGTTCGGCGAGATGTGCAGGCAGGCGGCCATTGCCGTCACGCGCAAAGAAAACTCCCGTGCTGCGACCGAGAACGCCTTCGTCGGTGGCCATCCATTGAACGCCGAGGCTATGCGCGATGCCCAGGACTTCCTCCGAAACGCTGCCTTCGGAGGGCCACACGCCTACCGGCCGGATACCAAAAACCTTCTCGTGCAGATCGAGCGCGCGGGTAAGTTGCTCACGAGCGTCTTCGGGATGGCGGAATCGGTTTTGCGGCAGTGGGAGACCGGGTACTGAAACGCCACCGGCATTCGTGTCGCAAACCAGCGGCAGGATTGGATGGTAGAAAGGAGTAGCGGAAATCTCGATCGATCCCTTCTTTGCAGCGTGAGCATATGCGGGCAGCACTTTCGCCAGCAGTTCCCTCTGGCGCCGGATCACAAAGTTCTGATCGTCCAGTGAGAAATTGCGTTCTTTGCGGACTAATTCAGCGACATCTTTATCTTCCAGAAAGAATTCGTCGAACCAGGCGATCTGCGAAAGCACCTGAAGATCGGCAAGCTGCTGAGTTTCGAAATACTTTTCCGCTTTCTCCGCGGCGTAGCCGTGTTCGCGGAATTTTTCCCACAGTTCGCGATAACGAGGATAACGGCCGATGACGTTTGCCGGATTGGCTTGAAAGAGATATTGCAGCGCGAAATGGCGTTCGCTGGGAGTCAACTCCTTTGCGGGCTTAGCGGCAACAGCCAGAAAGGGATCGCGAGCAGTTCCCTCGACGTAATCCTGGATCTGGGTTATTAAAGATGGGACCAGGTTGAAATTCTGATGAACGCCCGGGAATTCGTCGAGGAGTTTTACCATGCCGTAATAATCTTTGAGGGCATGGAGGCGGACCCAAGGCAAACGGTATTCGCCCGTCACCAGATCTTTGTAAAACGGCTGGTGCTGATGCCAGAGAAAGATCAGACGCAAAGCGGACATGGCTGGAAACATCAGAATAGCACGGCAATCTGCAACCAAATATTGGTGTCGCCTCGATCAGCGTGGGACGCATCTGAACAAGGCGAACTTTGACTCAAATGTCATAACGATAGCGTTCCGGTAAACTGAAGGAACCCGATGCGAGACTCTTCTATCGCCGACCAGCCGAAATTGCTCTCCGAGCAGGACCTTTACCTGTTTAACGAAGGCAGCAATTACCGTATCTACGAAAGCATGGGCGCGCACCCGGTGACGCGCAATGGAATCGATGGCGTGATGTTCAGCGTATGGGCGCCGAATGCGCGGCAGATCTCGGTGATCGGCAGCTTCAACGAATGGGAACGAAACGCGGACGTCCTGTCTCCCGTGGGCAATTCCGGTGTTTGGGAGGGTTTCGTACCCGGTGCGACCAAAGGTTCTCTATACAAATTTCACATTGAGTCGCGCCGGCATGGATACAAGGTCGACAAGGCCGATCCGATTGGCTTCTGGCATGAGAAGCCTCCGCGGACGGCCTCTGTGGTTTGGGACCTGAATTACTCGTGGAACGATCGCGAGTGGATGGAGAAGCGGGGCGAGCGCAATTCGCTTCGCGCTCCGATGTCGATCTACGAAGTCCATCTCGGATCGTGGAGAAGAGTGCCAGAAGAGCATAACCGCCCGCTGACCTACCGCGAAACGGCGCCGCAACTCGCCGAGTACGTGCGGACCATGGGTTTTACGCATGTGGAATTCTTGCCGGTAACGGAGCATCCTTTTTATGGTTCCTGGGGATACCAGACGACGGGATACTTCGCTCCGACTTCGCGTTACGGCACGCCGCAGGATTTCATGTACCTGGTCGATTTTCTGCACCAGCACGGAATCGGGGTGATTCTCGATTGGGTGCCTTCGCACTTCCCTTCCGATGGACACGGCTTGGCGTATTTTGACGGCACGCATTTGTACGAACATGCCGATTCGCGGCAGGGCTTTCATCCCGACTGGAAAACTCACATCTTCAACTACGGCCGCACGGAAGTGCGCAGTTTTCTGATGTCGAGCGCAATGTTCTGGCTGGACAAATATCACATCGACGGGCTGCGGGTGGATGCGGTCGCCTCCATGCTCTACCTTGATTACTCACGCAAGCAAGGGGAGTGGATTCCCAACAAATTCGGCGGAAGAGAAAACCTGGAAGCCATCGACTTTCTGCGCCGGTTCAACCAGGAAGTCTATAAGGAGCATCCGGACGTTCAGACAATTGCGGAAGAATCCACGGCGTGGCCGATGGTTTCACGGCCGGTCTACCTGGGTGGATTGGGCTTCGGCTTGAAGTGGGACATGGGCTGGATGCACGACACGCTGGAATATTTCAAGCAGGACCCCATTCATCGCAGGTATCACCACAGCAAGCTGACGTTCCGCATGTTGTATTCGTTTCAGGAGAACTTTGTGCTCCCCCTCTCGCATGATGAAGTGGTGCACGGCAAAGGGTCGCTCATTGGCAAAATGCCGGGCGATGAGTGGCAGCGCTTTGCCAACCTGCGGCTGCTCTTTGGCTATATGTACGCGCAGCCGGGCAAGAAGCTTCTCTTCATGGGCAGTGAGTTCGGCCAGGTTTCCGAATGGGCGCATGACACGAGCCTGAATTGGAGTGTTTTGCAATATCCCGTGCACAGCGGGCTGCAGAGATGGTTGGAGCATCTGAACCGGCTTTATCGGACGGAACCAGCGCTGCATGTTCTGGATGTAAATCCGACGGGCTTCGAATGGGTGGATTGCAACGACAGTCTGACCAGCACCATCGCACTGCTGCGCAAGACGGAGAACCCGCAGGATACAGTGCTGATCGTTTGCAACTTCACTCCGGTGCCGCGGGTGGGTTACTCCGTTGGGGTTCCGTCCGGAGGATATTGGCGCGAGCTGTTAAACAGTGACGCCGGTGAATACAACGGTTCAGGCATGGGAAACATGGGCGGAGTGAACGCAGAGGAAGTTCCGCTTCATGGCCGGCATTGGTCGGTAAAGCTGACACTGCCGCCTCTGGCTGCCCTGTTCCTGAAGAGGGGATGACAACCGCCCAAGTTCGCCCTTGACTTGCGCGCGATTTCGCATAATACTTGCGTCGCTGTTGTGGTTTCTAACCGCGTTTCCCGGCAATCCGAGACGCTCTCTTCTCAGGAGGAGATTATGCCTACGCAAGGATCGCCCGTTTCCGGCCCACGCAATTCGCGACTTCCGGTCTCGTTGAGCCCCGCGCTCGATCACAAACTGCTCGGTTATGCCGTAGCGGCGACCGCTGCCGGCGTCGGCGCTCTGGCTATTTCCCTGCCCGCCGACGCAGAGATTGTTTACACGCCGGCCCATCAGAAGATCCCTCCCAAGGGCAGCACTCGGATCGATCTGAACCATGACGGCACAGTCGACTTCACCGTCAACAACGGCTTCAGCACCAATTGCAGCTTTGGGCGGTGTAACTTCGCCAGCCTCACGATAACGCCCAACGCGGGGAACCGCGTTTGGATTACATACGGCGGAAACAGCTTTGCGTGGGCCCTCTCTGCCGATAGAAAGGTCGGCCCCGGCGACAACTTCGGCTCGCGCTCTCCCCGCATGGAGCGGTGCGTAGGCACGGCCACCAGCTTCCGCACGACCGGCTCCTGGGGCAACGTGAAAGAAAAGTATGTTGGACTGGAGTTTTCCGTCGATGGGGAAACTTATTATGGCTGGGCCCGCTTCAATGTTTCATTGAATTACGGGCGGTGCCAACTCACCGCGCTTCTTACCGGCTATGCGTACGAGAATGTTGCGGGAAGGCCCATTCCGACAGGAAAAACTTCAGGTGAAGCGGCTGTGGAAGCGAACGAAACCGAGCACGCGACATCCAGTCTGGGCGGACTCGCCCTGGGAAGCGTGGTCCGATACGCCCGGCGGGAAGAAGACGATGTAAAGTAGCTTGCTCACGATTGGGATGCGCAGTTTCGGTCAAGTGCGTTTTAATGCATGCTCGCCGGGCGTTTGCCCTTGGCTTTTTCCCTGAGAAACCGCGTGCTATCCTGCCTTTGAACATCCTCCCATGCGGATTCTAACCCGCTACATTTTGCGTGAAGTTACGTCGCACGCCGTGATCGGCGCAGCCATCTTCACCTTTGTTCTGTTCACCCGCGATCTCGGCCACATTCTTGAGCTGGTCGTACGCGCCAGCGCGCCCTTGCCGAGTGTTGCCGAGATTTTCTTTTACACGGTCCCTTTAGCGCTCACATATACCATTCCGATGAGCGTGCTGGTCGGGATTCTGATTGGGCTGAGCCGCCTGGCGGCGGACAGCGAAATCACGGCCATGCGCGCGAGCGGCATGGGCGTGTGGGACTTCGGCCGGGTACTGGCCATCTTCGTCGCCGCCGCCTGGGGGCTGGCCCTGTTAAACAGCGTTTATCTTGCCCCATGGTCGCTGGCCTCGCTCAACCGGCTTGAAGACCAACTGAAGGGATCGCAGGTTTCGTTCGAAGTCCAGCCCCGTGTTTTTTACGAAGGATTCCCCAAGCTCGTTCTTTATGTGCAGGATGTGCACAGCGCGCAGGGTGGTGCGATTTGGCAGGGAGTTTTTCTGGCGGATATCTCCGAGCCCGCGAATCCTCGCATCACTCTGGCGCGGGAAGGCATTCTGGTGCCGGAAGGCCAGGACCGGCTTCATCTGCACTTGATCAACGGGGCCACTCACGAGACGGACCCAAAAGAAACCGGCAAATATCAGATCTCGACCTTTCAGCAGACCGACATTCCCATCGAGTTGCCGTCATCAGAAAACAAAGCCGACGAACCTGTTCCGGTAAAGGCGATTGCCACGGGCGCCTTACGCCAGAAGGCTGCTGGCGTCGATCCAGTGGCCCAACGCTGGTATTTAATCGAGTTTCACAACCGCTTTGCTCTGCCCACGGCGTGCCTGGTTCTCGCCATGGTCGGAATACCACTAGGTCTGTCTTCAAAAAAGAGCGGCAAGTCGGGCGGGTTTGTCCTGACCATCATTCTGGTTTTCGTTTACTACTTCGTCTCGCTGATCGGAGTCTCACTGGCCAAGCAGGGAAAAGTCACGCCTGCAATGGGTGCCTGGCTGGCGAACACAGTATTCTTCGCGGCCGCACTCTTTCTCTTGTGGCAGGCGGAGCGTCGTCCGCTGTCGCTTTCGGCATTCAGACTGGCGTGGAAGCGGAAACAGGCTTCCGAGAATATCCCGATTATTGACAGACGCAGATGGCAGCGCGATCCGGTCAATGCTTTCGAACGGGCCTCGACGCGGCGGCGGGTATTCAGCGCCAGCTTCCCTACCCTGATCGATGATTATGTGCTGCGCGATTTCTTCCTGTACCTGGGAATGATTGTTGCCACTTTTCTTGTGCTCCTGCTCGTGTTTACTCTGTTCGAACTGCTGGGGGACATTCTGCGAAACCAGACGCCCGCCGTGGTGGTGGCGGAGTATCTGCTCAACGTCGCACCCTATCTGCTGTACAGCGTCGCGCCGGTCATCATGCTGTTAACGGTTTTGATCACGTTCGGGCTGATGAGCCGGTCGAACGAGATTACCGCCATCAAGGCCACCGGGACCAGCGTTTATCGCGTGGTTGCTCCGGTGCTGGCAGCGGCAACGGTGCTGGCTGTCGGTCTATTTCTGGCCGACCAGTTTTACCTGCCGCATACCAACAAGCGCCAGGAAGCTCTGCACAACCAGATCAAGGGCAAACCGGCGCAGACTTATCTCCGCCCCGACCGGCGCTGGATATTCGGCCAGCACAACGACATTTACTATTACCAGTTCTTTGACGCCGACCGTAACCAGTTCGCAAATCTGACGGTGTTTCAATTGAATCCGGCCAGTTTTGCCATGACTCAGCGCATTCATGCGGAACGGGCGCACTGGGCCGACAGCATGGATCGCTGGATATATGAGCAGGGTTGGGCGCGCTCTTTAAACGGGCCGGCCATTGCCGGATTCCGCACCTTCGACGTCTCCACCTTTCCTGAAATCAGCGAGGCGCCTTCGTACTTCAAGAAAGAAGTCAAGCAGTATTCAGAGATGAACTACGAGGAGCTGCGGCGCTACATCCGCGACTTGCAGCAGAGCGGCTTCGACGTGATCAGGCTGCGGGTGCAGTTGAACCAGAAGCTGTCGTATCCGTTGATCACTCTGATTATGGCGGTTCTGGCGGTGCCGTTCTCGCTGTCCGCGGCCAAAAAAGGAGCAGTCACGGGCATTGCCGTGGCGGTAGGAATTGCGGTGGTCTACACCGTGGTCACACGCCTGTTTGAAGCGATGGGAAATGTGAACCAACTGCCGCCCGCGCTGGCCGCGTGGTCGCCGGATTTGATCTTTGCCCTGGTCGGGGCGTATCTGGTGCTGAAGATACCGACTTAGTGCCTATTTCACCGCCACGCCCGTGGGTGTGTTGAGCGTCTGAACGGGGGTTGTAATCGCCGTCAGGCCTCCAGTGGTCAGGTTGATGGAATATTGCGACAAGTTGCCTGAAGTCGCATTGGCCACAAAAATCCAACTGTCGTCGCTGCGGATGGCGATCGAGTTCGGGTTAATGTTTGTGGCCCAGTTTCCCTCAAACGTGAGTGCGCCGGTGCCCGGTCCAATGCGGTAAGAAGTGACCTGGTTCGAACCTGTATCTACCGCATAAACAAAGTTTCCGTAGGCGTCGACGGCAATCGGGCCGGGAAGATCGCCGGCGGCGTAAGGCGAATTCGCCACAGCGTGCAGACTAAAGTCAGCCAGCGCACAACCCGCCGTGGTGGAAATTTGGTCGCAAATCGTATACGCGCTTACGTTGTTGGAGGTCGCGTTCGATACGAAAGCAAAGCGGTTGCAGGGATCGACCGCCACTCCTGAGGGTCCAACACCGGTCGGAACGCCGTTGCCCGTTGAGGTTGTATTCAGGGTCAACCCGCCAGAAGAGGACACAGAGTAGTTAAGGAGAACGTTGTTATTGAAATCGGTCACATAGAGATATTCCGTGCTTGGCGGGGTTTGACCACTGGAACAGAAAGCATAGAACTGAGGATAGACCGTCGAAGTAACCGCCAGAGCGGAGGCAGTCGGATTTCCCCTTCCGGCCTGTTGAAGAGGAAGCGGGAACGGTGAGCCCGTGATAGAAGGATTTGTGCAGCTAACCGGATTTACTTCTGCCAGGCTCCCGTTCGTCCCGATGGATAGCACCGAAACCGACCCTGGAACCGGGAGTCCGCTCGGATCCGCAGTTCCGCTATTCGCCACAAAAAGATACTTGCCCGCCGAATCAGTTGCCATCTGGATTGGGGTTTCGGACACCATCTCGCAACCATTTGTCGGGCTCATAAACAGCGTCTGGTTTAGCGTGGCCGCGCTTCCGGTTCCCAGTTTGCCGTCGGACTGCACTGGAAATATGTCGATTCCCGTTGTTCCACCGCCCGTGACAGCAGAATTCTGGTAAATGAGAACGTAAGCGTAGGTGCCGGAGGGATTGAGGATCACCTGTCCCGGCTCGCCGTCAAGCGGCGGTCCATTCACATTGTTTATTTGCGAAGTCGCGCCATTGGTCAGGTCGAGGCTGAGCGTTTCCATGGCGATCGAGGCGTTACTGGGGACGATGATCAGGCCGTTGCTCGAGGGCGAATACTTGCTGCTGCAAGCCACCAGGGCGGCGGAGGCGATCAAAATCGAAACTGCCCCAATACAGGTGAGTCTATTGCGCATTCTCAGGTTTCTTCTCCTCTAAACGCATAGCCGCGCACTCGGCGGCGGCCGGACACAAACACTTTATTTTAAGGGTGAAAGGCCATCCATTTGTGTATCAGGAATGCGCGGGAAGAGCAACCACCCCGCAATGATTGGAACCGCAAGCGTGGCGGGAAGTTGCCAGAGAAATCGCAGAAAGAGAGGCTGGTCGCCGGACTTTAAACCTCGTGTGCCACCGGCAAGGCCTCGCTCAGGTCACCCTCTTCGCTGTTGCCGGGCAGCAAAGGAAGGCGGATTTCGACCATCAGCCCTCCTTCAGCGCGATTTGTGGCTGTGACTTGTCCGCCGTGAAACCGCACGGCGCGCTCAGTAATGGCAAGTCCAAGGCCTACCCCGCCGGTCTGTCGGTCCCGCGCCGTATCAAGACGGTAGAAGGGCTGGAAAAGTTTTTCCAACGATTCTTCGGGAACGCCGTCGCCGCAGTCCGTCACACGCACAATTGCGGATGTGTGCTCACCGACGGTCCGCTCGAGACTCATGTTGACGCTTGTACCCTCCCGGGTATAGCGGATGGCGTTGCGCACCACGTTTTCAATCGCGCTGTGCAGCAGCGAGGCATCGCCGCGAACATTCCAGGTCCCGGCCGGAATCGAGTTATTTACATGGCAGTGGCGCGCCTGCGCTTCAAACTCGGCGTCTTCGGCGACATTGAGGACGATTTCGTCAAGCGCGACCACCCTTGTCGGGACATGCTGTTCGCCATCTTCCAACCGCGCCAGCGTAAGCAGGCGTCCGATCAACTCGTTGAGCCGGGCAGCCTCGAGTTCAATGCGCTCCAGCATCGGCGCACTTTCGGGGCCCGAACGCTGGCGGGCCAGCCCGAGGGCCACATTCAAACGAGCCAGGGGTGAGCGCAGCTCATGAGAAATATCATTCAGCAGGCGCGACTGCGCCTTCATCAAGCTTTCGAGGCGGCCGGCCATGGTGTCGAAGTCGCGAACCAATCCGGCAATTTCGTCATGGCCGTGGTTGTTGGGAGCGCCCGCACGGGCGGTCAGATCCCCGGCCGCAAGTTGCTGAGTCGCGGCGCGCAGCCGGATCACAGGCTTGGTCAGGAACCATGCCAGAACGTAACAGGCTAATCCCGAGGTCACCACGGCGATGATGAGTCCGGGAAGAGGCAAACCGCGTGGCCCAAAGAAAACGCGCGGGCCGGGAGGCAGTCCAATCACCACCGTGTAGCGATGTTTGCCGTCGAACGAAGCGCGCGAATCCCGCTGCACGGGCGGGGCGGGAAAAATCACGCCATCCCGCGGGGCGCGAGTGCCTCCCAAAGCAATACGAATCGCCCAGTCTGGCGGAGCGCGGTGGGAGAGCTCCTCACCTTGTTCATCGAACAAATAGGCGCGCACATGCTGGGTGGATTCCAAGTTTTCGAAATACTGGCGCAACTGGCGCTCGCCGCCCTCTTCGTAGGCGTTGACCGCGTCGTTCAGGGCAGTGGTACGGAGCGACTCCCAGGTGGTCGTGCGGGGGCGAAAGGCAAGCGTCACCAGAATGGCGAGCACGATGAACAACGCCTGGGCCAGCCAGAAGGAAACGAAGATTTTTACGAAAAGACTTCTCATGAACTCGATTTCGCTTTTTCGGCGGCTTTCTCGCGCGGACGGGCGAAGATATATCCTACGCCTCGAATCGTCTTAATGTGTTCGTCCGCGTCGGTATCGCCCAATTTTTTCCTAACCTTGCTCACGTGCATGTCGATGCTGCGGTCGAAAGGGGAAAACTTTCTGCTGAGCACGGCATTGACCAGCCGTTCGCGCGGGACCACGCGTCCAGCCTCGCGCAGCAGGACCTCCAGGAGATTGAATTCGACGGAGGTCAATTCAACCGGCTGACCGTCACGGCGCACGCTGCGCGTGGCAGGATCGAGCTCGATCTCGCCAACCCGAACAATATCGGGCGCGGCGGGGGCGCCCTTATCGCCGCGCGTACGGCGCAGAATGGCGCGAATGCGCGCCACCAGTTCCCGCGGATTAAAGGGCTTGGGCAAGTAGTCGTCGGCGCCGATTTCAAGGCCGACGATGCGGTCGACATCTTCTCCGCGAGCGGTGAGAAGAAGCACCGGCATCCGCGACTTGGCGCGGATTCTGCGCAGCACCTCGAAGCCGTTGATGCCCGGCAGCATCACGTCGAGCACAATCAGAGCGTATTCGCCGTTCGAGGCCCGCTGCAAACCGTTTTCGCCGTCATGCACGGCCTCAATTGTGAAGCCTTCAGCTTGCAAATACTCGCTGACGAGTGTGCACAGTTCGACATCGTCGTCGACAATCAGTATGCGTTCCATTCTACTTTTCATTTTGCACCAGCAGCCCTTCATCGAGGGGTAAAGATTTGTCAAAAGCACGCTGCAAGCGTTTCATTTTGAAGCATTTACAAAACTTTACTCGCATTGACCGACTCTTTACCACTTTCTCTCCGGGCCCGTGTTTCTATCAACTGTGAGACAAATCGCCGGAGGACACCGCACCTTCGAAGCGGCGCCCGGCCCCAGAGGGAGTTTGGAAATTATGAAATCGATCAGCCTTCGCCTTTTTGTAGCCGCGCTTGCCGTAACCTTGGGCACCGCCATCGCAAATTCACAAACGGCCGATGAAAGCGCGCCGCCGCCCATGCATCACGCCGGCTTCGGCGGCCCTGGTATGGGATTCTTTGCAAAATATCTGAACCTTACGCCCGACCAGCGGGCGCAGATGAAAGCCATCATGCAGAAAGAGCACCCCACCATGCACCCCTTGATGCAGCAGATGCACCAGATGGAGCAGCAGGTGAAGCAATACGAAGAAGGCACGTTCGACCAGGCCAAGGTGCAGGCCCTGGTAGCAGCGCAGTCGCAGACCCTGGTGCAGATCAAAGTGGAAGAGGCCAAGATCCACAGCGAGATGTGGCAGGTACTGACAGCCGATCAACAGGCCAAGTACAAACAGTTTGAGGCGAATCGCGAGGCGCGGATGCAGCAGCACATGCAGAACGAGGGCAGCGAAGAATCGCCAGCCCCACCGCAAGAGTAAGCAACCCACAAGTGTCGTCTGGTCGCAAGCGGCGCGGAGTCAGGCTATCGTACCCGGCCCGCGCCGCTTGACTGTTCGCCCGAGTTACTTTCTGCATAGCGCAAGGTTGTGATTTATGGATCTCTCACAGGCCCTCATTTTTGAGATTGGCTGGTTCTTCTTCGCCGCATGGATTAGCGTTCTTGTGGCCATGCTCGTTCTAGCTTTTGGTGGCGATCTACTGACGATTTGGAAAACGTCAGTCAGTCCATCCCGCAATGATTAGCGAAGCGCTCTCTTCTTCGGCTGCGTAGTCCGAAGAGGCCCCTGCCCAGGTTCCACCGGGCCTCGCGCTGAGTCCCCGCCTGCTAGAATTTCATCTAGAAATTCAGCATGATTCCGAAAAGTATGCGGCCGCTGCTGCCCTATCTCCGGCGTTATCGCTGGGGCATGTCGGTTGGCGCGCTTTGCATAGTGTTCAGCAACGCGGCGTGGGTGCTGTTGCCCAAAGTGATCGGGGGCGCCGCGGAGGCCTTGCAGTCGGGGATCACCCGGCACAAATTGCTGATCTCTGCCCTGGCCGTGCTGGCCGTGGCTGCGGTGCGGTCAATTTTTCTTTTTCTCACCCGCTGGATCGTCATCGGCATTTCCCGCGACATTGAATTTGACTTGCGCAACGATCTTTTCGCGCATCTCGAAACCCTGCCCCACTCCTACTACCAGCGCATGCGAACGGGCGACATTATGGCCCGCGCCACCAACGATTTGAACGCGGTGCGCATGTTGCTGGGCCCGGCGATCATGTATTCGGCCAACACCATTCTGTTCACCGCCGGCGCTCTTGCCTTCATGATCGCCATGAGCCCGAAACTCACCCTGTATGCTTTTCTTCCCTTGCCGATTGTGAGTGTCGTCATTCAGTCGTTCGGAAGGAAGATCCACGAACGCTTCGAGAAAATTCAGGCCATGTTCTCGGACATTTCGGCGCGGGCGCAGGAAAATTTCTCCGGCGCGCGTGTGATTCGCGCCTACGTGCAGGAAGAAGCCGAGATCGAGTCATTCGAGAAGGCCAATCGCGAATACATTGCCCGAAGCCTGAAACTGGTGCGACTGATGGGCATGCTTTGGCCAACCCTGGAACTGATGCTCGGCCTGGCGATGGTTCTGGTGTTGTGGATCGGGGGCCGCGAGGTTTTGCTCGGCCAAACCACGGTGCAGCTTACGTCATACCTCGGCGGCAAGACCACGCTGTTTTTACCCGGCGCGATGTCGGTCGGCGATTTCACCGCCTTTACCATCTACATGATGCAGTTGACCTTCCCGGTTATTGCGTTGGGCTGGGTGGTAAATATTTTTCAACGCGGTACCGCCTCTCTTGGCCGCTTGAATGAGATTCTTCAGGAGCATGCGGAAATCAAAGACGAGCCGGCGGCGCGAGATTTACCGTTAAAGGGCGACATTGAGTTTCGAGGACTGAATTTTTCATACAACGGGAAGACCGTCCTACATGACGTGAGCCTGCGCATTCCCGCAGGCAGCAGCATGGCGATCGTGGGGCCGACCGGTTCAGGCAAGACGACGCTGGTAAACCTGATTCCTCGCATCTACGATGCGGAACCCGGAACGCTTTTCATCGACGGCCGGCCCGTCCGCGATTACACGCTGGCTTCGCTGCGCCAGCACATCGGCTTCGTGCCGCAGGAAACTTTTTTATTCAGCGACCGCATCCGCGACAATATTGCGCTTGGAGTAGAGAAAGCGACCGACGAGCAGATTCACGATGCAGCCGAAGCGGCTAATATCGCGCGCGACATTGAAAGCTTTCCCGAGGGGTACCGGACCATGGTGGGAGAGCGGGGCATCACGCTCTCCGGCGGCCAAAAGCAGCGGACAGCCATTGCCCGCGCGTTGATTCGCAATCCGAGAATACTCATTCTCGACGATGCGCTTTCCAGCGTGGATACTCAAACCGAAGATCAGATTCTGAGCCATCTTCGCGATGTGATGCGCGACCGCACGACGATTTTTATTTCCCATCGTGTTTCGACTGTGCGCAGCGCCGACCAGATTGCCGTGCTGCATGAGGGAAGGATCGTAGAACTGGGCACGCATGATGAACTTCTCGCCTTGAACGGCTACTACAGCGACCTGTATAACAAGCAATTGCTGGAAGAAGAGCTGGCCGAAGTATAACTAGCGGTATTTCAATACGCTGGCTCAACACGATCGCGGTTCCCGGCAAAGGAGTCCCGCTTGCAACCCGTTGCGACCGAGCAATCCAAGCCAATCAGCCGCTGGCAGGGTGGAACCTATCACCCTCTGCATACTCACCGCATGCTGGAGTTGGAAGGTGTCGAACTGGCATCGTTCGCCCGCCGTCTGGTTGCCATAGCGGTTGATTTCATTGCCGTGGTTGCGGTTTTTCTCGCGGTCGCTATTCCGGCAGCCAAGCTGTGGGAGAAAACTCACCACGTCGATGTCAATCTGGAATTCAAGCCCTTCGAAAACTGGTACAGCACTATTACTCCGGTGGTTTACTTTGCCGTTGTCGTGTGGGCGACAAATGGGCGCACCATAGGAAAATGGTTGCTGGGCATTCGCATCGTGTCGCTGGTGCACGAGCGTATGAGCCTTTGGCATTCGCTGGAAAGGGCGCTCGGCTACGGGGCGTCGCTTCTTGAAGCGGGATCGGGATTCGCCCAGTATTTAGTCCATCCCGCGCACCAGACGGTGCACGACCGTATTGCCGAGACGATTGTCATTCGGCAACGAAAGTAAGGCCTTCATGCAGCGAGTCGACGCGCCCGAACTTCTCGATTCCGGAAGCTGCCCTCCGGCAGAGATCGCTGCCACATTGAAAACGCTGGACCGCATCAATCGCTGGTTTGGCGGAGTTGGAGTCACGCAGAGGATGGTGGAGCGAGTCGCTTCACGCGGGCAAAACAAGCGGCTGTCGCTCCTGGAAGTGGCGGCCGGTTCGGGGGCGGTCCCCGAGACGGTGCGCCAATATCTGGCGGGGCGTGGGATCGAGCTTGAGATCACGCTACTCGACCGGATGTCTTCCCATTTGCCCCGCGCCAACGGAAAATGCGGGCGGCTGGCGGCTGACGGACTGGCCATGCCGTTCCGCGACAATGCATTCGATATTGCCAGCTGTAATCTGTTTGCCCATCATCTTTCGCCGCCGCAGTTGTGCGAGTTTGTGGGCGAGGCGATGCGTATCAGCCGGCGCGCGGTTGTCATCAACGATCTGGTGCGGCATCCCCTACATCTCGGCATCGTCTATGCCAGCCAGCCCATCATGAGTTGCCGCACCGCCTGGCTCGACGGCCTCACCTCCGTGCGGCGCTCCTATGTGCCGCATGAGATGAGCTCCATGCTCTCGGCAATTATCCCGCCAAGCGCGCGAATCGAAATCGTGCGTGGATTCTTGTACCGCATGGGAGTAATCATCTGGAAGAAAAGTGAAGGTGAAAACTGATCAGCGGACAACCAGGACTTCACGAACGTTGTCGCGAGCCAGAAAAAATTTGATGGAAGCGAAATCGCGGAACAGATTCTCAATGTGCCGGTTGTTGAATACGCGCTGCAACTGGAAGCCATCGATGGCGGTATGGACGGCGCCGGTTGGGCCGCGTCGAGCCTCACGGCGCAGGACGATCTTTTGCATCTCCAGTGTGTCGGGGCCGACGATGTGGAAGCGGTGGCAGGGAGAATCCGGGCCGGCGTCGCGCGTGTGAAAAAAAGCCAGCAGCATGCCGCCCGGCTTCAGTACGGACCACAACCTTCCTACGACCGGCTTTACCAGGCTTTCGTCGAGATAATCCGGCAGGTTCCAGCACAGCACAACATCGAAATGGGCGGCGGGGTAGACAAGGTTGTCGGCGAGAAATTTGCGGCTGTCGAGAGCAATCACGCCTTCCTCATTTTTCGTCAGCAGGTCGGGATCGGTCGAGGCTGTCAGTAAATCTTCGCTATAAATGCGATGGCCGGTCTCGGTGAAATGCCGGATATTGGTGGGCGAGGTCGATCCAAGATCTAGAATGCAGAGTCCTTGCGCGGACTCCCACGTGCGTGAAAGTTCGCCCAGACCGCTGGAGCGGCGTGTCAGTTTTTGTGATGCCTGCGACGGAGCGGTTTCCTGCCCCGACGAACCCCGGAAGATTTTCATGAAGCTCTGAGAAACCGACGACATATTTTGCTAATCGAGCGCCCGCGGCACTGAGGTCTGAGCGGTCGAACCGCTTTTCCCGTCGCGCTCTTTTCTGCTACCGAACCCGCCACGTTATTTAGACTCGTTGCGATGAATATCCACTTTACCTTTTAAGAATGCGCCTTCTTCAATGGCGATCCGTTTGGTGGTGATGTCTCCCGTGACGATCGCCGACTTGCGCAATTCGACGCGATCGCTGGCCTGAATATTGCCCTCGAGTTTTCCCTGTACCACCACTCCCTTGGCATCGACACTAGCCTTGACCTGGCCATTGGGCCCAACGGTGAGACTATTGCCCTGCAACGCGATGCTGCCCTCCACCTGGCCATCCAGATAAAGGTCTTCGCTGCCGGAGAGTTCACCTTTAATAACCACCGATTTACCGATTTGTGCCAGCCCGCTCGCTGGTGCGCTCATAAGAATCTCCTGGGCAACAGTAAAAGTATTCCAGCGTTCGGCAAAGAAATACCGCTCACTGCAACGAATATACGCAAGCTACAGAGTGCGCGGCAAGTTGATCCGCAGCGGGATTGCTACACTAGAACTGTGTTTCGCGCAACTACTCTGTTTCTCTTCGCGTTTCCTGTTTGCCTGTTCGCCGCTGCGCAATCGCTGCAAGGCAATTTCTCCGCCGCCCCTGAATTAGTTCGTCAAGCTGTGGCCAACGAGGTCAGCGCGGCCAACGACAATTCGATCAAGCATCTTTTCCGCTCACGCAAGCAGTCGCCCAACGGTTCGCAGACCCGCCTCTATGTAGAAACAACCGACGCCATGGCGGGCATGACCGTCGCCTATGACGACAAGCCGCTCTCGCCCGATCAACTGCGCGGCGAAGAGGGCCGGCTGGCCGGATTCATCGCGGACCCCGAGCAACTCAAGCACAAGCATTCCCAGGAGCAACAAAACGCCGATCGTACTTTGCGCATCGTAAAAGCTCTTCCCGAGGCATTTGAATACGACCCTGCGGGCGAGGAAAGAGGTACGGAAACGATGGGCAAAGAAGGCGTTCGTTTGATTCGCCTGAACTTTCGGCCGAATCCGAACTATCATCCACCTTCCCGGGTCGAAGATGTTCTCGAAGGTATGCAGGGGTACGTCCTGATCGATCCCGTGGCGAAACGAATCGCAAAAATCGACGGGACACTCATGAAGGAAGTCGCTTTCGGCTGGGGAATTCTAGGCCATCTCGACAAGGGCGGCCATTTCATCGTCGAGCAAAAAGAGCTTGGCGATGGATCCTGGGAAATCACGCGCATGGCGCTCGACTTTCACGGCAAGCTGCTGCTGTTCAAAACCATTGCGATCAACTCTGAAGAAGTTCTGGATGACTTCCATCGCGTGCCTGCCGATACCAGCTTCGCGCAGGGCGTGGATATGCTGAAGAACGAAAGAGAACGGTTGTACGGCGGGCCAAGCCACTAGTTCAAGAAAATAGAAAGAGCGTGCCCGCAAGCACGCCCTTTCCGCCTCTTACCTTCACTTCACTTGTGACATACATCCGATTAGTGGTGGGCTCCGCCGCCACTGGAATGACCTCCGGAAGAAGAATGCCCTCCGCCAGAACTGGGGGCGCTGTGTGACCCACCGCTCTCATAGCTGCCGTGGATTCCTCCATAACTCGGGGCGCGATAGCCGCCGTACCCGCCATATCCACTCGAAGAGCGCGGCTGTGCGATCGGCTGCCTCATGTTGAGTTGCGGACGCGAATTTCCTCCGCGTTCATAACTGCCGGCGCTTGATCCGCGCGCGGGGCTCGAACTGGGGGCGGTGCGGTTCCAGTAGCTGGCGCTCTCCCCACCGTGGTTATAGTTTCCACCTTCCCCGCGATTGGAAGCCTGCGTACCGCTCTCGCTCCTGCCCGCAGATTCGCCGCCGTGAGAAGGCGGCGTAAACGTCTTCCACTCGCTGCGGTTCGGTTCGCCGCGGTTCGTAGAGGCCGATGAGGCCGACTCCGGGCGATTCGCGAACGTCGTGGGGCCGGAGGATCGATTCAATCCAGCCGCACCCCGCGACGCACTCTCCGACCCTTGCGATGCGGAATTCTCCGTTCCACGATTCGCAAGCGTTCCTGCGCTCGACTTACCCGGCTCTGCTCCCGCGCGAGAGTCTCCCGCGCTGCCACGCGCCCCGCTCGCGTAAGATCCGCCACGCTCATGGCCGCCGGCTGTCACCGGCGACGTGTGGCTCTGCCGCATCGATTGCTGCAAATGCGCCGCCTGCTGCGAGAACGATTCATGATGCGATGTGCTCTGTCTGCCAAAAAAATGTTGCGCCGCGCCGCTATGAATCGTAGAAGGCGCAGCTTCCCGGCCGCTCGCCGACAAGCTGGCCCGAGTCGGAACCACAGGCATGTTGCCGGTCATCATGCGAGCGCCGCTGATTTGCGCGTGAGTCGCGGCGACAGCGTTCACATGTCCAGCACCAAACTTGCCCGCGCCCACAGTAGAAAGTCCAGCTCCAACATGCGGATCGCTGATGTGTGCGATGTTCGAAAAACGCGTGCCCGCGTGCAGAGGCGCGAATCCACCGAAGCGGCCGCCATACCATCCCCGGCCCGCCCAGCCAAAGCGCCCGCCATAGCCACCCCACCACGGATGGAACCAATCACCGGGACCAATCGGCAGCCAGCCGAAGCCGCCCCATCCC
>DATLKM010000203.1:0-19204 GCA_035538435.1 Binatia bacterium
ACTGCCACTTTGCACTGCCACTTTGCACTGGGGGCTGGCCCACCCTTGATTGTTTCCCTGCCAACACCTTAACCGCTGAGGCTGCCCCACCCTTCGCGCTTTTCGAAGGGTGGGAACTCCGAACGCTGAAGTGCCCAGGATTCGTGAAACAAACTCCTCCACGTAATCCCCTTGACGGTTCACAATCTGTGAACTACGATAAGCAATGCGGATTGTCGGCCGCGAGCGGCTCTCCCAGGCCGAAGCAGACCATCGCGGTAGCGGGCTGGTGAAGGCCTTGCAGGCCTGGGTCAAAGTCGTAGAAGGCGCGCGGTGGCGTCACTTCATGGATGTAAGGGCCACGTGGAGCGGCGTCGATAATGTTCCGCCTTACGTCGTTTTTGACCTCAAAGGGAATCAGTTTCGGTTAACGGCAGCGATTAACTACGCCGCCGGGACAGTGCTCGTCATGAAGGTGCAGACGCACAAGGACTACTCGCGAAAGGGTTTGTAATCCATGGCATCAACGGCGCACGGTTATCAGGACTTACTCACTAAGCACCGGCCGGCCGTCATCCATACCAAGGCCGAGCACCGGCAGTACCTCGCCGAGTTGGAACGCCTGTTTCACAAGGCGTCACTGACAGACGCCGAACAACGCTATGCTGAATTACTCGGGGTCCTCGTTGAAGACTACGAGAAACGAGCGTTCCCCTTGAAGTCGAAAGCCGACCCGATCGACGTACTCAAAGAACTGATGGCAGCAAACCGCCTTCAGCAGAAAGATCTCCTCGACGTTTTCAAACACAAAACACTTCTGTCGGAGATCTTGAGCCGGAAGCGCCCACTGTCGGTGGAACATATTCGCGGGCTGGCGCGGCGGTTTCGGGTGTCGGCGGGCGTGTTCATCTGACATTCCCGGCCTCGTCGCCGGCTGTCCCGAGCGCGACAGTCGAACTAGCTTTGACGGAGCGCTGAGGCGGCCATCGAGAGATGGCCGCCTTTGTTTTGCTCCAATTCCTGGCCTGCAGCAGCTTGGCTAAATTCCGCCGCCCGGCCACTTCGCACTGCCACTTCGCATTGCCACGGCGCGGCTGAAGCCGCGCACTTTCAAAGCGTCAGTCCTGTTATTGGCCGCGACTTGTCGGCCGCGACGGCCTCGCTTACGCGGCAGTCTCCGATTTTGTTTCGGCGGCTTTCTTTGCGTTGAGTGCGGGTAGAAGAAGATTCAGCAGCGCCTGATCGGAGAACGGGTTCTGTCCCGAGATCAGCTCGCGATCTTGCAGCACATAACTCTGCCACGGAGCGGCCACGCTTACGTCGCCGCCGGCCGTCTGCAGGGCGAAGTCCGGGTAGAAAAGAACCTTGCCGCCGATCTCAAGCGGTTCGCGCTGCTGCTCTTCCGCCGTCGAAAAGATGGTCATCTTATATCCGGCATAAATCCAACCCTTAGCCTTTTCGCGCGCTCCGGCGGTGTCGCCCGCCGCCAGCGCGGCCACGAACTCCTTCGAATTCGGAAGCGCCGAAAGAAGTGAAATCGGGCCATGGCATAGCACTGCAGTAGGCTTGGATGTTTGATGAAAATGTCTCATCACGGTGCCGGCGTCGGGATCGTCGAGAAGATCGATCATGGGGCCGTGGCCGCCGGGGACGAAAACCGCGTCATATTGATCCAGGCCCGAGGCGATCACGTCCGAGATGCGGGCTGGATCTCTGAGCCCAGTCAGGCCGTCGCGGAATACCAGATAGTCCTGAAGCTTGGCCGCGTCTCCGCCGAAGAAATCGGCGACCTCTGAATGCACATCCACTTGGGGCGTGTTGCCTTTGGGGTTGGCGAAGGTGATTTCGTAGCCCTCCTGCATCAGGGCACGAACCGGAACCGTTAGCTCGTTGAGGTAGTAGCCGGCGCCCTTATAACAGCCGCCGTCTTTTAAAGTCAGGCCGTGACCGCTCGAGACCAGTACCAGGATTTTTCCTGCTGTCGACATTTGGTTCTCCTCTTGGAAAATCGAATCGGGTTCCAGACGTATGAAGCTAGATCGACGTGTGAAGCTAGATCATGGATGAGTGGGCGGATGACAAAGATGCTGGATTAAGAGTGGATCTTTCGGTCTGCGAAAAGGCTTCTCGGGCTTATCGATCATACTACGGCGGTCATACTAGGGGATTTGCGATATAGCGGTGTCGTGATGAGGATTGCACTGTCGGGCGTCCCGTTTTCTTTGTGCGGCCGATGTCGCATCCTCTAAAATAGAAGCTGCTCCGTGGCTGACGACTCCATTGCGATTTCCCCCGGCCCGCGCTTTCGCACGGCGATGATGCTGGCCATTGCCGCCGACGCGCTTCAGCTACTCTTCATGCCGCTGTTTGTCGAGGGGGCGATGTCTCCGGCGGACGATTTGCTCGACTTCGGAATTGCCGCGGCCATGATTCATCTGCTGGGCTGGCATTGGGAGTTCATGCCGACGTTTCTGGTCAAGCTGGTGCCGGGAGCCGATCTGGTTCCTTCATGGACCCTTGCGGTGGCAAACGTTTGGCGCAAGGCCAAGCGCGAGGCGGCGGCCGTCGGCGACAAGCAAGCCTACCTTCCGCAACGGTGACGCGCTGCCGGCGGTGGTCGAGCTGCGCTCAACTGGACAGCCGGGGGCGGCTGTTCCTACATGTTCATTCTCTTCCACGGAATTTTGGGCGGTGTAGAATGAGTCGCGGCTGATCGCGTATCATTCGGCGGCGAACCAGGCACTAAATTCTCGAGGGCGATTTCATGGTTGATGCGGTGCGGGCACGAAGAACGTTTCTTAAGACGTCGGTCGCGGTAGGGGCGGCGGGGATTTGCGGCATGGGTTCGCTGCCGGCGCCGGCGGCCGTCGAAGCGGAGGAGCAGGGGCTGAACGTGATCGGGCCCAAGGCGGGGTTTACGCCGCAGATTGGCACGATGGTTTCGATGATGCGCTGGATGCGCGTGAACGTGCTGCATTCGGTGAAAGGAATGTCGCAGAAGGATCTCGACTTTCTGCTCGACGGCAAGGCGAACGCGATCGGCGCGCTGCTGATGCATCTGGCGGCGACGGAGACTTACTATCAACTGAATACTTTTGACGGGATGGCGTGGGGCAGTTGGCCGGATGCGGTGAAGCAGAAGTGGGATACCGCGATGTCACTGGGCGAAGCGGGGCGGAAGACGATCAAGGGAAACGATCTCGATTATTACCTGAAAATGTTGCAGGACACGCGGGAGAAGACGTTTGCCGAGTTCCGCCGCCGCAACGATAACTGGCTGATGGCGATTGACGCGGGGTGGCCATGGGGGCCGACGAATAATTATTGCAAGTGGTTCCACGTGTGCGAGCACGAGTCGAACCACAACGGGCAGATCAAACTGCTGGCGAAGAGATTGCCTGGGGCGAAGGGCGACGCCGAGTAGGCCCTTCCATGGATTAAGCTTCGGTTTCGATGCGCGGGATTCCTCGCCCCGCTGGAGAAAACGTGGGGCTTCGGAATGACGCCCGGTTTAGGTTTGTTTCTTGCATCGTTGGTCTTTTGCTTTTTGCATCGAAAGAAAGAAAAATGAACATCACAAAGCGTAGTGCTACCTTCCTGCTGGTTACTCTTTTTTGTTTCTTGTCCGCTCTTTCTTCTTTTGCCATGGAGCGGCAGGCCAATGCTGACTATCGCGCGCGGCGCGAAGCGCTGGCGAAAAAGGCGAACGGCGTTGTGGTGCTGTTCGCCGCGATCGAGAGCGACGGCCCGAACGATTTGTACGGATTCCGCCAGGATGACAATTTTTACTATCTTTCGGGCATGAATGTGCCGGGCGCGGCGCTGATGATCGTCTCGGCGGCAGAAGCCAAGGGCGACACGCCGGCGCGGGCTTACAGCGAAGTGCTTTATTTGCCGCCGCGAAACATGACGCAGGAAAAGTGGACGGGGCCGAAACTGGGGGCGGAGAACCCCGAGGCGCCCAGCATTACCGGCTTCGATCATGTCGAGGACATTCAACGTCTGCCGGATGATCTGGTGAAGTACGCCAGCGGAGCGCGGCCCGGGGTTTACACGGACACCAGTGAAGATTCGCCTTCGATGAAGCCGCTGGCGTTTTTGAAGCGGCTGAATGCGTATCTTTATTTTCAGGATGTGAGGCCGATGCTTTCTTCGCTGCGCACTGCGAAAGACGCAGGCGAGGTGGGGCTGATTCGCAAAGCTGTGGACGCCTCAGTGGCGGCACACTTTGCGGCGTTCAAGACGGTGAAACCGGGAGTGAATGAGCGCGAGATTGCCGCCCTGATGGAATACGAGTGGGGAAAACGGGGATGCGAGCGGGTGGCTTACGCGCCGATAGTGGGTTCGGGATTTTATTCAACTGTCCTGCATTACTCCGATGACGACAAGGTGATGAAATCCGGTGACGTGGTGGTGATCGATGCGGCCGGGGAATATTCGATGTACGCCTCCGATATTACGCGGACGCTGCCGGTGAACGGACACTTCACGCCACGCCAGCGCGAGATCTACGACATTGTTCTGGGAGCGCAGCAGGCGGCGGCTGACGCGTTCGTCTCCGGTAAGTCGAACATGAAGCATGACGACCCGAATTCGCTGTACAAAGTCGCCATGGACTACATCAATGCACACGGCAAAGACCTGCACGGCGAGCCATTGGGGAAATATTTTATTCACGGGCTGGGACACTATATCGGCCTGAACGTGCACGATCCGGGAGACTACACCGTGCCGCTGGGGCCGGGCATGGCGTTTACGATCGAGCCGGGAATTTATATTCCGGAAGAAAACCTGGGCGTGCGGATTGAAGACGACTATCTGGTTGATGCCAATGGCAAGCTGATTAAGCTCAGCGGGGCGCTTCCTTCGAAGGCGGAAGAAGTGGAGAAGATGATGGCAGGGAAGTAGGGCCCGTCAGCGGGCTTGTAAGCGAGGTACGCGACCGGGACACAACCGACGGCGCGGCTTGCAGCCGCGCCCCTTCCAAGCAAGAGCCTCCTGCTTCAGTCGCCGCAAGACTACGAAATATATTCCTTGATGTACTCATTCTGGGTGCAGGCAAGCTGGCCCAGATCGCCGTCAAAGATGACCTTTCCGTCGCGCAGAATCAAGAAACTCATGGGCACTTCGCAGTGCTGGCCGGGTGGAAGGGGGACCATTTTATTGGTTTTCCTGTCGAACTGGTGGGTGGCCATGGTGAAGGCGTCCTGCAGGCGGTGAGTCACCAGCAGCGCGCTGGTTTTGTTTACGTCGCGCTGTTTGACGATCAATTCGATGATCGTATTCGAGGTTACCGGATCGAGGCCGCCGGTGGGCGAGTCATATAAGAGAAGTTCGGGCTGGGTGATCAAAGCGCGGGCGATGGCGACGCGTCGGCGCATGCCTCCGGAAAGCTCGGAGGGATAAAGATTCAACGTGTGCTCGAGTTCGACGAAGCGGAGCACCTCGCGCACTTTCATGTCGATGGCTTCGTCATAGATGCCGTGCTCTTCGGTGAGCCGATAGGCGACGTTTTCGGCGACGCTAAGGGAATCGAACAGGGCGCTCTCCTGAAACACCATCCCGATTCTTCCCCGCAGGGCGAATAAATCTTTCTCCTGCATTTCTGTGACGTCGTGGCCGAGGGTGAGAATGTGGCCGGAGTCCGGGCAAAGCAGGCCGAGAGCGAGCTTGAGAGTCAGGCTCTTGCCCGAACCGGCGACGCCGAAAACCGCTTTGGTTTCGCCCCGGTTGAGATGAAATGAAATACCATTCAGCACTTCATTGTCGCCGAAGCCGATTCGGACATCCTCGAAAGCAATGGCCTTGGTGGAATCATGGCCCGTTGCCGGTGCAGCGCATTCGATCGGTAGGGTCGGAGCGGACATGCAATTAATGGTAAGACAGAACCGCCATGAGCAGGCGGGTCAATACGAGATCGATGGCGAGAATAAGAACGGAAGCGGCGACCACGGCCTGGGTTGTCGCCCGCCCTACGCCCTGGGTTCCACCGCGGGCGGTCATGCCGTAGAAGCATCCGACAGTGGCGATGATGAAACCGAAAAGCAGCGGCTTGGACAAGCCCATGAAGATGTCTTGAAACACGAGCACTTGCCAGGCGTTGGACCAGTACTGGCGGGCATCGAGGCGGAGCAGGAGCTTGGCGATAAACAGGCCGCCGACCAGGCCGATGAGGTCGGAGATGATGGTCAGAAAAAACAACATGAAGACGGTGGCGCTCACGCGCGGCGTGACCAGCTTCTTCATGGGATCGGTGCCGAGGGCGCGCATGGCGTCGATCTGCTCGGTGACGATCATGGAGCCGAGTTCGCTGGCCATGCCGGAGGCGTTGCGTCCGGCCACCATCAGGCCGGTAAGCACCGGTCCCAGCTCGCGCACCATGGAAGTGGAAACCAGTTGGCCGACAAGCGTGATAGAACCGAAGCGCTCGAGCGTGTTGGAGGTTTGCAGCGAGAGGACGGCGCCGGTGAAGAATCCGGTGAGCAGGACAATGGGCAGAGAGCCGACGCCGATCAGGTCGGCCTGCTGCACCATGTCGGCGAAGTAAAAAGGCTTGCGAAACAGATTGCTGACGGCCTGACCGCAAAAAAGAATGTAGTCCTGAGCGGCGAGAACTTTTTCCTTGACGAGATAACTGGGCGAGGTCAGTTCCATGCGGCCTTCCCGAAACTATAGCAGAGAAGGCCGATGGCGCAGGTTGAATTCCGTGATTGCAGTGAAGACCACCTTCCTGCCGGCGACGCGGGCAATCTGTCGCCCGTCGAGCCAAGGTGCGTGAGATCCCTCGCTCTGCGAGAAAAAACGCCCGTGCTCCCGTAATTGAGGCGGCGGCAGCCGGAATCATTGACAATTTTTTAGGAACTCTTGCAAAAGAGCCGTGTTACAAGAAACCGAGGGGAAAGGTGATTGCTTGTGGGTTCAACTTCTGGTAACGTTTTGTCGCCCCAGTATGCGAATGGTTCGTAGCCGTTTGTCCGGCGCGTTTCGCTGCCTGAGGGATTCCCTCCGTGATTGAGAAGCAAGTTCAGCCCAGTGCAGAGCCTTATCAGGTACAGGCGGCTCGTGTTGTGGGATTTTGGCACGGTTTTGAAGACACATCGACCGGGAAGTTCACGACTTCAGGAGGCGGTAAATGAAAGGGATTTTGAAGCAGCAGAAGGTGCACGGTTTTTGGGCGTTGCTGTTGTGCCTGATGGTTCCGGCGTTTGCCTGGGGGCAACATAAGCCCAGTGGCGGCGGAGGGGGCGGATCGAAGCCGTCAGCGCCTTCAAAGCCCTCGGCACCTTCGCACTCGAGCGCGCCGAGTCACTCGTCAACTCCTTCGCACAGTTCCACGCCATCGCACAGCACGTCAACATCGCACAGCACGACGCCATCGCACAGCACGACGCCATCGCATGGCGCGACGTCATCGCGCCCGAACAGTACGACGGGGCGGACCGGAACGACGGCGGGAACGAATCGCGGCACGACGACGAACAATCGCCCGGGTGGGGCGACGGGTGGATCCCATGCGACCGCCAACACACGCGGCAACACGGCAGGAGGCTCGCACACCACTCCGGGCAACACCCACGCCGCCGCGACCCGGTCACCGAGCGGAGGGGGGCATACGCCTCCGGGGCGAAACGTTTCTCTGAAGGGCGGAGGGTCGGCCAACGTGCGGCCGAACGGATCAGTCCGTTCCATTGACCGCAACGGCATGCACATTCAAAACGGCGTGCATGGCGGACGCACCGTGACCAGCACTCACAACGGCGTGACCGTGGTCAGCCACGGACGCGGCGGCTACGTGCAGCGCGCGTATGTATCGCGCGGGGGAAGGACGTTTGTCTCGCGCACGTATGTGTCGCACGGCGTGGTGCGCGTCGGAGTGTATCGCTCCTATTATTGGGGAGGACACGCTTATTATGGCTGGCATCCCGGATTTTTCTGGCATCCGGGGTTCTATGCCTGGGCGTGGAATCCATGGCCGGGGCCGGTTTACTGGGGCGTCGGGGCGTGGGGATGGGGCGGCCCGTGGTGGGGCTTCTATGCGGGCTGGTGGAATCCTTATCCTTACTATGCCTCGCCGGCTTTCTGGCTGACGGATTACCTGATCTCCTCGAGCCTGCAGGCGGCCTACGCGGCGCGGGCGGAAGAGAACGCGGACGCGGCGGCTGCGGCCGATGCGGGCGGCGGCGATCCGCCACCGGCTCCGGCTTCCAGCGCGGTCACGCTGACGCCTGAGGTGAAAGAGGCCATTGCCGCCGAGGTCAAGGCGCAATTGGCGGCGCAGCAGTCGGACGCGCAGCAGTCTGGCGGTTCGGGCGCTTCATCTGCCGGATCGGCTCCCGCGGCCCCGGCTGCGTCCCAGGCCAGCGGAGACGTTCCGCCGGCGCTGAATCCTTCGCAGCGCACCTTCGTGGTCGATACCGCGGTGACCGCGGTGAACAACGGCCAGGAGTGCGGTCTGTCATCGGGCGATGTGTTGACCCGGTTGACCGATACTCCAGACCAGGACCAGATGGTGAACGTGAGCATTGCTGCCAGCCAGAAAAACGACTGTGCCGCCGGACAGACTGTAGCTGTGAAAGTGGATGACTTGCAGGAGATGTACAACCACTTCCAGGACCAGCTGCAGAATGGCATGGGCGAACTGGCCAAGAAGCAGGGCACCAACGGAATGCCGAAGGCCCCGGACACCGGGACGACGGCGTCGGATGTGCCACCACCGCAGCCGGACGCGACCGCGGCCAAGCAACTGCAGGATCAGCAGCAGCAGGCTGACCAGACCGAATCGCAGGTCAAGCAGGAAACTGCGCAGGGCGGCGGGCAATAAATACGCGGCGGCAAGGCTGACTTGCCGCCGTAAAACTTTAGGTGGATATTGGAGTTCGGGAGCGCCGCTCGGCTGCGCTCCCGTTTCCACTTGTTGGTTAAGGGCGAAGTTTTCGCACAGATTCTCGGGTCCATTTCCCGGTTCGTCCTCAGGGTTCGTTCTTGAGTACATTTTGAAGACAGCCTTTGCTTGGGCAGATTCAATGGGAGGCTCATCATGCGGTACGGGATATCGTACAAATCACGCACATTCATTCTGGTTCTGATGGCGGTTGCGCTCTTTGCAACGGCTGCGACGGCGCAGGCGCCCACTTTGCAGGAGCAATTGGCCGCGCAATACAAGCTGGTGAAAATGGGGTCGGACACCAGTGGCTACTCGGTCGTGGACAAAGGCACGCTGCTGAAAATCGAGAAGGGCGGCATCCTCGCCGTGCCCTATTCCGACCAGAGCGTTCAGTCGACGAGGTATGAAGGCGGCACGGTGCACTCGCCCAATGCGACGGTTTCGAAGGGCATTGGGTTTGCCATGAAGAAGTTCGGCAAGGAGCAGACCACGCACCTGTTCGCCGCAGGCGATAAAGTTTATCCCTCGAAGATCGACGTGAACACGGCCAAGGACACGGTGACGATCAGCATTGTGGCGTGCGATAGCTGCAACAAAACCGATCCGCCCACGGCGATGAAGGCGAATGTGGTGTTTCAGTTCCCGAAAGGCTCGCTGCTGTCGGCGCAGGCGGGGCAGGTGGAAGACGTAATCGGGCAACTGCTTTCCATCAGCGACGATTCACAGCAGGCCGATCAGGGCGGCGGCCAGCAGGCGCAGGGCGGAGATCAGGGTGGTGGTCAGCAGCAAGGCGGAGGCGGCGCGGCGCAACCCGCCGCACAGGACCAGCAGCAGGCGCCCGCGCAACAGGCCGACCCGGTCAGCATTGAGAAAGGCATGACCACCGATCAGGTGGAAGCCGCCATGGGCAAGCCGGAAAAGAAAGTGAACCTGGGGACTAAAACGATCTATTACTACAAGGATATGAAAGTTATCTTTCTGAGCGGGAAGGTAAGCGACGTGCAGTAATGACGGCGCGCGTACCTAATCGCCGGTTCCGTAGACCAGGACGGTCTGCGGTGTGTCGCCGCCGTCGTCGTTGAAGTAGAGGATCGACCCCAGTTGCCCGCTCTGGCGCGGCTCGAAAGTGACGGTGACGGTGCAGCTCGCCTTGGGCGCCAGGAACTTGCCGCAGTCATTGGTTTGGGCGAAGTCTATATAGTCCCCGCCGTCGATATAGACGAAGTGGGTGAAGCCCATGTTCTTCGTTCCCGTGTTGGTCACATGAACGGTGCGCGGCAGACTCTTCGTTCCCACCTTTTGCGCCGGGAAGATCAATCGGCCCGGCGAGATAGCCACTTCGGTGCCGATGCCGATCAGCTCGACGAATTGCGGCTTGGAGGAGGCGCTGTCGTTGATGGTGATGCCCCCGCTGACTGCGCCTAACGTTTTCGCGGTGAATTCCGCGGTGATGGAACACTGCGCGCCGGGCGCCAGGCTGCCCTTGCAGGTGTTGGCGGTCATGCGAAACGGCGCGCCGCTCGCAGTGACTGAGGAGAATGTCATTGCCGTTGTGCCGGAGTTGGTGATGGTCACGGTTTGCGGGGCGCTGGTGGTGCCGATGAGCTGCCCTGAGAACGTAAGCGGAGAAGTGGGCGAGAACGTGGCACTGCCGGTGTTGAGCAGCGTAATAACTTGCTCGCCTCCCGTGGCTACGGCGACCAGATCAGGCTTGCCGTCGTTGTTAAAGTCGGCGGCAGCGATGTAGTTGGCTTGGCTTCCACGGCCTCCCACCGGGTAAAATGACGCGGCCTGGAAGCTGCCATCCCCGTTTCCCTTGAACACGCTTGCCCCCGCCGGGGGGCCTCCGCCCGCATCGGACGTGGCCAGATCGACAATGCCGTCGCCGTCGAGATCCTGCGCGATGATCCACGTCGAATACCCGCCCGTCTCATAGTAGGCTGGCGGCTGAAAAGTGCCATCCCCGTTGCCGAGCAGGACGCCGACTCCGCTGCCATTGCCTACTGCCAGATCGACCTTGGTTTTGTCGGCGGTGAAATAGCCCGTGGTTATCGGTCCTCCGCCACTGAGGATGTAATAGCCATCGTCGGTGAAGGTGCCGTCGCCGTTGCCGAGGAGTATATCGATCTTGGAGGTGGAGAAAAATGCGCCGAAAATGGCAATATCGAGCTTGCCGTCGTTATTAAAATCGCCGGTGGCGATGGCACCGCCGCTGATGTCGTAGGGGACTGGCGTGGTGGAGATCGGCGCGCCGAAGGTGCCGTCTCCGTTTCCGGGGAGAACCTCCACGCAGTTGCACACGATGCCCTGCGAGTTCGACCATTCTAGATTGAGCACATCCAGGTTCCCGCTACCGGTGAAATCGCCGAGCGCCAGCATCGTCGACTGGGCAGTCGTGGGATAGGGGACGGCGGGTTGAAATGTGCCATCGCCGTTTCCGAGCATCACGTTGACCTCATCGGCCAGCCCCGCAACGCCCACCACCAAGTCGAGAATCCCGTTGTGCCGGAGGCTCGCGGTGGCGAGGTTGAAGCCGAAGGGAACAAGGTACGTGGAGCCGATCCGGAATGTGCCATCGCCATTTCCCAATAGAATCTGAATTTCCCCCGCGCTGCTTACTAGCGCGACGTCTGGAATTCCGTCGCGATTGAAGTCGCCCGCGGCCAGCGAGTAAGGGAGGACCTGCCCTACGGGGAGAACCGACCGCGTCTCGAACTGGGCCTGCGCCATGGGGCTTAATATTGCGAGGGCAAGCAGCAGGCCAGCCAGTGGAGAAGCTTTTTTTCGGCGAAACATCGGCACCCCGATCATCCTAACCACTCGCGGGAAAGCTTATCACCGAAATGGGGCAATTCGGTGATTTTTTGGGCGCGATGCCGGGGATTACCCGAACCAAGTTTGGGGGCTGGCCCAGACTAGGTTGTCATTGTATCGCTGGAGGGGGCACCCTCGGGAGTTGGAATAGCCAGCTAGCCTGGGCCAGCCCCCCGCCATGGGCAAGCCGCAGAAGAAGGTCACGCTGGGCGCCAAGGTGATTTACTACTACCAGGACATGAAGGTGATCTTTCTTAACGGCAAAGTGAGCGACGTGCAGTAAGGGCGGCTTCCGCGGCCTAATCGCCGGTGCCGTAGACCAGGACCGTTTGTGGGCTATCGCCGCCGTCGTCGTTGAAGTAGAGGATCGACCCCAGTTGCCCGCTCTGGCGCGGCTCGAAAGTGACGGTGACGGTGCAGCTCGCCTTGGGCGCCAGGAACTTGCCGCAGTCATTTGTTTGGGCGAAGTCTATGTAGTCCCCGCCGTCGATATAGATGAAGTGGGTGAAGCCCATGTTCTTCGTTCCCGTGTTGGTCACATGAACGGTGCGCGGAACGCTCTTCGTTCCCACCTTTTGCGCCGGGAAGGTCAATCGGCCCGGCGAGATAGCCACTTCGGTGCCGATGCCGAATCAGCTCGACGAATTGCGGCTTGGAGGAGGCGCTGTCGTTGATGGTGATGCCGCCGCTCACTGTTCCCAGCACTTTCGCCGTGAATTCGGCGGTGATCGAACACTGCGCGCCGGGCGCCAGGCTGCCCTTGCAGGTGTTGGCGGTCATGCGGAAGGGCGCTCCTGCCGCCGACCCACCGGGACCGGACGATTCCTTCAACTCATTTTTGTTTGCGAAACACCGGCAGTATACGCAGCCAAGGGCCACGACCGGGGCGCGAATCCCCATCGTTCCAATCTTTCCCCGCTCGCTCCTTTGGTTGGACAACGATTATCCTCGATTGGTCGACGGGGAGCTAGCCTGTGCCAGTCCTCAAGGCTGGCATGTTTCCTGTCCTGAAAACATTTGCCCGAGGGCCGGGTTCATAGAGTCGTGAAGGAGAGACCATGAACTCACATTGGACGACGGCTCTTCGAACTGCAATTTTCATGTTGGTTGCGGCGGCGTGCTGCCTGATCGCGCGAGACGCTACTGCGCAGACATCCATTCTGCATATTCAGCAGTCGGTGACCACCTCGAGGCCGGGGTTTCCGCAATATCTGTATACGTATCCGGTGCTGGACGGGGCGCAGTCGACCGCCCAGGCTACGGGGTTGACGGGAACGATTTCGCTGAAGAACTATACGCCGACCTTCAGTGAAGTGTTGTGGCTGCTGGCTTACTGGAACGGGCAGTGTCCGGAGTCGGGTACCGATCCGCAATTGACCGGCGCGAAGTTTATCTGGAGCGACATTCTGAAGAACCCGTCGCTGTCGGACTCCGAGTTGCCTGTGGACATTCGTTTTCCGCGTCCTTTGTCGATGACGGGATGCGTGGGGCTGGTTTTTGCCGGAGGGCCGCTGCTGGAGGGCGGCGCGACCATGTCGGCGGATTTGAGCCTGACGTATGAAGCAGCGAGCGCGAAAGAGAATTCGGTGGTCGATCTTTCCGGCGAATACTGCTTTGGACAAAGCGGAGGTTGCCAGAACGCAACCACCGACGATGCCATGGGATTTGGCGTTCCGGTCATGATGCCGGCCGGGCGGCTGCTGGAGTTGTACGGCGACATCAGCGACAGCACGTTTGACGGAACCAAGTATTACGGTCCGCTGCCCACCGGCAAAGAGTGGGGCGCGGTGAATGATTTTTATCTGCTGCCCGGGGGATGCGGCAAGTTCGGAGAGAATTTGAACAGCCAGGGGTTCCCGAATCCGGTGTTGCTGACGACGATGTACAGCTGGCTTCCGGCCGATGCTCTGCATCTCGAAAGCGTGCCGCTGGAGTACGAGATTCCGGAAGGGGAGAAGGGCAAAGCGGCGCTGCAATCACGTGTGGAGAGAATCTTCGAAGTTCCGGTAACGGTGAATGCCGGAGACTGCATGGTTGTGATCTATGGCAGGAGCGGTAACGGGGCCAGCGATGATGAAACGCAGGTTAAGGCGCTGATGTCACCTCTGGAAAAGTGAGCAGTGGAACCCGGGAGAAACGCAAGGTTCCTCCACTGCCTCGCTTGCGCTCGGACTTCGGTCGGAATGACAGGAGTTGGGTTGCCGCTATTGATCTGCATTCTTGGCCAGCGCTTCGCGCAGCAGCATCTTAATGTAAGTTTGATAGCCCAAGCCTTTCTTCGCCGCCAGCCGGCGTGCGGTATCAAGGTCGTCCCTGGAGATTCGCAGTGTAATCGGCTGGGAAGCTTTGGGCTTGTGCAGCAGGTTTTGCAAAGTGAGGCGCGGCTTGCTTCTCATGCGTTGCCGAATCTCGGCTTCGATCTCAGTGCGGTGATCGTCCCACCAGGCCGCCTCCTCGGCTTCGCTCGAAAACTTGGGAATCGCCACTTCCTTCATCTTTGCCTTTGCCATTTTTATCCATTACCCCATTGCTCGAAGTACAATTCCGCCGTTTCTTTATCGGCAACCCATCCGGTAATCGGTCGTATCGATTCGTTCCGAATTGCAAACACAATTACGAGCGCGGCCGGTGCGGGTGGCTCCAACTGCTGTCCACCGCTCTTCTCCGCCCACCGTGTCGAAGCCACAGAGCACGTGGTTACCGGACAAGACATCCTCTGCGTCACGGCGGCTGATCTCATGGTGTGCGAGATGTTGCAGGTTGTTTTCGTCCCAGTCGAACTCGGGCGATTTCAACACCGGTCCAATTGTACATTAGATGTCCGTACAGTCGCTGAAACGTTCCTGCGGAAGCAGCGAGGATAACTTCCGTCCCCCCAGCTACTTCCGCCACCGTTCAAGTACTTCCGTACCGTCTGTAGTACTTCAGTTATCGGCACGCGTGTGACTAATATGCCCGTCTGCTTCGGATACCACTAATTGCGTTTATTTCGGCAAGAGCCACAACATATAGAAACCGAGCCGAATCGCCCTCTCCCGCCGCTCCAGAAAAACCTTAAAAAACCCAGTAAAACGCGGAGATTTACTTCGAGCCGGGGCTTTTTCAGGCTGATATATGCTCGGGACACTGAGCGCCCCCGGACAGGCAGGGAGGGCGAGGGAGTTTCCGAAGAAAACCCGCGGGCCGGAGATACTGGCGCGGGAAGGTTCGGAGTGGCAGGGCAAGGAACAGCACCAACTATGGCCGACTCGCGAGAAGTCATGAACATTCGCCAGGCTTCGCAGTATCTGGGAGTGAGTCCGGACACGCTCTACAAATACGTGGGCGAGCAGAGCATTCCCGCGTTCAAGCTGGGCAACCGCTGGCGCTTCAAGAAATCGAAGCTGGACCAGTGGATGGAAGAGAAGTCCAGCCAGGTAGAGATGCGGGTGAAGAAAGCAAAGGCGGCAACGAAGGCGGCGGGATCGCAGTAGAGCGAGCCGTGTAAAACGTCGCGGGCGAGGGCGTCCGCGCCATAACAAAAGGCGGGCACATGTTTGGAATGGGATCGAAGTCGATTGTGGGTCTGGATGTGGGCTCTTCCAGCATTAAGGCGGTCGAGTTGAAGAAGAAGGGTGGGAGCGTGGAAGTGGTCCACCTGGGAGTTGAGCCGCTTTCTTCCGACATAGTAGTCGACTCGATGATCGTGGATTCGGGCACGGTGTCGAGCCAGATTTCGAAACTGTTCACCGACAACCAGATCAAGACCAAGGCGGTGGCGACCGCGGTCAGCGGCCACTCCGTGATTGTGAAGAAGATTTCGCTGCCTTCCATGAGCGATCAGGAACTGGCGGAGACGATTGAGAAAGAAGCGGCGCAGCATATTCCGTTCGATCTGGCTGACGTGAGCCTGGATTACCAGATTCTTTCCGAAGAGGCGGGTTCGCCGCAGATGGACGTGCTGCTGGTGGCCGTCAAGAAGGACAAGATTTTGAACTACACCAACGTACTCTCGATGGCCGGGCGCACGCCCGCTATCGTGGACATCGATGCCCTGGCGCTCCAGAACTGCTACGAGTACAACTATCAGCCCGCGCCCGGCCAGGTGGTGGCGCTTTTGAACCTAGGCGCCAGCGTAATGAACATCAACATTGTGAAGGGAACGACGCCGCTGTTTCCGCGCGACGTCAGCGTAGGCGGGCATCAGTACACGGATTCGTTGCAGAAGGAACTGGACCTGAACTTTGAAGACGCCGAGAAGCTGAAACTGGGCGAAAAGGTCGGGACGGTGAGCGAGGACGCGAAGACGCCGATTCTGCAACAGGTGACGGAAATCATTGTGCTGGAAATCCAGAAGACGTTCGACTTCTTCCGCGCCAGCGCGGCGGGCGAGCACATTGAAAAGATTTATCTGGCCGGAGGATCGGCGAAGGTGCCGGGTTTGATGGAAGCGCTGCGGCAGGAATTCTCCATGCCGGTGGAACTGCTGAATCCGTTTCAGCGGGTGGTGCCGCCGGTGGAAGGGCCGGGAGTGGAGTTGGTGGAGCAGAATCCGGGCCAGCTGGCGGTGGCGGTGGGCTTGGCTTTGAGGAGCTTTGAATCCCTATGATCCGAATCAATCTGCTGGAAACAGCGAAGGGGAAAAACAAGCGCGCGGGCGGCAGCTCCATGCCTTCGCTGCCGACAATGGAAATGGGCGATATGGGTTCGCCCAAGCTGAAGGTGCTGATCATGGTGCTGGCGGCCGGCTTGTTGAACTTCGGCTACTGGTACCGTCTGGACCGGCAGGCGCAAACGATTGCCACGCAGATGAAAGCGGCGCAGAAGAAAAACGCCGAACTGGCCGACGTGAAGGCGAAGTATCTGGAACGGCAGAAACAGGCCGACGCCTACAAGAGGCGCGTGGACGTGATCGACCAGTTGAAGGCGGGTCAGGCCGGCCCGGTCAATCTGCTGGCCATGCTGGGCGAGACCGTGAACGGGACCGAAGCGGTGTGGCTGTGGAAGATGGACGACACCGGCAACAGCGTGGAGCTGGATGGCACAGCCTTGAGCGCGGACGCGGTGGCCAACCTTATCGCGAACCTGCAAAAGACGGGCTTCTTCAAGAACGTCGAGATCAAGGAAACGTACCAGGACGACCAGGTGAAAGACATGCAGGCGTTTCAGTTTACGTTGAGCTGCGAAAAGGGAAAGTCGTAGCGGCAGGCGGTTGAAGCGGGCAGGACAGGGCAGAAATTATGGCGACGAATTTTAACGAATTGTCGGGAATCAAGCAGTGGCTGGTGGTGCTGGCCGGCGGTGCGCTGGTAACGGGCGCGCTGTACTTCACCGTGTTCAAAAACCAGATGGACAAGAACACGGCGGCGCAGAAGGCGGTGGCGGAAAAGGTCCGGGAGAACAACGAACTCGAGTCCTATCGGCCCAAGCTGAAACAGATAGACCAGCAATTGGCTGAGATGAAGCAGCAATTGGAGGTCGAGCGGCGCATCGTGCCCGACGAGAAGCAACTGGATACGTTCATCCAGACCATGGATAGCGAAGCGCAAAAGGCGGGAATCGAGCTGCGGCGCTACACCTCGAAGCAGGGCGCGACCAAGGAGTACTACACGGAGATGGCGTTCGACATGGAACTCGACGGGCCCTACTACTCCATGCTGAATTTCTTCGACCGGGTAGGAAAGCTGGAACGCATTGTGAACGTGAGCAACCTGCTGGTTGGGACGACGAAGAAACCGACCGACGCGAAGGCCAAGAAGACGTATCAATACGCTCCCAATGAGAGCGTAGTGGCCACGTTCACGGCGACAACTTTTTACAGCCACGACCTGGAGCCGGCCGCAGCGGCGCCGGGAGCCAAGCCCGGAGCGGTTGCGGGCGTGAGCAAATAGGATTCGCTTATGAAGCTGAGCACAGGGATTTTCGCAATGGCAGTGATGACGGCGGCAGCCTGGGCGCAGAACCCGGACGCCATCGACAACGCGCGCAGCGTGGCGAAGTCGCTGACGCAGATCAAGACCAACCAGACCAACGAAGCGCTGGGTGGTCCGGCGGACCAGGGCAAGCCGGCCGCGGGATCACAAGCCGCGCCGAGCCCGGCCCAGCCGAGCGCCGCGGCGGCCAAGAGCGCACCGGCGGCGCAGCCGCACGATGCGTTCATGCCGAAGAAGGCTGCACTTGCGGCGAAGAAAGGCAAGGCGGCGAAGACGACGATTGCCGCCAAAGACAAAACCGCGGCGTCGCCCAAAACGGATGCGATGGCGAAGCCCGCCGAGCCGGCGAAGCCGAAACAGGAAGAAAAGAAGTGGGCCATGTCGGGCAAGCGCGATCCTTTCTTCAGTCCGGTGGTGCAGGCGCCCAGCGGCTCGGGATGCTCGACGGGCAAGAAATGCCTGGAGATCGGGCAGATCAACGTGCGCGGCGTGGTGAAGGCCGAGAGCGGCTACATAGCCGTGGTCACCAACAGCATCAACAAAGCCTATTTTTTGCATGAGAACGACCCCGTGTTCAACGGATTTGTAGTGCGCATTACCGGCGACTCCGTGGTGTTCCAGGAGACGGTGCAGGACAAGCTGGGCAAGGCGTTCACGCGGGAAGTGGTCAAGCGGGTTTCGGTACCGGCGGTTTAGCTGATCGACGGCGCGCAAGCGCGTTCGAAAAACGAGTTCAAAGAAGGACACGCGGGCCAGGCCCGCGCTTGGGAGAAGCGAAATGCGAAAGCAATGGCTGAGTATGTTCCTAACATGGCTGCTCCTTGGGCTGGCTGCACCAGCCGCCGAGATGCCGGCGACGGCGCCGGCGGGCCAGCGCAGCGAACTGCAGCGGGTGAACGTGGTCCGCGGCGCGGATGAGATCCGGGTGGAGATCAACGCGCAGGGCAGCGTGACGCCCAAGCTGAGCACGGCCGACTCGCCGGCGCGCGTTGTGGTCGACCTGCCCGCCACCATTATGGCGACGGGGCAGAGCCACATCGCCGTGGGCAGCGCGGGGGTGAAGGGCGTGCGCATCGGCATGGACGGCCGGACGCCGCCAACCACTCGCGTGGTGGTCGATCTGGAACAGGCCTGCCGCTATGAGCTGACGCCCTCAGCCGACGGGAAGTTTGTGCTGACGCTGCACGCCAGTGACACGGCGGCGGCCAACAGCACGGCCAAGCCGGTTGTGGCGAGCGCGCCGGTTGAGACGAAGCCGGTCTCTCCGTTCGCGCCGCGTGTGGCGGAAGTGGTGACGCCGAAGCCGCAGCCCGCGGCCGCGACCGTCGCCGCAAAGAGCGATGCCGCACCGGCCGATGCCAACTCCAAAGATTTTGTTTTTGTCGAACCGACGTACGCCGCCAAGGCGGCTACGAATCCGGCCGACGAACCGGTTGAGCGCGCACAGGAAGCTGCCGCGCGTTTTTCCGACAAAACCGGGGCCGAGTTGCTGCCGGTCAGCTTGAACGCGGCGCAGTCGACTTCAAGCGCCACTTCGAGCACGGGAATCACTCCCGCGGTAAACCTGGCGGCCGAGCAGAAGGCGCAAGCCGGACAACAGCCTGCTTCAGCCGGC
>DATLKM010000204.1:0-7931 GCA_035538435.1 Binatia bacterium
CATCGAGCGGATCGGCGGCGCGCCGCTTCCGCTACGAAGCGCCCGCCGGCAACATCGGCATCAACATCGGCGTCGCCGCGCCCATGGCCTACTTCCCTTTCAGCGGATGGAAAAACAGCTTCTTCGGCGATCTCCACGGCCGGGGCCGCGACGCCATCGAGTTCTACACCGACAAGAAAGTTGTCGTCGAGCGCTGGGCCAAGGAGCACTCACGCAAGTTTTGATTCGCCACGAAGTCACAGGGGCACGGAGAAGAAAGCTGGAAATTGAACGCGGGCCTTAAAGATTCGATGAAGGAAATCGTTGGTCGTCGGCTGAGCTCTGTAACGTTTGTGCAGGACTACGTTCAGTTTGGCTTCGACGGCCCTGGGCTGAACGCCTATACCCACCCAACCATACGCCAGGTCGGGACAGTGGATGGATTGTTGTGTAGTGTCGTGTTTCTGTCCGGCGAAGGTTATTGAATCACATGAAGCGCCCTCGCACCGTCGATCACGGATTGCGTGGGTATGCCTTCATCGAACGTGGCGAGTTGCCCTCTGTGTGCGCGAGCCAGGGCGAGAAGATAACTGTCAGTAACGTGAGCAGAGTCAAGAAGCCGCGCGGCATCGAGGTGTTCAGAGTCCAGCAAAGAAATGCCGTCTGGCCAGAAAGCGTGCCCGGACAGCTTCCGAAGCGAAGCCAGTAACCGTGCTACGGCTGCGGGAGAACCGGGAGAATTTGGATATCGAGGATGCCCGACAATTCGCAAAACACCGTTTTCGGTCAGCGGGCAGGTCGCCCATGCTTCCTGTCCTTTCCCCGCGAACCAGGCATGGGCACGATCATGAAGAACGTGAGCCGGATCGATCAGCGCGATCAAGACGTTCACGTCCAGAAGAAACCTCATCACGGCAGTTCCTCGCGGAGCCGCTGCACCAGTTCGGACGTGACGCGAGGCGTCCCTTTGCGCACCTTGAGCAATGGCACGCCATTCCTCGTTTTGGCCCGGGTTTCCGCCGGGGAAAGAGCGCGTCTGGCCAGTGAGGAGATGACCTCGCCTACGGTCTTATTCTCGATTAAAGCCATCTCTTTGGCGGCGCTCAACACATCGTCATCAATAAGAAGGGTAGTGCGCATAGTGGCTCCACATCAAACATCATACATCAGATGCACGACCAAGCACGAACTTGAGCATGAACCGAATTCAGGAAGGAACACATGACCACGACCGTCGCTAATCCCACCATGTCCGGCAAAGAAATCGTCGATATCTCCCGCAAATACACTCTCTACGAGTGGTCGGCCCAATCCAAGGTCGACCCCATCCCCGTAGCCCGTGCCAAAGGAATTTATTTCTATACGCCGGAAGGCAAGCGCTTCATCGACTTCAACAGCCAGCTCATGTCCGTCAACATCGGACACGGCGATGAGCGCGTCATCCAGGCCATCAAAGATCAGGCGGAAACTCTCGCTTACGCCAATCCCTTCATGGCTACCGAGCCCCGCGCGCGCCTCGGTGCCAAGCTCGCCGAAATCTGCCCCGGCGACATCGACACTTTCTTTTTCACCAACGGCGGCGCCGAAGCCAACGAGAACGCCATCAAACTCGCCCGCTTCTTCACCGGACGCCACAAAATTCTCGCCCGCTACCGCTCCTATCACGGAGCCACCGCCGGCGCGATTTCGCTTACCGGCGATCCCCGCCGCTGGGCTGCCGAACCGGGCATTCCCGGCGTGGTGCACGTGCTCGATCCTTACCACGGCATTGAGCGCGGATGGGAATCGGCGGAATCTTCTCTCGCCATGATCGAAGAAACCATCCAGCTCGAAGGCCCGCAAACCATCGCCGGGTTCATTCTCGAGCCGGTTACCGGCACCAACGGCGTTCTCGTTCCTCCTGCCGGATACCTCGAAGGCGTGCGCAAACTCTGCGACAAGTACGGCATCGTCATGATCGCCGATGAAGTCATGTCGGGCTTCGGACGCACCGGCGAATGGTTCGCCGTCAATCACTGGAACGTCGTCCCCGATCTCATGTCGATGGCGAAGGGATTAACTGCAAGCTATTTGCCTCTCGGCGCTGTCGGCATGCGCCGTCACATCGCGCAGCATTTTTCCGACAAGGTTTTCTACGGCGGCCTCACCTACAACAGCCATCCCATGGGATGTGCCGCGGCGTTGGCCACGATTCGCGTGTACGAGGAAGACCGCCTGATCGAAAACGCCCGCAAAATGGGTGCGGTCATGAAGGAACTTCTCGCCGATCTGCAAACCAGGCATCCCTCGGTGGGCGCGGTGCGTTCCATCGGGCTTTTCGGCATCGTCGAACTCATCCGCAACCGCAAAACCAGGCAGCCGATGGCTCCGTTCAACGGCACTTCCGACGAAATGATCGCCCTGGGCCGCTTCTTCCGCGAGAACGGGCTCTACACGTTCGTCCGGTGGAACACCTTCTTCACCAACCCTCCGCTGTGTATTAACGAAGAACAGTTGCGCGAGTCGTTCGCGATCATCGATCGCGGGCTGGAGATTACAGATAAGGCGGTGGTGTAGTCGTCAGTCGTCAGTCGTCTGTCGTCTGTCGTCTGTCGTCGGCGCGCCGTTGTTGGTCGCCGCTCGTTTTGGCCTACGCCTGGCCGAATTTCACTGCTTCAGGCGGTTGTACTTTTTCAAAACCTCACGCAGCCGCTCATGCGGCAGCGCCGGCACTTCGTAGTCGTTGATGCCCTTCATAGTTTCAGCGGCGACCATGGCGTTCACCACCGCTTCTTCCGTGGCCTGCACCGTTGCCAAAAAAATGGGGTTGAGGGAGTCGTTGGGCAGCATTTTCAGGTCGTGAATGCCGTTCGCTCCCACGGCGCCCGGATTGGCGGTGGAGAAGGCGATGAAAATGTCTCCGGATCCGTCGCCGGAAAAACTGCCGTCGCGGCCCAGGCCGAGCGAAACGCGGCGCGCAATCCGCTTGAGTTGCGTGGGAATGAGCGGCGCATCGGTGGCCACAACAACAATGATGGAGCCGATGTCGCCGCGTTGGGAAGAATCGCCCTCGAGCGCAGACGCTGATGTCACCGGAATTTCTTTGCCCACCGGCACGCCGGCGATGCGCAGCTGATCGCGCTGGCCGTAGTTGCACTGCACCAGCACGCCGACGGTATAGCCGCCGGCTTTAGCCTCCAGCACGCGCGATGCAGTCCCGATGCCGCCCTTGAATTCGTTGCAGATCATGCCCGTGCCTCCGCCCACATTGCCTTCTTCAACGTGGCCGGAACGCGCGGCGTCGAGCGCATGAAAAGCGTCTTCCGCATGAACGTGAAATCCGTTGATGTCGTTCAGTTCGCCGTCCCAGGTTTCGGCGACCACAGGCAGCGACCAGAAATAACCCTCCATGTCCGGCCCGCCATGCTTCAGTTTCCAGGCGATGACCGCGTCGCGCACCACGCCCACGCTGTGCGTATTGGTGATCATCACCGGAGAATTGAGGAAACCGGAATCTTCAACCCACGTGGTCCCGGTCATCTCTCCGTTGCCGTTCAGGGTGAACCAGGCGGCAAAAACGGCATCGTTATTGTCTTTGCCCCGAGGCAGGATCGCCGTAACGCCGGTGCGTACCGGGCCTTTGCCCACAACCAGTTTGCCTTCTCCGGAGATAAGCGTGGTGTGGCCGACCTCGACTCCCTTCACGTCCGTTATGGCGTTGTTGAGCCCGGGCGTGCCGTCGAAAGGAACGCCGAGATCGCGGGCGCGCGGCTTTTGCCCGTGAGCCGCCGCCAGATTGATCATCGTGACGAGAATCAGTGCGAAAAACCGGTTGTACATGCGTGCTCCTGTAAACCGGGAAGTATAAGCGTGCGATGTACAATCACACAAAGCCGTTTTACAGCGGAGGCTTCATGGATTCCTGGAAGAAAGCGGTATTGGCGGGATCGTTTACCGTGGCCACGGTTTTCTTTTTAAAGAAAAAATACCCTGCGGGAGTGCTCGCGACGGGCGTGGGCTTGGCCTTGCTGGCGTCGGAGTATCCGGAAAAATTCGAAAAAGTGCGTCGCCAACTGCCGGATTATTTCGACCGCGGCATGCGCGTCATGGAAATGGCCGGTCGCGCCGGAAAGCGGATCACCGAGGCGGCCGGGCGCTCGGCTTCGCAAGCCTGGGACGAAATCGGGGGCTGAAAGCTTTCGCACGCGAATGAAGCTATCCGTCATCATGCCGGTCTACAACGAGCGCGCCACCCTGCGGCAGGTGGTGGAGCGCGTCTTGTCTGTCCCGCTCGAAATTGAACTGATTTGCGTTGATGACGGCTCGACCGACGGCTCGCGCGACATTCTGTTGCAGTTGCAGAGCGAACGGCCGCAGATGCGCGCTTTTCTTCAGCCGCGCAACCTGGGTAAAGGAGCGGCGCTGCATCGCGGCATTGCCGAGGCCACGGGAGATTTCGTCATCATTCAGGATGCGGACCTCGAGTACGATCCCAGCGATTACAAAGCGCTGCTGGAACCGCTGACGGAGGGCCGCGCCGATGTGGTTTACGGCTCGCGCTTTCTTTCCGGCCGTCCCCACCGCGTTCTGTATTTTTGGCATTCGGTGGGAAACTGGCTGCTCACCCTGCTTTCGAACGCGCTCACCGACCTGAACCTCAGCGACATGGAGACCTGCTACAAGGCTTTCCGCCGCGAGGTGATTCAATCCATCCCCCTGCAGGAAAATCGCTTCGGTTTCGAGCCGGAAATTACGGTAAAGATCGCCAAACGTCGGCTCAGGATTTATGAAGTCGGCATTAGCTATTGGGGCCGCACTTATGAAGAAGGCAAGAAGATCAACTGGAAAGATGGCGTGCGGGCTTTATTCTGCCTGGTGAAATATTGCGTTACAGAATCGGCGGCGGCGAAGCCGGTCACCGCCCCGGCGCACGATCAGGCGGCGATGGCGGCATCGGCGGGATCGCAAAAATCCCCGGCTCGGCCGCAATAGTTTCCGCCGCAGGCTGACTCGCGTTTCTCTTCGCGCCAGGTTCGCCCGGTTTTCAGTTTGGTTTCGTGACGCGGGGGACCCGTGAGTTCGCCGAATTGGCCGCCGGCGTGGTCGCCTTCACGCCGCCCGTCGGCTGTTGATAGGTGTAGATGATCGGCGGGTTCGGCCGCGCACCGCTGGATGCCTGCACCGGCGGCGCCTTCGTCGTCGATGACGCCGCATTGCTCGCTTTAATGTTCGTGCGCTCCATGCGGCTGAGTTCGGCGCCGGCTTTGGCATTGCTTCGGGTGCTGGGTGCCGCAGGCGCTGTCTTGCGCGGGGCCGGCATGGCGGATTTGGGCGTCAGCGGCTTGGTCGCGGTTTGGAGCGGGTCCGGCCCGGACTTGCCGGAGGAATTCACCGACGAATGTGTTTGCGTGCTCTGGGCTGCGGCAACCCCGATCAGAATCCCGATCGCAACCAGTCCCGGCCCTAATCTTAACTTCATAAAACTTCCCCGCCAACGTATTCTTCATTAGAACACGTTTTCCGCAACCTGGGCGTAAACGCCGGTAACCTCGGCCACACGGGCGAACATTGTCATCCATGAACATCACGCATCCGGGATTTCAAGTTCCCAGCCCGCTGCACCTTCCCGAAGACGAAGTCCACGTTTGGCGGCTCGATCTGGAAGCGATGCAAAGCGGGCACGAACGCTGGCTGAAGCTGCTCTCTCCCGACGAACTCGTGCGCGCCTCACGCTTCCACTTTGACCGCGACCGCCAACGCTACGCCGCCGGCAGAGCCTGGCTGAGAAATATTCTGGCCGCCTACACGGGACGAGATCCAGCGGAACTGAAATTCTCCTATTCCAGGAAAGAAAAGCCCTCCCTTAATCAGCCCGAAAACAACCCGGTGATGTTCAATGTGTCGCATTCCGGTAGCGTGGCGCTGCTGGGGTTTACCCGGCGGCGCGAGATCGGCGTAGATATCGAAGAAATCCGCGCGAATTCGGATCTCGATGCCATCGCTCGCCGGTTTTTCTCCGGGTGCGAACAACAGGATTTTTTTCCTCTTCCCGCGGAAAAAAGAGTCCCCGCTTTCTTCCGTATCTGGACCCGCAAAGAAGCCTATATCAAAGCCACCGGCGATGGTCTTTCTCTGCCGCTCAGCCAGTTTGATGTATCGCTCGACCCGGGATCTTCCGACGCATTAATTTCTACGCGGCCAGAGTCCACCGAAGCAGGCCGATGGCGGTTGATGGAGATCGGCGCGGGAACCGGATACGCCGCGGCACTGTGCGTGCGGGGCCGGGATTGGAAGTTGCGCAGCTGGACGGAAACATCCGATTAAATGATCGGGAATGCAGGACCAGCGTGTCTGCAATTGCCCACTTCTCGTCCTTTGTCGCAATTCTTTTCACACTGGGATTCGCGGATAGGATTTTGCAACCCTGCCGTGAAGAAACACCTTTGTTCCACTCGTTTACGCCTTTCTGGGCGTTCATGCAAGGCACTCGAATTGCTCACAAATTTCTTTTCGGCGGAGGGCAATTCCGGCTTTCTCATCCCGCACGGAAGTGGTAATCTGTGAGGTAACGTTGGGGTCTAATCCTCTCCCTACAGTAATCTGCAAAATTTTCCGTTTGCGAAAAACTTCCCCGCTGAAGTGAAGCTGGAGAGAAATCCGGCAAATGCAATAAAGGTAGTAGACAAGACCAATCAGGAGGCACGGCACTTGACAGCTGCGACCAGCCATCTCATTCCGCCCCATGGCGGAGAACTTATTCAACTCATCGCTAACCCCGAGCGCGCCGCCGAATTAAAGGCCCATTCCAAAGAGTGGCCCTCGTGGGACCTCACCGCCCGCCAGCTCTGCGACCTGGAACTGTTGCTCTCCGGCGGATTTTCTCCCCTGCGCGGCTTCATGACGCGCGCCGACTACGAAGGCGTTTGCCACAACATGCGCCTCGCCAACGGCACTCTGTGGCCCATGCCCATCACGCTTGACGTGACCGAAGAATTCGCTAAAAAGCTCACGCCCGGATCCAGCAAGATTGCCCTGCGCGATCCCGAAGGCGTCATGCTGGCCGTGCTGAACGTGGAAGAAGTCTGGCAGCCCGACCGCAAGGCGGAAGCACAGGCCGTGTTCAACAGCACCAGCCCCGCGCATCCCGGCGCCGACTACGCCATCAACAAAGCCAATCCCTGGTACGTGGGCGGAAAACTTGAGGGATGCCAGATTCCCTCGCACTACGATTTCCGCACTCTGCGTTTTACGCCCGCTGAACTCCGCGCCGAATTCGCCCGCATGGGCTGGCGCAAGGTGGTGGCGTTCCAGACGCGGAATCCCATGCATCGCGCCCATGTGGAGCTGGCCCTGCGCGCGGCCAAGCAGGTCGAAACGAACCTGCTCATCCATCCCGTCGTCGGCATGACCAAACCCGGCGACGTCGATTACTACACCCGCGTGCGCTGCTATCAACTGCTGCTCTCCAAGTTCCCGCAAGGCACGGCGAAGCTCTCGCTGCTGCCCCTCGCCATGCGCATGGGCGGCCCTCGCGAGGCGGTCTGGCACGGCATCATCCGCAAAAACCACGGCTGCACCCACCTCATCGTTGGCCGCGATCACGCCGGCCCCGGCTCCGATCCGGAAACCAAGAAGCCCTTCTACGGCCCCTACGAGGCGCAGGAGGTTTTCAAAAAGCACGAAGCCGACATCGGCGTGACTATGGTTCCTTTCAACATGATGGTCTATCTCGAAGACCAGGACCGCTATGTTCCCGACGATCAGGTAAAGAATGGCGATCGCGTGCTCAACATTTCGGGCACCGAACTGCGCCGCCGGTTGAACGAAGGCGGCGACATTCCGGCCTGGTTTACCTATCCTGAGGTGGTTGGCGAACTGCGGCGCAGCTTCCCGCCCCGCCACAAACAAGGCGTCACCATCTTCTTCACCGGACTTTCGGGTTCGGGGAAATCGACCATCGCCAACGTTCTGCT
>DATLKM010000205.1:0-8927 GCA_035538435.1 Binatia bacterium
GAAAGCGGTAAGAACTGGCACCGCGATGGTTGAAGGTCGGAATCGGCGGCGAGCGAGCCAGTCCGCCGCCAAGAAAGCAACGCCAATCAGGGAAAGGAAAATGTGAATGTAAAGCCATTTCCACTCGGCGCGGGCGGTGCCGATCTTGATGAGGGCGATGCCAAAGAGCGCGCCTGCGGCGACGAAAATCCATCCGATACCGGCAATCGCGCGCTTCGTGTGCAGCAGGCGGTACAGAAAAGGGAGAAGGAGGCACGCAGCAAGAACACCTGCGAAAGCGTGAACTAGAACGACGGCCGCGTAGAAGAGATTAGGCTGGGGAAACGCATAGAGGTACGCTGCCGTGATGGCGAGCAACGGCGCCAGCCATGGCAAAAGCCGGCCGGGCAGACTCGTGGATGTGGGCTCTGACATGGGAACGGCGCGCCCCAGTGGCTTGGGCTGACGAACCAAAGCCGCGCGTGAGCCAAATTACGTGAGTCGGGGGCGGGGTGAAATAGTCGAAAAATACTATTACTAGGCTTTAGATGATGGGAGGCTTCCGCCAGCCGCCGCGTTGCTTTTCAACGACGTTTGCAACCGAGAGAACATTTTCTTCTTCCCACGGTCTGCCGACGATTTGAACGCCGATCGGCAGACCCTGGGCGGTGGATGCCACAGGAACGACCGCCGCCGGATTGCCCAGCAAATTGAAGAATTCCGCGTAGCTCCAGGCGTCGAGATATTGGACCGTCTTGCCATCAATTTGCCAACTGCGTTCACCGTGGCGAAACGCGGGAACAGCGGCGGGCGGACAAAGAAGGATGGGATACTCCTGCATTTGGGCGAAGAATTGCGCGCGCAGAACATCGCGGCGAATCCAGGCATCGAGGAGAGATTCGCCGGTGTGAGACGGGTCTGCCGACGCCCAATCGAGGAATTGTTTCAGGATCGGGCTCAGGTCCGATTCCCGGCCACGAAACATGGGGCGCAACAGCATCCCCCCGGTCACGACAAAAAACTTGCGCCACAAACGCCGGGCTTCTTCCAGGCCAGCAGGGCGAAAAGGCTCGACCCGAAACCCGGCGCTGCGCAGGGCTTCTGCGGCGGACCCAACGGCCGCGCGGATTGCGGGGTCGACTGGAGTGCGGCCGTCGTCTTCGAAGTAGCCGATCTTCAACTGCTTTACTTCGTCGTTTGAAGGCCAGCGTAGAGGAACGGGCGCGGTGCAGGAATCGCCGATGTCTGGACCTTGCATGGCTTCGAAAAGAATTTTCAGATCGGCGACAGTGCGGGCCATCGGGCCGACCACCCCGATCAGAGCGAATGGCCCGGCAGAGGTGGGATAGTGGCCGGTTGCGGGAATGCGGCCGGGAGTAGGTTTAAGTCCGCAGATGCCGCTGAAATGCGCGGGCACGCGAATAGAGCCGCCACCGTCGCTGCCTACGCCGCCGGCCGACAGGCATGCCGCGATTGCGGCGGCTTCGCCTCCACTCGATCCGCCGGGCGTGCACTCGATGTCCCACGGGCTGTTCGTGCGGCCGTGAAGAAGATTGTCGGTCTCCCATGCCATCAACAATTCCGGGGTATTGGTGGTGCCGAGCACGATAGCGCCCGCGTTCTTCAGTCGCGCTACCAGCGGGGCGTCCTGTTTGGCAATGAAGCCCGCGCGCAGGCGGGTTCCTGCTTCGCAGCGAAGTCCGGCGACCTCTATCGAGCTCTTGATGCTGATGGGGACGGCGTGCAGCGGACCGAGCTTCTCGTTTCGAGGGGTGGCATCGTCGGCGCGGGCGGCGGCTTGCCGGGCGCGGTTGGCATCGACTTCCACAAACGCGTTCAGCTTTGGGTTCAGCCTGTCGATCTGATGCAAGTGCGCTTCGAGCAGTTCGACAGCACTGATCTGGCGGCTGCGGACGAGCGCCGCCATGTCTGCCGCAGAAAGAAAATTAAGTTCGGTCGTCATCGTTGTTTGCCGGTCATGGCGCGATCAAGCATTCTCTTTTCTGTAATGGTGAGTGGGCGAAAATCGCCCTGGGCGAGAGTTCCGAGCAACAGCGGGCCGATCGCCACGCGAACCAGCCGCAGGACTTCGATATGCAAAGTTTCCAGCATGCGGCGAATGTGGCGGTTCCTGCCTTCGTCGAGAACGATTTCGAGCCAGCAATTTTTTTCCCCGGCACGCAGCAGGCACGCGCTTTTGGCTCGCAGAAGTTCGCCTTGTGAACTGACGCCGCGCATCAGGGCCCGCAAAAACTCTTCCTCTGCGACAGTTGCGACTTGGACATGATAAGTCTTGTCGAGATGGGTTCCCGGAGCGGCGATGCGCGCGCCCCATTCGGAATCGTTGGTGAGCAGCAGCAGTCCTTCGCTGGCTTTGTCGAGGCGGCCGACGGGCGCGAGCCAGTTCCCGTCGTTTTTCAAGAGGTCGTAAACCGTCTTGCGGCCTTTTTCGTCGGACGCGGTGGTGATTACTCCGCGAGGCTTGTTGAGCATGAGGTAAATCTTGGCCGGCGTGTCGACGGGTTGGCCATCGACGGCAAGCCGATCCTGGGAATGGACGGGCGTTTCGGGATCGCGGCGGGTTCGTCCGTTCTGCGTGACACGTCCGGCGCGGATCAACTCCGTTGCCCGCGAGCGCGAGCAATAGCCCAGTTTCGAGAGGGCGCGGGCGAGACCTATTTTGCGGTCAGACCGATGGGGCACGGGAACATGCTAATTCGAATTTGGCTCTTGTGCGGCCGGAACAAATAGAATGATGAGGCCGAGCCAAGCACAGGGAAAGGAAACACAATGGCGCATCAGCATCCGCCGAGGTTTTTGAAAATTGTCGATGACGCGAAGACCCGCGTTCGCGAAACCAATGTCGACGAGGTGAAGAGACGAATCGACCGCGGCGACAAATTTCTTCTGATCGATGTTCGCGAGGAAAGTGAGTTCGCCAACGATCATCTTCCCGGCGCGATTCATCTGGGGAAGGGAATTATTGAGCGCGATATTGAAGCGAGAGTGCCCGACCTCGGCGCTGAGATGGTTCTGTATTGCGGAGGAGGATTCCGCTCCGCGCTTGCGGCCGACAATCTGCAAAAAATGGGGTACAGCAACGTGATTTCGATGGACGGCGGGATTCGTGAGTGGCGGGAGAAGGATTATCCGCTGGTGAAGGACTAGGGCGCAGCCAGTCGCGCGGAACGTTGTGGCGCAGGACAAGTCGCGGAGGACAAGTCGCGCAGGCCAGTTGTGCAGAACAAGTCGCGCGGAACGAGCGGCCACCGCCGAGCTTGGCTCGACCGAACCGCCCCACGGCGGGGGTCCGTACAGGGTCGTCAGATCGAGCCGTTTGCGAAGCCTCACCAGCGGCGGGTCCCGAAATACTTGCGAACGCCTACGGTCATGTAGCGACCCCAGGGGCCGTTGTTGCCGAGATCGGCGATGCCGAGATTGGTGTCGCGAGCGCCCAAGCGGTCGAAGAGGAAGTGCTGGGTGACGCGGAACTCGAATCCCTTGCCCATGTAGACGCCGCCGCCCCACGAATGCTCGATTCCGATTGCGTCAGGCGACCAGGTATAAAGCGTGTGAGGCACGTTCTTTCCGAACAGGAACGAGGGCGCTCCGAAGATCATAAGACGGCGCAGTTGCCCCTTCCCAAAGGGCCGCACTTCCAGCATTCCCGACAGCATATAGCGCGCGAACATGCTGCACGGGGCCTGGGCGCCGCCGTACTGGCCGGCGTTGCCGGCGCAGATGTTAGGGTCGATTTCGTTGTGCGGTGGGGCGAGGTCGAGCTGCGCCCAACCCCAGAACATATCCTTGGGAAAGAACATTCTTTGCCCAGAATCTGCAGGCTCGGCGTTGCTGACGGTAGCCGTGGTTTGCGCGGCAGACAAACTCCCCATGACTATGGAAAATACAAGAACCCAAAACAAAATCCTCATCCCGCCTCCACATTTGTAAATTTTTGTTTTCGTGTTCTGCAAAGAATACTCGGAGCATCCCTTTGGCCGAGCGAAATATTGTATGCTTCCCGGCCAGAGAACATGGTCAGAATCAAACAAGTACAACGCTGGAAGCGGCTTCCCAAGGAGTTTGTGCGGGAGGCTGGGAGCCTACGACCCAGGGTCAGGCTGGAGCGGGTTTCCTGTACCAGCTTCCAGATTCCATATCCAGAATTCCGGTTTATTCCATTCGCCGGATTGGAGTTGGGTATGTTTTGTCCGGAAACGTCCAGATTAGAAAGCATCTAGGGTTTGGCGGGCGGATTGCAGCTTCTTGCAACCCAGAAGTTTAAAACACATGCCCCAGGAAATCTCTGTCTCTTACCAGGCTATTAAGAGTAAAGTGTATCGTCTGATCGACGCCCTGGTTGTTGGCGAAAAGACCGATGTAGAAGTACAGGAATCCATCCGGCGCTGGTGGGAGCTGATCCACCCTGCTGACAGACCCATCGCGCAGAAATATCTGCTGATCGTGCTCGAGCGCTCCCGTTCCGCCCTGGATGCTGTTGAGGGTGGCTTGTCGGAAGTGACCGACCACGAGTTCGCCCGGTCGACGGAAGCGGCTAAGGCCTTGAAGCTGGTTGACCGGATGGTCAAGTCCGCCAGCAAACACAGCAGCCTAGGGACAACCGCTTAGGCGGCCGCGCTCCTATTCAGCTTGTTTGCCGGTTGCCTTCCCGGCGGGCGTAGCGTTCCGGCCAGTCACCGTTTTCAACCAGTCGCCGCTTCAACCCGTCGTTGCTCTGAACCAATCCAGGAACTGGCGGAAGGCTGCGCCTCGATGGCTGTATTGCGCCTTCTCCGCGGCCGCGAGTTCGGCGAAGGTCTTGCCGATCTGCGGGAAAAAGAACAGAGGATCGTAACCGAAACCATTTGTGCCGCGGGGCGCATTTAGAATTAAACCCTCCGCAGTTCCGCGGAAAACAGCGAGCGTTTGTCCATCGCGCGCGGCAGCCAGAACGCAGACGAAGCGTCCGGCGCGTTGTTCCGCAGGCAAGCCTTGCAGTTCGCGCAGAACGCGCGCGTTGTTGGCTTCGTCATCGGTGTTGGCGGCGGCTTCGTGAGGTTCCTGATTCAGGAGATCGGGAGCGGCGTAGCGCGCGGAGTGCACGCCGGGCGCACCATTCAGGGCGTCGACCTCAAGGCCGGAGTCGTCGGCCAGGACGACTTCTCCGGGAACATGCGTGCTATATTCTTCGGCTTTTTTCCGAGCGTTGGCTTCGAAAGTAAGGCCGTCTTCCACGACCGGAGTTAGCGAAGAAAAATTCGGGATGCCCGCGATTTCGAGGTTCAAAGCGGCGGCGGCGCCGGCGAAATCGCGCAGCTTGCCGGAATTCGAAGTGGCGATAAGAATTCTGCGCATGAGGCTAAGTGTCTGTTTCCCTGGTTAGGCCTGTCGTTGGTAAACGCCATAGAATAATGGCCAGAAAAACGGCCAGCAGTGAAATCCAAGCGCCTAACGCGCGGTCCCAGGTCCTGACAAAACGCAGTTCCACGCGGTTCATGCCTGCTTCGACTGGAATCAGCATTCGCCCGGTATCTTCTCGCGTCGAAGGCTTTATGGGGCGGCCATTCACTGCAACGCGCCAAGCCGGATAGTTAAACAGGCGGAGGGCGAGTCGGTCGCCAGCCGACATTTGCGCGGTAAAAGTTTTTGATTCCGCCTGCCAGTCAAGAACGTGAATCGCGGCGTGAGCCGGGCCATCAACAGTGACGCGGCGTGCCGATTTGTCGATCACCGAGGGATCCGCGCCCAACGGAGCGTACTCATCGGTGCCTTCGTAGCCGGCGCCCGTGGTTATATTTTCCTTCATTTCGCGCAGATCGTCGGCGCTGTCCCACCAGGGCGGCTGGAAATGGCGGCCGGCGAGAATAAGAACGCACACCATGCTGAGATAGATGGCGATGCGTGGCATCCATTTTTGTAAACCAGCGGTCAAGAACAATGTGAGCGGGACGTTCAGGCATAGCAGCCAGCGCCAGGGAAACTGCATGAATTGCAGCTTGGGAAGCAGGTTCCAGAAGATGCCGCTCACCGGCAGCATGAGCAAGATGCAGGCTGCAGCCCACGCTGAGAGGGAGGTTCGTATTGCGGAGAATTTCTGTTTGCGCGACGCCCATGCCAGGTAGGTCAGCGCGACAATTTGCCCGGCGGCGACGAAGGAAACCAAACGGTTAAACGTGTCATGCTCGGGGTCGGAGGTGTGAGCGAAAAGGAAATTGTCGGCAGGACGGGAACCGGCGGAGACGGATTCCGCTATGTTTACCCACTTTTGCTCGTAAATGGCGGGAACAAGATAGAAAGCGGCGAGGGCGGCGCCCAGCGCAACCGCAATCGCAGGGGCGAGGACCAGAGCGGAAGAGCGCCGGCGCCACCACAGCGAGATCACAAACAGCGCGAGGGAATAGTGAATCATGACGGCGGCCGGAGCGTTGATGAGCCAGGCGGCCGCCAGAAGCGCCGCCAGCAGAAGGATGTTGCGGCGAATCGTTATTCCCCTGAGCAGCAAAAGAAGAAGCAGCGGCAGCAGAGAGCTGGCGAGCAGTTCCGCAAATGCGCTGCGCCAGTAAATGATCAGCAAGTGATACGGGTTTATGGCGTAGAAAATCGCGGCGCAAGCGGCATCGCGGCGGTCGAACCATTGCCGCGCCAGCAGGAACATGGAGGCTCCTGCGGCGACAAGCGCAATCCAGATGTAAATGCCGGGCGCAAGGGCCCAGGGGAATATGGCGGCGATGGCCGCGCCCAGCGTCCACGATGCCGGGGGATAAAAGATAAATCTTGGTTCGCCGTAGGCAAAATGTGCCAGAGACGCCCAGCGCGGGTAGAGGATTCCATGACTCCATTGGGCGAGGACTTCGAGCCATGTATAGAGGTGGAATTCAATATCGTGGCCCGAAGGCGTTCCGCGGAAGAAGAACGGGACCTCTACTGCGAAAGCGGCGGCGGCGATAGAAAGCAATGGAGTCCACAGAAGCGACGCGCGGATGGCAGTACTCGGGCGGGGCATGGCCCGCGAAGTCGTTTTGTCACCATCTGTGCCCGGGTTAGCCGCCATCGATTCTCGATCAGGAGTGCTTGCGAAGATGTTCGCATAAGGGGCCATCGCTGTGAATATCCCCCTTCATTTAACCGACATTTAATTTTGCTGTGATCGCCGCGAAACAGGCCGAAGGTAATGTAGGCGCATTGGGGTGGAACAGACCACGGAGAGTTGAAGGGCCCATGCAAGAGACGGGCGTGGGTTCTTCGATTCTCCGGGAACTACAACCGCACGCTCGCCCGCCAGCCCGCACGCAATTCCGCATTTTAATCCTGCCCGTGTTCGCCCGCCTTCTGCCGGTTTTACCAGCCGCGAGCGTGCGGGCCGCCCGTGGCCCGGTCAAGACAAACTCTGTGTCTGCCAAAATCTCGCTGGGAGAGCGCCAGTGAGTCATTTTGATTTTGAGCGGAGGCAGTATCCCTCGCAAGTGAGCACGGGCAGGCGAGGGTATTTGGCAAATCGATCATCGGTGAAGGAAAGTTGGCATTGCAGAAAGCTCGATCCCTTACTCGAGGTGAGGAGACGAGCGTGTGCGCAGCTGGAGCAGAGGCCGGCGTTCAAGGAACCTGAAACCTGTGAGTGTGACGGGGAAGACACTAGAATCCCTGCTCGACCAATTCCGCAATGGTGAGCGAGCCGGCTGAATCACCCTTCATCATTTTCTCGACGTATTTGGCGATGAGGTCGGCTTCGAGATTCACCGGATCGCCGGCCTTGAGAGAGTTCAGGTTCGTGTTTTCAACCGTGTGGGGAATGATGGCGACGGTGCACTCGCAGCCCTCGATGCGGGCCACGGTCAGGCTGATGCCCTCAATCGCGATGGAGCCTTTATACACGGTATATTTGTCGATTTCGGGCGGGAGTTCGATGCGCAGCCAGAAATTCTCGGAGTCGGCGATGCGATCAAGCGCGATAAATTTGCCGGTACCATCAACATGGCCTTGCACGATATGGCCGCCAAAGCGGCCGTCGGCTTTCATGGGTAGTTCGAGATTGACCTGGGCCCCTTCAAGCAGGCGGGAAAAAGAAGTGCGCGCCCAGGTTTCGGGCGCCAGGTCGGCAGAAAACGAATTGGGCGTGATGTCGAACGCCGTGAGGCAGACGCCGCTCACGGCTACGCTGTCGCCGGGTTTGAGCTGGGCTGGTGAGGTTGTGGCGGTAATGGCGATGCGGCGGTTCTCGCCGCGCTGGACGATGCGCGTGATGCGGCCAACTTCTTCGACAATGCCGGTGAACATGGGGTCTCCTGGATATTTTAATTCACCACGGAGGAGCCGAGTCACGGAGTCACGGAGAAAACTTTCCGGTCTTGCGGTTTGTGGGGAAACATTACAGGGCGTAGGGATCGCGCAGGTATCCTTCAAGCGCGATATCGTTGCCGAACTGGTGAAGGCTGACGGATTGAAGCTGTACCGGCGAGCGTTCCATGGGGGAAGCCAGGAACGGGACGGTGTTGACCGCGCCGAAGATCTCGGGCGCGTAGTACAAGAAAAGTTTATCGACAACTTCGGCTGCGAGGGCGGACGCGTAAATGTTCGATCCGCCTTCGACCAGAACGCCGGTGATCTCGAGCCCGGCCAGATGGCGAAGAACGGCGCGAAGGTCCAGGCCTTTGGCCGGTGCGTTCTCAGGCGACGGAGATTGTGATTCCAGAGAAATCTGTTCAACACGAACGCCTGCGGATTCCAATTCCCGTTTCTTCTTGGAGTCGGTCGCGGAGCAGAAAATCAGCACATCATCCGACGCGCTTCTGGCTATACGGGAATCGAGGGGAAGGCGCAGGCTCGAATCGAGAATTACGCGCAGCAGCGGCCTGCGGCGGGGAAGACCGCTGCGGTCGGTGAGCAGGGGGTCGTCGGCGAGGACCGTGCCGATACCAACGAGAATGGCATCGCTGGCGTGGCGCAGTTGG
>DATLKM010000206.1:0-21451 GCA_035538435.1 Binatia bacterium
GTCTTCTGAAAACGAGGGTGCTGCCGGATCATGGCTGCAAGCTGGAAGCCATCCAGCTCGGGCATGCTGACATCCATCAGCACTACCGCCACGTCCGTTTTGAGCAGGACTTCGAGCGCCTCCTTCGGCGAGGTGACCTTGATCAGGTTTTCGCCCAGGCCGCCGAGCATCACCTCATAGCTGAGCAGCTTGCCCGGCTGATCGTCCACCATGAGTATGTTCACTTGCTCGTGCGGGCTCATAGTCACAACGTCCTTTTTCCCCACTGATCCCAAACTTCAGGCGTTAACGGTGCAGCCACATGCGCAAAGAAGACAGCAGCTGCTCGGTGTTCACAGGCTTGGCCAGATACTCCGAGGCGCCCGCCTCCAAACATTTTTCCCGATCGCCCTTCATCGCTTTCGCGGTCAGAGCGATGATGGGCAGCCGGCGCAGCGATGGATTCTGCCGGATCACCTGCATCGTCTCGTAGCCGTCCATTTCCGGCATCATGATGTCCATCAGCGTGATCGCGATGTCGGGAGTGGATTCCAGCTTGGCGATCGCTTCGCGCCCGGTTCCGGCGGTGACCACGTTCATGCCTCTTCGTTCGATGACGCTGCTCAGCGCGAAGATGTTCCGCACATCGTCGTCAACGATCAATACCTTTTTGCCAACCAGCGCATCATCCGAATGATGCAGGCGGTCAAGCATGCGCTGCTTCTCCGGCGGCAGATCGCCGACTACGCGGTGTAAGAACAAGGCGGTCTCGTCGAGCAGGCGCTCCGGCGACTCCACGCCCTTCACCACGACGCTTCGCGCCAGGGAATGCAGCCGCGCATCCTCTTCCGGCGACAATTCCTTGCCGGTAAAGACCACGACGGGCAGATCGCTCAGCGATGGATTGTCGCGGAACCGCTCCAGCACTTCGAAGCCGGATATGTCGGGGAGGCGGAGATCCAGAACTACACAATCGAACGGCTCGTTCTGCACCGCTTCAATTGCTTCTTCGCCCGTGGAAGCAACAGTCACGTCGATATCATCGTACCCCAACAGTTCCTTGATGCTGAGCTGTTCGGCGGGATTGTCTTCCACCACCAGCAGCCGCTTGCGCCGGGGAGCGGAATACTCCTTAATGCGCGTGAGGGCCGCCTCCAACCCCTCCGACGTGGTCGGCTTGGTGACGAACGCGAAAGCGCCTCGCGCCAATCCGTGATGCCGGTCTTCATCGAGAGTTAACATCTGTACCGGAATATGCCGGGTGGCGGGGTCCTGTTTCAGATGATTCAACACCGTCCAGCCCAACATGTCGGGCAGGAAAACATCCAGCGAAACCGCCGTTGGATGATATTCCTGCGCCAGTTGCAAGGCCTCCGCGCCGCGGTTGGCGACCAGCACCTTGAATCCCTTGTCATGGGCCAGATCGCACAAGACGCGGGCATAGTGCGGGTCGTCCTCTACAATGAGCAAAATCGCATCGTAGGGCTGAAGGTTCTCGCGATCATCTGGAATCTTCTCGATCGGGTGCTCGACCACCGAAAGCTGGACCGGAGATGTCGGCGAGGGCGACCTCCGCTCCGCCGCCGCAGCGCTCGACGCCGACGGTCCAACGTAGGTTTGCGGCAGATAGAGCGTGAATGTGCTTCCGCGGCCGGGCGCGCTGCGCAACTGAATTTCTCCGCCGAGCAGGCTGGCCAACTCGCGGCTGATGGCCAGTCCCAGGCCCGTGCCTCCGTATTTCCGGCTGGTGCCCGCATCCGCCTGCTGGAAGGCCTCGAAGATGATGCGCTGCTTTTCGGCTGGAATACCAATGCCCGTATCCGATACTTCGAAAGCCACCACCGATGCGGCTTTCGACAAGACTGGATGATCTTCGCTCCATCCGCTCTTGGCCGGCCATACTTTCAAGCGAACGCCTCCGACTTCGGTGAACTTGAAGGCATTCGAGAGCAAATTCTTCAGGACTTGCTGCAAACGCTTGGAGTCGGTGACGACGCTGCGCGCCAGATGGGGATCGGATTCGATTTCGAAGCTGAGCCGCCTGTTCTCCGCCTCGTGCCGGAACGGCCGGCCGACCGCGTCCAGCATTGAGGCAAAGAATACTTCCTCGGCCTCGACCGACACTGTGCCCGATTCGATCTTCGAAAGATCGAGAATGTCGGTGATCAGATTGAGAAGGTCGGTGCCCGCGCCATGAATCGTGCGGGCGAATTCGACCTGCTTGGGAGTAAGGTTGCCATCCGGGTTGTCGCTCAACTGCTGGCCCAGGACCAGAATCGAGTTGAGAGGCGTGCGCAACTCGTGCGACATGTTGGCCAGGAATTCTGACTTGTACTTCGAGGTCAGCGCCAGTTCTTTTGCCTTCTCTTCCAGAGCGCGGCGGGCCTGCTCGATTTCCTGGTTCTTGCGTTCCACTTCCACGTTCTGTTCGGCCAGCTGTTGCGCCTTCTGCGCCAGCTGTTCGTTGGTCTGCTGCAATTCCTTCTGCTGCACCTGAAGTTCGGTGGCAAGCTGCTGCGACTGCTTCAGCAGGCCTTCGGTCTGCATGGTGGCTTCGATACTGTTGAGCACGATGCCGATGCTGGAGGTGAGCTGTTCCAGAAAGGCAAGGTGCGACGCGGTGAATGCGCTGAGCGATGCGAGTTCAATGACGGCTTTGACGCGATCTTCGAACAGCACCGGCAGAACGATCACGTTGCGCGGAACAGCTTCGAATAGCCCTGAGCGGATCGAAATCGTGTTGGGCGGCAGGTCCGATATCAACATGCGGCGTTTTTCTTCGGCGCACTGACCGATCAGCCCCTCGCCCAGTTTCAAGCGGCGCAGGTGGCCATCGTCGCCATCGCCCGCAAAAGCGGAGAGCAGCACCATTTCCGCCGAATCTTCTCCGCCCATCTGGTAGATGACGCCCTGCTGCGCATTGACCAGCGGAGTCAACTCGGAAAGCAACATGCTGCCGACCGTGGCCAGGTCGCGCTGCCCCTGCAACATGCCGGTGAAGCGCGCCAGGTTCGTCTTCAACCAGTCCTGCTCGGTATTGCGGTCGGTCGTCAGGCGCAGGTTGTCGATCATGGTGTTGATGTTGTCTTTGAGTTCGGCGACTTCGCCGCTGGCTTCCACCTGAATGGACCGCGTCAGGTCGCCTTTGGTGACGGCCGTTGCAACTTCGGCGATGGCGCGCACCTGGTTGGTCAGGTTGTCAGCCAGCAGGTTTACGTTGCCGGTAAGATCCTTCCACGTACCGGCTGCGCCGGGCACGTTGGCCTGGCCGCCAAGACGGCCTTCCACGCCGACTTCACGGGCCACCGTGGTCACCTGATCGGCGAAGGTGGCCAGCGTGTCGGTCATGTTGTTGATGGTTTCGGCGAGCGCCGCAACCTCACCCTTGGCGTTGACCGTAAGCTTTTGCGTGAGTTCGCCGTTGGCAACGGCGGTCACGACTTTCACGATGCCGCGCACCTGTTCGGTCAGGTTGGCAGCCATGACGTTGACGTTGTCGGTAAGATCCTTCCACGTGCCGGCCACACCGGGCACGGCCGCCTGCCCGCCCAGCTTTCCTTCGGTGCCCACTTCACGCGCCACGCGGGTCACTTCAGCGGCAAACGCGTTCAACTGATCCACCATGGTGTTGATGGTGTTCTTCAATTCGAGGATCTCGCCCTTCACGTCGACCGTGATCTTGCGCGATAAATCGCCGCGGGCCACAGCTGTCGTCACCTCTGCAATGTTTCGTACCTGGGCTGTAAGGTTGCCGGCCATTGCGTTTACCGAGTCGGTCAAGTCCTTCCATGTGCCCGCCACCCCCGGCACGTTGGCCTGACCGCCGAGGCGGCCTTCGGAACCGACCTCACGGGCGACGCGGGTAACTTCCGCAGCGAACGAACGCAACTGCTCGACCATCGTGTTCAGTGTTTCTTTCAACTGTAAAATCTCGCCGCGCACATCGACCGTAATCTTCTTCGACAAATCGCCATTGGCGATGGCGGTTGCGACTTCAGCAATGTTTCGCACCTGACCGGTCAGGTTCGAAGCCATGAAGTTGACGTTATCGGTGAGATCTTTCCAGGTTCCGGCGACGCCGGGGACCTGCGCCTGTCCGCCGAGCTTGCCGTCGGTACCGACTTCGCGGGCCACGCGCGTTACTTCGCCGGCGAATGCGTTAAGTTGGTCCACCATCGTGTTGATGGTGTTCTTGAGTTCAAGAATCTCGCCCTTCACGTCGACCGTGATCTTGCGCGACAAGTCGCCGCGGGCCACGGCCGTGGTCACTTCGGCGATGTTTCGCACCTGGCCGGTCAGGTTCGAGGCCATGAAGTTGACGTTGTCTGTCAGGTCTTTCCACGTTCCCGCGACTCCCGGCACTTGCGCCTGGCCGCCCAGCTTGCCGTCCGAACCCACCTCACGCGCCACGCGCGTTACTTCGGCGGCAAACGCGTTCAACTGGTCCACCATCGTGTTGATGGTTTCCTTCAGCAGCAGAATTTCGCCGCTCACGTTGACCGTGATTTTCTTGGACAAGTCACCGCTGGCGATGGCGGTCGCTACCTCGGCGATGTTTCGCACCTGGCCGGTCAGGTTCGAGGCCATCGAGTTCACCGAGTCGGTAAGGTCTTTCCAAGTACCGCCGACGCCCGGCACCTGAGCCTGGCCTCCGAGTTTGCCGTCGGTTCCCACCTCGCGGGCCACGCGGGTGACTTCAGAAGCGAACGATCGCAACTGGTCGACCATCGTGTTGATGGTGTCTTTGAGTTCGAGAATTTCGCCGCGCACGTCGACCGTGATCTTGCGCGACAGATCGCCACGGGCCACAGCCGTCGCCACTTCGGCGATGTTGCGAACCTGGCCGGTCAGGTTCGACGCCATGAAGTTGACGTTGTCAGTAAGGTCTTTCCAGGTGCCGGCAACACCCGGCACTTGCGCCTGGCCGCCGAGCTTGCCTTCCGTACCGACTTCGCGGGCCACGCGTGTCACTTCGCCGGCGAACGCGTTGAGTTGGTCCACCATGGTGTTGATGGTGTTCTTGAGTTCGAGAATTTCGCCCTTCACGTCGACCGTGATCTTGCGCGACAAGTCGCCGCGGGCCACGGCGGTTGTAACTTCAGCGATGTTTCGCACTTGCGCGGTCAGGTTGCCGGCCATGGAATTCACTGAGTCGGTCAAATCCTTCCACGTTCCGGCGACGCCGGGCACGTTGGCCTGCCCGCCGAGCCGGCCTTCTGAACCCACTTCGCGGGCCACGCGCGTCACTTCGCCGGCGAAGCGGTTCAACTGATCGACCATCGTGTTCAAGGTTTCTTTCAGCTGCAAAATCTCGCCACGTACGTCGACCGTGATTTTGCGGGACAAGTCTCCGCCCGCAATGGCGGTCGCAACTTCGGCAATATTTCGTACCTGGGCCGTCAGGTTGCCGGCCATGAAGTTCACGTTGTCGGTGAGGTCTTTCCAGGTACCGGCAACGCCGGGTACCTGCGCCTGTCCTCCAAGCTTGCCTTCGGTGCCCACTTCACGGGCCACGCGCGTCACTTCACCGGCGAAGGCGTTCAGCTGGTCCACCATCGTGTTGATGGTTTCTTTCAGTTCGAGAATTTCGCCCTTCACATCGACCGTGATCTTGCGCGACAAATCGCCACGGGCCACAGCCGTTGTCACTTCCGCAATGTTGCGGACTTGCGCCGTCAGGTTTCCGGCCATGGCGTTGACCGAATCCGTAAGATCCTTCCACGTTCCGGCGACGCCCGGCACCACAGCCTGGCCGCCGAGTTTGCCGTCGGTTCCCACTTCGCGGGCCACGCGCGTTACTTCCGAAGCGAAGGATCGCAACTGGTCGACCATCGTGTTGATGGCTTCTTTCAACTGCAAAATTTCGCCGCGCACGTCGACCGTGATTTTGCGGGACAGGTCGCCGCTGGCCACGGCGGTCGCGACTTCTGCGATATTTCTCACCTGGCCGGTCAAGTTACTGGCCATGGAGTTGACCGAATCGGTCAAGTCCTTCCACGTTCCGGCCACGCCCGGTACTTGCGCCTGACCTCCCAGCTTGCCGTCGGTCCCCACCTCGCGGGCTACGCGCGTCACTTCGGCGGTAAACACGCCGAGTTGCTGAATCATCGTATTGACGATGTTGGCGGAGCGCAGGAATTCGCCTTCTAACGGCCGGCCATCCACATCCAGGCGTACAGTTTGGGTCAAGTTGCCTTGTGCGACGGCGGCGATTGCGCGAGTGACACCTTCTGTCGGCCGGAGCAGGTCTTCCACCAGCGTATTGATCGACACTTCCATCTCGCCCCAGGCGCCGCGCGATTCGTGAAAGCGCGTTCGCTCTCGGGTCCTGCCTTCTTTGCCCACCACCTGTCCCACCCGCTTCAATTCCTGCGACATTTGCTGATTGGCCGCAACAATCGAGTTGAACGTATCGGCGACTTTGCCGCCCAGGCCGGTCCATCCACCCGGCAAGCGCACGGAGAAATCTCCGTTGCGCATGGTTTGCAGCGCGGCAAGAATCACGCCCAGATCGGCGCTGTCGGAGGAGGGCGCCGTGGTCACCGCAGAATTCCCGTTGCGCTTGCTTTTCTGACTATCGTTCGCGGGCGCTTCGGTCACCGCGGCGGAAGTTTGTACGCTTCGTTTCATGAATCTCTCCTGCTCCGCGAATCCATCGATCCCCGATAGCGCAAAATAAAGGCTGTGCAGTGGGCGAGGAAACAACTGGACGAAGTATGTCCAGCGCGACGGCAGACTCGACCGCGGCTTGCGGTTATAGCGGCAAAATCCAGAAGGCTCAACTTCCTCTGGCCACTCATCATGAATTAAGCCCAGGCTGACGTCGGCCAAAGACTTTCAAAGGGGGAGACCGACGAATACCTCATATTGTTATCACGCAGGCAGCAACATTTGCCCTAGGGTGTTTCCTGTATCGAGGGCAAACGGTCGTGCGCAAAATCGACCCCCGGGTTAACCTTTTTGCCGCCAGACATAGAAATTTCCCTTGTCGGCCAAGGTTTCTATTCTTTGGTCTTTCACGGCGGCCGCGCGATGTACCGCGGAACGCAAATTGGCCAGGCTGACGCCGCCAACCTCGGCGAGGGGAATCTCCAGCGCTGCCCCTTCCGGCAAGGCCACGAACTCCTGCATGATTTTCTCAATAAGCGCGTGATGCTTGCCGTTCCGTCCGGTCTTTAGACTTGAGATCTCCACCTGCCGATACCTGGCAGCCGGGCGTGAGCTGCGAGATTTCTGGTCGCCGGTCATTCACTCCCTCCTTACAAGCATAAGCACGATGCTTTCATGCTATTCGCTACGTGTAGTATATTTTAACGATTTTTGTAGTGTCAATCTGTGTCAGCATATGATTTCTTGTGTTATATAATAAACTAAGCAAACGACGGCTTGAGCCTGCCGATACGCGCAAAATGTTCAGGCGTTCGCCGGGCCGCGGTTGTATTCTCGGGGAACCAGGTTTGCGGCCGGGCGAAGGCAGGTTGCGGTAGGTGTTCTGACCAAAAACGTCGGGCGCCGAAACAGCATGAGCACTTTTCGGGACAGAAAAATTTCCTCGGAGGAAGATTCGGTACGGCGCTATGGGTTGGGGCTGCTCGGCGCGGCAGCCGCCCTGGGAGTCAGGCAGTTGCTGACTCCCCTGATGGGAGAAGCCAATCCCTACCACACCGTGTGGGCTGCCGTTGCTTTCGCGTCGTGGTACTGCGGGTTGGGGCCATCCATCCTGGCTACGTTGGTTTCCCTGATCGGGGTATGGTATTGGTTCCTTCCGCCGGCCAGAAGTTTTCAGCTGTCTAATCCCCGCAGTGACGTCTTCGGCATGATCGGGTTTTTATTTTTCTCGGCCTTGATCGTCGCCCTGGGCGAATCCAACCGGCGTTCACTCGCGCGGCGTGAGCGGGCCGAGCAATTGCTTCAACAAGCCCATGATGACCTGGAACGCAGGGTGGCCGAACGCACTGCCGACCTGAACGCCGCAAACGAAAGCCTGCGCGAACTCTCCGGTCGCCTGCAGCAATTGCGCGACGAGGAGCATCGCCAGATCGCGCGCGAACTGCACGACAGCGTGGGCCAGTTGTTGGCCGCCGTGGGACTGAACCTGGGGATCGTCCAGCGTCAGGCCAATAGGCTGGATACCGTAGCTTCACGCGCCTTAACCGACAATGCCGCCATTGTTGAACAGATCAATCGCGAAATTCGCACCATTTCCCACCTGCTCCATCCCCCTCTGCTCGATGCCGCCGGCCTGGCTTCGGCCCTCCGCTGGTACGTCGACGGCTTTACCGAACGCAGCAAGATCAAGGTCGATCTTCAGATTCCCGATGAGTTCGGCCGCCTTTCTGAAGAAATGGAGATCGCGATTTTTCGCATGATCCAGGAGTGCCTGACCAATGTTCATCGCCATTCCGGAGGCGAGAGGGCCAGCATCAGCGTGCGCGAGGAGGGACATCGCATCTGGATCGAGGTCCGCGACGAGGGCAAGGGCATTCCACTCGAAAAGCGCAAAGACGCGATTTCGCTTACCCGCGGTGGGGTGGGCTTTCGCGGGATGCGCGAACGCTTTGGCCAGTTGGGTGGGACCGTCGACATTCAGAGCGGCGAGAGCGGGACGGTGGTGGTTGCGATGCTGCCCTTGACGGACACGGCGTCGAAAGTGTCATAGCTCGCCGCCCCTCAGAGATTGTTATCTTGGTATGATCGCCACCCAGTCGCCGGCGCTGATCTTTTCGCTATCGGGCGGAATGACAATCCAGCAATTGGCCCGCGCCTGCGCTGCAATATCTCCTGATCCCTGCCAGGGCACAAGCTCAGCCTGCACGTTCGCGCACTCGCCCGAAAGAATGGCAGGCAGAAAACGTGTGAGCCCGGTCTTGCTGCGGATTTCAGGTTTTGCCCGCACGTAATAAAACATAAGCGAGCGCGGCTCCATACCCGACAAAGCTTCCAGAAGCGGCCGGGCGAACAACTCAAACGTGACCATGGTGGAAACGGGGTTCCCCGGCAATCCAAAAAAATATTTAGAACCTTCTCCCCGACCGGCCGGGCACCGGCCAAAGACCACAGGACGTCCCGGTTGGATCTTCGCTCCGGTGAAGAAAAATTCGGCCCGCAACTCTTGCAAGGTCTGCTCCACCAGGTCGTACCGCCCCATGGAGACTCCGCCGGTCATAATGAGCAGGTCGGCGCGCAATCCTTCTTCGATCAGTTCGCGCAATCGCCCCGGCTGATCGGGAGCGATGGGCAGGATGTGTGGTTCGCCCCCGGCTTCCTGAATTTGCACCGCAAGCGAATAACTGTTGGAGTTGCGAATCTGCGACACTCCCGGCGATATCTCCACGGGGACAATTTCATCCCCGGTGGTCAGCACCGCGACTCGCGGGCGGGTAAACACTTCCAGTTTGCTTTTTCCCACCGAGGCCGCTAATGCAACAGCCGTTTCGTTCATTCGCGATCCGCGACTCAGCAAAGCACTGCCCCGTTTCGCTTCGGCTCCGCGCGGAACAATATTCTCTCCGGCTGCCGCCGCCCTTGCAATTTCGACGAAGTCGCGATTTTGTGAAGTGAACTCCACCATCACTACGGCATCCGCTCCGGCCGGCACAGGCGCGCCAGTCATGATGGCAACCGCTTCGCCAACCTTCACAGGCGGCATTGCTTTGATGGGCGCACCCGCCCTGATTTCGCCAACAATCTTGAGACGAGCCGGAACCGCGGCAAGGTCGGCAGCCCGCACGGCGTAGCCATCGCGTGTGGCACGTGGAAATGGGGGGATATGGCGGTCCGCAGTAATCTCTTCGCCCAAAACTCTTCTGGCAGAGTCGATGAGGAAAACAGTTTCGCGCCCGGCTGGAGAAATTGCCTGGCAGTGATCGAGTACCGCCCGGCGCGCCTCTTCGAAGGTGAGCACCAGCGCGGGTGCTGTCTGAGTGGACATGCACAGATGATAGATCAACCGCCCGCAACGTGATCTTTCGCAAGCGACTCCAAGTCGGCCCTCGTCAGCGAAAACTGTTCTGTTTCTGAACAACAAGCAGACGACTCAGACCGGTTGAGCGCACACAAAACATTTGTCGATGGCCTGGAGTTGGTGAAAGCGCGATAAACAGCTGTTCACACCAGAGGCAACAACCAGATTTTGTATTTCCTGATGCCCGGTTTTCAATTTTGCGGAATCTTTCGCTATCGAAATTTCCGGGAACTCGTCTGAAAGGTGTGATCGGAAAAAAATCTCAAAGCGATGTCGGGAACTTTCTGGAGATTGCTTCCGTAGTAATGAGCAGCGGGGCGGCCGGCTTGAGGTGAGCTGGCTGGCCTGTCGAAATATTGCGGGGTTGGGGGATTTCTCACTTTCGGTTTGGCGGCCCAGGTGACAAATCCCCGTTCACAGCGCGGCAGGAGATGGATCTGCGCGCCGAACCCCAACGGCTGCATTGTAGGCGATTCGCGGCAAAACTCAAGCGTTTTCTCGCGTCAGTCGTGAACCGGGCCGCCCCAGCCGTTCCTCGACGAAATCGAGGAAGAAAAGGAGCGTCATGAAGTTCGCGACCGTATTGAAGAGTCTGGTTCTGGGGTTGACGTTGCTGTTGGTTTCGAGTGCATTCGCTGGAGGCAAAGACACAAAAGCCAGCGTAGAGTTCGGCAATCCGGTTCTGGTCAACGGAACCACGCTCAAACCGGGCGACTACAAGGTGCAGTGGGAAGGCACCGGGTCCAACGTTCAAGTCAGCTTTCTGCAAGGCAAAACCGTCGTCGCCAAAGCATCGGCGCACGTTGTGGAATTGAAAGCACCTTCGGCCAACGACGCCGCTATCACGCAGAAAAACGACAGCGGCCCAAATTCTCTCTCCGGTCTGCGCTTCCAGGGTAAGACGTTCTCGCTGGAGCTCGATCAGGCAGCTGCCAACATGCAGGCGCCTGCGGAGAGCGCTTCGAGCCAGTAAGTTATGGGACATTGAAACAGGGGCGCACTCAAGCGCCCCTTCTTTTTGCCCTTGATCTTGTGCGGGGATTAATCAGCGTGACCGCTGCGTGGCCCGTTCCTCAGCGCATGTCGATTCTCAAATCGATATACACCTGCGACCGGTCGTCAAACTGGCTCACCGACTTCGTATCGCTCTTGTGCCCGTTGTATTGCGCATAAACTTCGTAGTCGACCGTCGAAAGCCCCGGAAACCGGTACGTCCCCTCGTGGCCGACAATATAAGTCTTGACCACGTGCGTCCGCATGTCGGTCAGATAGACGACCGCGCTGTCGACCGGATTGTCCTGCTGGTCGAGCACCTTGCCCAGCAGCAGGCGGCCCTGTTGCTTGTCTTTTTTGTCGGCTGCGTGCGCGAACGCGATGATCTGCAAAATGGCAGCCGCTGTAACCGCCACAAGGAGCCACGTGCGACCTGAATTCAGGTTTGCTCTCTTCGTCGCCGACATGAAATTAACCCGGTCCGCCCCCGCCAACACTGTGTTGCAGTTTGCTGAGGCTATTTCGTCAAGTGCAGGCCAATATCGACCCGCTCGTCATACTCTACGTGAACCGCGAGCGGCTCCGCCATGTGCAAGGGCTGACCATCGTTCGTCTTGACGCCTTTCAGGTCGGCGGAAACTTCATAGTCGGCCTTGCCCGCAGCCACCCGCTGGGCAAACTCGCCAGCGTGATCGGAATAGAGTTCCCATTTTGCCTTCTTATCGGGCAGGCGGCGAATCTTCACCTTAATACCGTAAACGGGATGATCATCCGGTCCCCAAACCGTTCCAAAGATCAGCGCATAGGGATCGGTCGGCTTCAATTTGTCGGACGCAGGACCGGCCAGAAGCGGCGGCGAAGCCAAGCCAAGAAAAAACGAATAGGCGAGAACTATCGACGGGAGGCGCACAAACCGCGCAGAGCGCAGCCCTTCACTCCTCATCTTCGCTTTCCACTTCTTCCTCTTCATCGACATATCCCTCTTCAATCGCCTTCAGTTCGAGGGGATTGGTCGTGATCACTTCGAAGTCCGTGCCGCACTCCGGGCAGGAGACGATTTCGCCCTCGTCGACCTCTTCTTCATCCACGTCCAAGTCAGTTTCACATTCGGGACAAAGTACCATGATTCCTCCGACAACTATTTGGTCCGGCTCGCTATCTTCCTCAGATGCCCTTGATAATATTTAGATTCTCCGCTGCCTCAGGTCAAGGGGGCGGAGGCAGTTGGGCGTAAAATTTTGCGCGGACGGGGAAAATGGAACCCGCCCTCCTGGTCCGCGGCCCGAATCTCCACTTAACCTGATGCCCAAATTTCAAAAACCGGAACATTCAAGGCCGGCGAAATCGGTGTGGGCTCTGCTCCGGCGCCAGGGCCTTTGGGTGCTCCTTTTCATGCCCGGGGCAGCCTGGCCACAAACCCGCATGGAGCCGTCGCCGAAGCCTATGGCCGTCGACCGCCAGATTGCTATCGCCCTGGGAGATGTTTCCCCGGAACGAATCCGGGCGAACATCGAAAAACTGGTGAGCTTTGGAACTCGCTCCACCATCTCGGCGCAAGATCCAGCCGCGATTTCATCCGGCCGCGGCATCGGCGCGGCCCGTGAATGGATCAAGGCCGAATTCGAGCGTTACTCGAAAGATTGCGCTGGCTGCCTGGAAATAAGGAGCGACACCTTTACCCAACAGCCCGCCGACCGCATTCCTCAACCCACGGAGATCACCAATGTTTACGCCGTTCTCAAAGGTACGGACCCCGGGAGCGCCAAGCGTATCGTGCTGGTGACCGGCCACTACGATTCCCGCAATAGCGACATCCTCGACACGAAAAGCGACGCCCCTGGCGCTAACGACGACGCCAGTGGCGCCGCCGTAAGCCTGGAGTGCGCCCGCGTTCTAAGCAAACTCAGATTTCCCGCCACGATCATTTTCCTGACGGTGGCCGGAGAAGAGCAAGGCCTGAACGGGAGCAGCCATTTCGCGAAGATGGCCAGGGACCAGGGATGGGACATTGAAGCGGTCCTGAACAACGACATCGTGGGCGGAGACAAGAGTCCGGAACAGGATCATGCGGTCGTGCGGGTTTTCTCCGAAGGCTTGCCCGCGGCCGCCGGCGAACAGCAAATCGATCGGATTCGCAATCTTGGCGGCGAAAACGATTCTTCTTCCCGCCAGTTGGCGCGCTGTATCGCCGATGTCGGCCGCGCCTACGATTCCGGTGTCGCCCCGCTGCTCATTTTCCGCCTCGACCGCTACCTGCGCGGCGGCGATCATTATTCGTTCAATCAGCAGGGATTCGCAGCCGTCCGCTTCACCGAATTCCGCGAAGATTTTCACCATCAACATCAGAATGCCAGGGCCGAGAACGGCGTTGAATACGGCGATCTGCCCAAGTTCGTCGATTACGATTATGTTGCACATGTCGCCAGATTGAATGCGGCCACGCTGGCTTCGTTGGCCTCGGCGCCCCCGCCTCCGGCGAATGTGCATCTCTCGGTGAAGCAGTTGGAGAACGATTCCACGCTGACTTGGGACCCTGAGCCGGGGAACCGAGCCGTCGAGTATGAAGTTCTATGGCGGAACACGAGCAGCCCGGATTGGGAACACGTCCAAAAGGTTGGCAACGTGCAGCGCGCAACTTTGCAACTTTCGAAGGATAATGTCATCTTTGCTGTAAGGGCTGTCGATACCGCCGGTCACCGAAGCTTAGCCGTCGTCCCCACACCCGAGCGGTGAAATGTGCTTAAAGAAGGAGCATGCCTTGCGCGGTCGTGAAATGACGTTGAGCTTCCCGCCCTTCACCCGGGCGGTGATCTGGCTGCTCGGGATCAATACCGGGGTGTTTCTCATCCTTCTGGCGTTTGGCGGCGAAGCCGGAACGCTAGGCCAATGGGTGGAGACCTACCTCGGCCTCATTCCCCGGATGACGGTATTTCACTTCGCCGTCTGGCAGGTCGTCACCTACAGCTTCATTCATTTCACGTTCTGGCATTGGTTCGGCAACATGCTTGGGCTGTGGATGTTCGGCTCGACCTTCGAGATGTCGTGGGGAACGCGGAGATTTTTAGAGTTGTTTTTTGTGGGCGTGATCGGAGCGGCGATCACGACGATCATTTTTTCCTTTGCCCGCATCCTGACCCGGCCCGATACCGTCACCATCGGCGCTTCCGGCGGAATCTTCGCCATCCTCATCGCCTTCGGCATGGTCTTTGGCGAGAACGAGATCATGATGATTCCGTTCCCCTTCCTCATCAAGGCGAAGTATTTTGTATTGATTCTGATTGTCGTCACCGTGGCTTTCGCCATTGGCGACCGGGGCGGAGTGGCCTATATCGCCCATCTCGGCGGTTTGTTATTCGGCTATTTGTACGTAAAATTCGCGCCGCGGGGCGGAATGGCGGCCCGGTTCTCATTCTCTGAGTGGTATTACGGCTTGAACAATTCCTACTACCGGTGGAAGCGCCGGCGCGCCGCCCGCAAATTCGAAGTTTACATGCGCAAGCACGACCGCGACGTTCACTTCGACGAACACGGAAATTACATTCCGCCGGATGACGACGTGCGGAAGGGAAATGGGGGGTCGAAGTCGGGGTGGGTGAATTGAAGTGCGGGCACATGGCCGCACGAGGAGATTCACTCACCGGCGTTCTTAGAGTTGTAAAAGGATTGGAATTCTGTCAGTAATCTGACGGGCAGTTGCTCCGACTTCGCCTTCCCCCTGAACCCCAAATCGTGGCCGGCGCTTTCCACTTCCAGCAATTTCGTCCTGGCTTGAATCAGCTTCAATGCCTGCTCCATTTCCGCTGTGGTCGCGAAAGGATCCTGTGTACCATGGACGAACAACGCCGGGGTTTTCAAATTGAAGAAGTGCTGTGTGCGTAACTGTTCCGGCCGCCGTGGCGGATGCAAGGGATAGGACAGAAGAAGCAGACCTGCCACAATCCTGGCAGCTTCGGCAGACTCCGAGCATAGAATGCTGCTCTGCCGCCCGCCATAAGAATGCCCGCCCAGAAAGACCCTCCCGCTTATCTGTTTCTTGATCCCATCGACGGCATTCAGTAACCCGGCGCGGTCGCGCTTGCCGTCGTGCGGCCCCGGAGGCCCGTAGGGACGGTCCTGGCGAAAAGGTAAATCACAACGCAGCACCAAGAAACCAGCATCGGAGAACTTATCGGCCAGCGCCACCAGCAGCGGCGCGTTACAGTTTCCTCCCGCCCCGTGGGTTAACACCAGCGCGTCGCCATTGGCCGATGCAGGCCGGTGCAGCCAGCCGCGCACAAACGGATCGACCGTGACGTCGGTAAAAACTTCGGGCGCGGCTTTCATAGTTGTCTGCGGATTCCCCCGGGCTCAGAACAAGCGGATCAACCGCCTTCCACATCCACGCTCTCAACTTTTTCAAACACTTTGAGCGTGCGAATCTCATTCCCCAGCTTTGCCCAGCGGCGCAATAGTTCGGGATCTTCCATCGCCGTCTGCTGCGCCTCCCGCGAATTCCAGCAGCGCAGCAGGATGTAGTGCGAATCGGCCCCGAGATAGAGAACGTCATGGCCGTAATTCCTGCTGGCAATCAGCTGGCTTATCTCGCGGATGGTGGCTACTGACGCCGCCTCCATTCCGGGCAAAGGCTGCCAGATCGCCACCGAAAGAAATTCCTGGGACATACCGGGGATTATAGCTTCTGCCGGGACTGGCGACTGCTTTTCACTGCAACGCCTCCCGCTTCGTCGGAAGTAACCGTATGCAGCCGCATGAAGTTTGTCGAACCGGAGGCTTGCCGCGTGCCCGCGACCACGCCCAGTACATCACCCGCTTTCAAAAGACCCCGATGCAGCAAGTCGCGTTCCGCGAATTCGACCATTCTGTCGCTCGAAAGCCCCTGCACGCACTTGACCGGTTGCGCTCCCCAGTACAAATTCGTGCGCTGCGCCACGGCCATGCTGGGAGTAAAAGCATAGATCGGCGCTTGCGGGCGGTACTTCGAAATTATTCTCGCCGTATTGCCGGTTTCCGTGAAAATGGCGATCGCGCCCATGGGCAAATCTTCCGCGGCGTGAGCAATCGATTCGCAAATGGTTTCCGCGATGGAAAGGCTGCTGCGCTCGCGGCGGCGGCGCTGCATGTATTCCGCCATGTTGCTTTCCGCTTCCACCACAATGCGCGCCATCATAGCCACCGCTTCACAGGGATATCGCCCGCTCGCCGTTTCCGCCGAGAGCATCACGGCATCGGTCCCGTCAAAAATTGCATTGGCCACGTCGCTGGTCTCGGCGCGCGTAGGCCGCGGGTTTTCGATCATCGACTCCAGCATTTGCGTTGCGGTAATGACCGGCTTGCGCCAGTACGCGGCGCGGCGGATTACTTTTTTCTGTATCACCGGCACCTGCTCCGGCGCCATTTCGACGCCCAGATCGCCGCGCGCCACCATCACCCCATCGGCGGCCTGCAGAATCTCATCGAGATGATCGATGGCTTGCGGTTTTTCCAGCTTGGCGATTAGCGGCACGTCGCTGCCCCGGGCAACCACAATCTCCTTCACCATGTTCACGTCGGCCGCGGACCGCACAAACGACAGAGCGACCGCATCCACCCCATGCGCCAGGCCGAACTCCAGGTCTTTCCGGTCTTTCGCCGTCATCGCCGGGATCGACAAGGCCGTGCCGGGCAGATTGATGCCCTGATGTTCGCCCAGCATGCCACCATTTACCACTTCGCAAACCACGTCCTTTCCGCGAATGCTGCGCACGCGCAGCTCGATCAGGCCATCGCGCAGCAGAATGCGCGAACCCGGGGAAACCTCCGCGGCCAGCTTTGTGAAAGTAGTGGAAATGCAGGCCGGCGTTCCCGGAATATCGCGCGGCGTAATGACCAGGGTCGAACCGGTTTTCAGTTCAACCGGCTCGTGGTTTTCCAGCCGTCCGGTGCGGATCTTCGGCCCTTGCAGGTCCTGCAAGATGCAGAGCGTTCGATTTTCCTTTTTCGCCGCCAGGCGCAACCGATCGATATTGCGCGCGTGCTCTTCATGCGTCCCATGAGAAAAATTGAGCCGGGCCACATCCATCCCCAGCCAGAGCAGGTCGCGCATGGCCTGTTCGTGGTGCGAAGCCGGCCCAATGGTACAGATAATTTTCGCGCGGCGGGGAAATGCAGAATGATTGGATATTGCAGCTGGTCTTGCGTTGTGCTTCACTTTCTTCTCCGGCTCATGTTGGGTGGGGATTGAGTATCGTCAGTTGCTCCGCTCAATGACCCTATCGGCGGTCATCGGCCGGTGCGTGACTGTTCGTGAAAGAATTGCCGATCTCCTAGTCCGCCGTCCTCCGCCCGTTCACGGCGATCAATTCTTTCCCCAGCATGGCTCGCGGGAAAAGCATGGCGTTGAATTCCGCTCCCACCAGGACCACCAGCGACACCATGTACATCCATACCAGCAGGGCGATGGCCACGCCCAGCGATCCGTACAAAATGCTGTAATCGGCATAATGCCGCAGGTACCAGCCGAAAAGCAGCGTCGCCGAGAACCACATTCCGGTAGCCAGCGTCGCTCCGGGTATAACCGTGTGCCAGGGCTGAGTCCGCGGCACCGCGTTGTGATAAATCAGCGCAATCACGGCAATGCTTGTAAGGGTGGCAATGATCCAGCGGATGATCGTCCACATCAGCAGAATGTACGGGCTGAATTCACGGTCGGTATAGAAGAGAACGTCGGTTTCAATCTTGCTGCCAAATGCCACAAGCAGCGTCGAGAAAGTCATGGGCAGCAGCGCAAAAATCACCAGCCCAAAGGCAATCAGGCGCTCCTTCACCAGTCCCCACACTTTCGGCAGTTCATAACATCGCCGGAAGCCCTCCATCCACGAGATCATCACGCCCGAAGCCGTCCATAAAGTGATCAGTGACGCCGTCACCAGCAGCCCGAAGGGCCGCTGCACCGCGCCGCGCATATAGCTCATGGCCGTGTTGCTGCCGGCGGGAAGAATGCGCGAGAGGGCGTAGGTAATCTCCCGCATGTAGGGCGCGCCCTTGCGCCAGGTCGCCAGCACCGAACCTACAATCAGCAGCGCCGGAAAAAATGTCAGGATGGACGAATAGGCCGACGCTTTGGCAATGGAAAACGCGTCGTGCTGGAAGGCACGCCAAAATGCCAGTCGCACAAGCCGGAGAAAGCGCAGCATCGCTGGCCCTAGCTTAGGACCACGCGGCATAGGTTGCAACGAAGGAAGCGAGGCATGTTCCTCGGCCGGCAATCGTTTTGCGTTCGCATGCATCTGTCGGTTCTTGTCACCTGAGCAAAAGTCCCGCTCGCCAAGCAAATGGAAGGCAATTTGCTTTCAGCAAAGGCACTCAGGTTGTTACTGCTCTCTTTCGCACTCATACAAAAATAGGGGCGACCAAAGGCCGCCCCCGTAACCATTGTACCGCGATTTACTCTGCGGCCAGTTCCTCGGTTTCGCCCTCGTGGCGCATCATTTCCAGAGCGCGTTCGGCTTCTTCGTACGCCGCCGAAACTTCCGCCTGTACCTTGGCCGCGGCCTCTTCCATTTCTGGCGAGAGGCGCACGTTGCGGTAGTACTCCATGCCGGTTCCGGCAGGGATCAGGCGGCCGACGATGACGTTCTCTTTCAGGCCGCGCAGGTGATCGACCGCGCCCTGAATTGAGGCTTCGGTGAGCACGCGCGTGGTCTCCTGGAACGACGCCGCGGAGATGAACGAATCGGTCGAGAGCGACGCCTTCGTGATGCCGAGGAGCAGCGGCCGTCCGGTAGCCGGCTTGCCGCCTTCCTTGATCACGCGCTCGTTCTCTTCGCGGAAGCGGAACTTATCCAGCTGCTGCTCCAGCAGGAACGTGGTGTCTCCCACGTCCTCCACCTTCACCCAGCGCATCATCTGGCGGACAATCACTTCGATGTGCTTGTCCGAAATGTTGACGCCCTGCAGGCGGTAGACTTCCTGGATTTCGTTCACCAGGTAAGCCTGGAGCTCTTTTTCGCCGAGCACGGCCAGGATGTCGTGCGGGTTGAGCGGACCATCCATGAGCGGTTCGCCCGCCTTGACGCGCTCGCCTTCCTGCACGTTGATGTGAACGCCGCGCGGCACCTGGTATTCCTTCTCGGTGCCGTTGTCGGCCTGCACGTAAAGTTTCCGCTGGCCCTTGGAAATCTCGCCGAACTTGACCGTGCCATCAATTTCGCTGATGACCGCGGTTTCGTGGGGCTTGCGGGCCTCGAACAGTTCGACCACGCGAGGCAGACCACCCGTGATGTCCTTCGTCTTGGTGGTTTCGCGCGGGATCTTCGCCAGCACGTCACCCGGAGATACCGTGTCGCCATCCTGCACCATCAAGTGAGCACGCGAGGGCATGAGATAACGCTTGCTGCTCTTGCCCTTCACCACGATGGCAGGCTGGCGCTTCTCATCGGGAGAATCGCCCACCACGTGACGCGACAAGCCGGTGACCTCGTCGACTTCTTCGTGCAGCGTGACGCCTTCCTGCAAGTCTTTGAACTGGGCTGTGCCGCCGATTTCGGTGAGGATGGCGAAGGTGTAAGGATCCCATTCGACCATCACTTTGCCGAGTTCAACGCGATCGCCGTCATTCACCTTCAGTTTGGCGCCGTAAACCACCGAGTAGCGCTCACGCTCGCGGTTCTTGTCATCGACCACAGCGATCGAACCCTGGCGGTTCATCACCACCAGGTCGCCGGTCTTGGACTTGACCGTTTGCAATCCGATGAAACGGACGGTGCCGTTGTTCTTGGCATCCAGCCGCGACTGCTCGGAAACTCGCGACGCCGTGCCGCCGATGTGGAAGGTACGCATCGTAAGCTGCGTTCCCGGCTCGCCGATCGACTGCGCCGCAATGACGCCGGTCGCTTCGCCGAGCTCGACGAGACGGCCGGAGGCCAGGTTGCGGCCGTAGCACATCACGCAAACGCCGCGCTTCGATTCGCAGGTGAGCACCGAACGAATTTTCACGCGTTCGATACCCGCAGCCTGGATTGAACCCGCAAGCTCTTCGGTGATCTCGTTGTTGATATCGACGATGGTGTTGCCGTCGTAGTCCTTGATCTTCTCGAGCGATACGCGCCCAACGATGCGGTCGCGCAACGGTTCGATAATTTCGCCGGCTTCGACGATGCCCTGCACGTAGATGCCGTCGACTGTGCCGCAGTCGTATTCGCTGATGATGACGTCCTGCGCCACATCGACGAGACGGCGCGTCAGGTAACCCGAATCCGCCGTCTTAAGAGCGGTATCGGCCAGGCCCTTACGCGCACCATGGGTCGAGACGAAATATTCGAGCACCGTCAACCCCTCACGGAAGTTGGCCGTGATCGGCGACTCGATGATTTCGCCCGAAGGCTTGGCCATCAATCCGCGCATGCCGGAGAGCTGGCGAATCTGCTGTTTCGATCCGCGAGCGCCCGAGTCGGCCATGACGTAGATCGGATTGATCGCGCCTTCCTTGTCACGCTTCTGCATTTCGCCGAACATCTCGTCGGCAACTTTTTCCGTGATCGCCGACCAGATTTCGATGACTTTGTTGTAGCGCTCGCCGTTGGTGATCGCGCCGTCCAGATACTGCTGCTGCACGTTGACGACTTGCTTTTCGGCGTCGCGGACGAGGATCTTCTTGCTGTCGGGAATGACCATGTCGTCAATGCCGATGGAAAGACCGGCGCGGGTCGCATACTTGAACCCGAACTCCTTGATTTCATCGAGCATCTTGACCGTGATTTCGAGCCCAAAGCGCAGGTAGCCGTAGTTCACCAGCGCGCCAATGCCCTTTTTCTTAAGCAGGCCGTTGATGTACGGCATGCCCTCGGGCATGTGGTCGTTCAAAATCGCGCGGCCGACAGTGGTGTTGATGAATGCGCGATCAACCTGCACCGGCTCGGTGTGAATGATGTCCTGATCGTCGTACGCAGTAGTCAGGTCGATCAGTTCGCCCGAGTAACGCAGGCGGATCGGCGAAAGCGTTTCCACTTCGCCCATTTCGAGGGCGAGCAGTACTTCTTCGATGTTGGCGAACGTGCGGCCTTCACCTTTCGCGCCCGGCTTTGCCTTGGTCAGGTAATACAAGCCAAGGACCATGTCCTGGGTGGGCACGGTGATCGGCTGGCCCGAGGCCGGCGAAAGAATGTTGTGCGAAGCGAGCATCAACACGCTGGCTTCGACCTGCGCTTCCGGCGACAGCGGAATGTGGACCGCCATCTGGTCGCCGTCAAAGTCGGCGTTGAAGGCCGTGCAGACCAGCGGGTGAATGCGGATGGCTTTGCCTTCCACCAGCACCGGCTCGAACGCCTGAATGCCCAGGCGGTGCAGGGTGGGAGCGCGGTTCAACAGCACTGGATGATCTTTGATGACCTCTTCCAGAATGTCCCAAACGATGGGTTCCTGCTGCTCCACCATTTCCTTTGCCTGCTTGATGGTGGTGACATTGCCCGTCTGTTCGAGGCGGTGATAAATGAACGGCTTGAACAATTCGAGCGCCATCTTCTTGGGCAGGCCGCACTG
>DATLKM010000207.1:0-20312 GCA_035538435.1 Binatia bacterium
TTACTACATTGCGGCGGAAGACGTCACCTGGAATTACGCGCCCAGCGGCATGAACCTGCTGAACGCCGAACCCATCCGCCAGCCGTGGTCGCTCAAGCTGCAATGGCCCAAGACCCGTTTCATCGAATACACCGACGATACGTTCAGCACGAAAAAACCGCAGCCGGAGTGGCTGGGAATTCTGGGCCCGATCATTCGCGCCGAAGTCGGCGATGAGGTGGTCGTGGAATTTTTGAACCGCGCCCATCTCGGCCACGACATGCATCCGCACGGCCTGCGCTACGACAAAGACAACGAAGGCTCGTTCTACATTCCGTTTGGCAAGGGCGACCGGGTGGCGCCCGGCCGGAAATTTACTTATCACTGGTTTGCGACGCCGGCGAGCGGGCCCGGCCCGGGACAGCCCAGCTCGATCGTCTGGTGGTATCACGCGCACGTCGATCCCAATATCGAAGTCAATGCCGGCCTGATTGGGCCCATCATTGTGACTGCGAAGGGAAAAGCGAAGCCGGACGGTTCGCCGAAGGACGTGGACCGGGAATTCGTGACCTCATTTCAGATTTTTGACGAGATGGGCGGCAAGCAGGCGGGGCTGTTCTATTCGATCAACGGATTTATCTTCGGCAATCTCCCGGGGCTGGTCATGAAGCAGGGCGAAAAAGTTCGCTGGCATCTGCTCGCCATGGGCAACGAGATCGATCTGCACACGCCGCACTGGCACGGCTTAACCGTTGTCGAAGACCGCCACAACACCGACGTAGTCGAACTTCTTCCCGGAAGCATGAAAACGGTCGACTTGATTGCCGATAATCCCGGCACATGGATGTTTCACTGCCACGTGGAAGATCACATGGAAGGAGGGATGATGGCGGTGTTCACTATTTATAAACCGCAGACCCAGCCTTGTCCGGTGACTTTCACGGCTCTTACTTTCTGGAATTCGCCGGAGAAAAATACGCTGACGGTGAAGAACACGAGCGGAAAAACGATTGCGCAGGCCAGCATCATCTCGGAGATGTTTATGGCGCCGCAGGACTTGCGGCGTCCGTTTCAGCCGGAGTGGCGCACGACTGAGCAGATTTGGCCGGGCCAGGAACAGACTATAGAAAAGCCCGGGCTGCGCGGGGAGAGCGCAAAAGCGGTGCTGGGCTGGACGTTTTTTCCGGTCTCAGTGAAATATCAGGATGGAAGTTCGTGGGCGGCGCAAAATGAGGGCGAATGCTTCAAAGTTTTCTGGCGGGATGCGGATCGCCCGGACTTGCCGGTTTTGCCGCCGCGTCAGTTTGAGATCAGCCCGGATTGAGAGGCTACCTTCGCGCGACCGGATCTGATTGACCGACGTCGCGACGAGGGCAAAGCTTCCGCACACCCGCCGAAACCCGCGGCGCGTGCGCATCGTGGAAATGAGCATCGACCGGCAAGCCCTTGAAGGAAGTTCTCTGCTTCCCACGCCGGCATTCCAGGTCGCCTCACCCCGCCTCAGGTTCTAGCACGCAAGTTCATGTCCCAACGTTAGCTTCCTTTCCACAATTCATCCGTCGTAACGTTACTGCGTTCCCAGACAGACCAGGTCAGCCAACAAGGAAATCTATGGCTTCGGGCGTTGCCATCCTTTTTCTGACCGACAGGTTCGTGCAAGATCCTCGGCAAGACCCGCCCTGAGGACGAATGCATCACAAAAATTTGGTTTGTGCTGTGGTTTTTTCTCTTTCCAGTTTTGTCGTTTCCATTCCCTCTTTCGCCGCTTCGAATTACGTGGTTCCCACGACCACGCTGACGGCGCAGACTGCCAACAACACCAGCGCGGCGAACAGTTTCAGTTCGCAAACAAATGGAAATCGCGGCGCCGGCAATATCAGCAAAGTGGATGTTCACACCCTGCTCTATTCCGGCAACCAAACCAAGGTTTATGCGCACATGGTGATGTGGTGGGGACAGTCGAACCACATCAATAACGGCTACAGTTCGACCGATCCCACGCAGGCGGCCAATCAGGTGAATGACATGATCAGCCGCGGCATCGATGGCGTGATCATCGACTGGTATGGCCCCGGCAATCAGATCGACCAGGCGACGCAGTTAATCATGGCGGCGGCGGAAGCGCATCCCGGTTTTACCTTCGCGATCATGATTGACGAGGGCGCGCTGGAATGGGATTCCTGTCCGGGGTGTTCGCCGCAGCAGGCGCTGGTGAATCAGTTGCAGTACATCGAAAAGACCTACTTCCCGTCGCCCGCATACATGAAAATCAACGGGCAGCCGGTGGTGACAAACTTCAACATCGATCTTCTTTATACGATCGACTGGAACTCGGCGACCGCCGAACTGAGCACGCAGCCGGCCTATATTTTCCAGAACAACAATGGCTTCAGCCACGCACTCAGCGGCGGCAGCTATGCCTGGGTGATGCCGACCGCGTCCGATTTCGGACTTCCCTACCTCACCAGCTTTTATCAGACCGGCATGGGTTACGGCGGCGAATCGACCATCGGGGCGACTTACAAGGGATTCAACGACACGCTGGCTTCGTGGGGATCTGACCGCATCATGAGCCAGCAATGCGGGCAGACGTGGCTCCAGACTTTTTCGGAAGTCAACGGCTTGTACAACTCGGGCAAGCAACTGCCCGATCTTCAACTGGTGACGTGGAACGATTATGAAGAAGCGACGGAAATTGAATCCGGCATCGACAACTGCCTGTCGATTTCCTCGGCTTCGATCAGCTCGAATTCGTTGCAGTGGAATATCAGCGGGCAGGAAAACACGGTTGACCACTACACCGTCTACATCAGCACCGACGGCCAGAACTTAATGCCGCTGACCACCACTGAAGAAGGCAACCGCACCGTGAACCTGTGCAGCTTCCCGATTCCCTCCGGCAATTACAAGATGTTCGTGCAGGCGGTGGGAAAACCGAGCCTGGCGAACCAGATCACGAGCGCGGTCAGTTATGCTCCGAGTTGCGCTTCCACGGCGGGTTCAACCACCTCGAGCGTGACGTTTACAGCCGCACCGGCGGCGATGTCTCTGGCTCCGGGAAGCTCGGGAAAATTGATGGTGAGTGCGAAACCGCAGTCGGGTTCGTTCAACTCGGCGATTGCGCTTTCATGCAGCGGGCTCCCCGCTACCCTGAGTTGCTCGTTCTCGCCCAGTTCCATTACCCCCGGCAGCGGCACCGCCAGTTCCACTTTGACCATCGCTTCGGCTTCTGCCAGCGCCGTTAGCGGGCACTCGGGAAACCGCCTGTTGCCGCTCCTCGCCGCCGGCCTGTTGCCGGTCGGCATGTCGCTGTTCGGAATGGGCCGCGGACCACGCCGCGCCCGCCGGCTCGCGTTGCTCGCTGTTTTCGCCGCCGCCATGATGACCATTGCCTGCGGCGGGGGAACCGGCGCCAGCCAGGTGCGCAGCGCCGAACCAGCCGCCAACAGCACTTACACGGTTACCGTTCAGGGCAAAGCCGGCAGCACCCAGCTTTCCACCACCGTCAACGTCACGGTCGAGTAAGGCCTGCCGCGCGGTCCGCTTCCGCGGCTGCGGTGCGATAACCGAGCGTTGCACCCAGCCGTGGGTCTTGCGCGTCATGAGCCGCAGCATCAGCGATTTCGAGGGCACCCATCCCGGCAAGCGCCGGAAGCGCGTCACCTGCCGCAGCGCTTCGCTGCGCTGGTCGAGTTCGAAGTGCCGCACATACTTCTGCACGATGGTCGGCATAGTCATGCGCAGCGCGGTCGAGAAATTCTGCACCGACATGGCTTGCTGCTTTTCCCGATCCGAGAGCAGGCTGATCAGGCTGCGCGCCAGATCCAGCGCCTCGCCCGGCCGGTAGAACTCCATGGCCAGTTCTTCGCCTTCGCCCATCTGGCGAAAATCCGGCAGATCGGCGCACAGAATCGGCACCCCATAGGCGCAGGCCAGATGGGCCACGCCACTGCATCCCGTCGAGGATGAATACGGCATAACCGCTACCGACGAAGTTTGAAACAGACTCGGCAAATCGTCTTCGTGGACGTATCCGGTGAACTCCACGCGCTCGCCGGCATACTTTTTCTTCATCGATTCCACATAGCCGGGCGCCTGGGGATGGTCACCGCCGGCAATCACCAGCCGGGCATTCGGCATGACATCGGCCACGGTTGCGAAAGCCTCGATCATCAACTCCAGCCGCTTGTAAGTTCCCCATTTTCCAAAAGCCAGAATGCGGTGCGTAGGATCGCCGCGGCGCGACATGTCGGGAAACTCAGGCCGCCTGGTCAGAATTCCGTGCGAACGCAAATGGACGTTGTCGCGCCCATATTTTTCGTGCAGGATTTTGCGGTATCCCGGCATGAGCACCGACACGGAATTGGAGAGCAGCAGAATGCGTGTGGCCAGCGAGCCCGCGATTTTATAGACGCGCGCGTGGCGGACGCCGGCGTCCTTGAGATCGACCGTATCCATTAAATGGTGGAGTGTGACGTGCGTGTAGCGTCCGCTCAACCTCGCCAGCAATGGGGTGAGAAGTCCCAGAAATGCGTTCCAGGGTTTTCTGCCGAATGTACTGAACAGCAGGTTGAACCACACTACGTCGGGCTTGAGCCGCCGGATGGCACGGAGCAATTCCACGGGGTTGCCGGGATCGTCGAACGACCAGCAGCGCTCTACGCTGAATCCTTCCAGTTCGGGCTGCCCGTCGGGGATTCGGTCGGCCAGAATTTTGACGCTCAACAATGGATTGCGGCGCAGTTCTTCCGCAATGTGCAGACCGTATTCGCTGAGCCCTCCCAGACTGGGCGGGAAGGCAGTCACCAGACAAATTTTCATTATTCCTCGGGCCCCGTGGTCGCTAAGGCCCAGCTCACAGGTTCCTTTTCGATGTGGAGTGGGTTGCAGATGGTTGCTGCGAAAAGCGATGCGCGCGGAGAAGCGATCAGTTCTAAATCCCGCGGCGGCGGCCTTGTGGGATCAGTTGGTGAAGTTGGCCACGCGGAGCGCACTTTCTTGCAACTCGGAGGCGGACATCAGCTCCAGCAATTTCTCTTTAATTTGCGACTCGGCCTGCTCGATCGACGCGGGACCGACTATGGTGATCGCACCCGCAAGTCTTGCCATCGCCAGGTAGGCTTCGCGGTTCTTGCGAACGAACTCAAGCGGATATTCCGGTTTCCGGGCCCGGGCCGCGGCCGGATCGGCGTCGAGAATAAAGGCGATATCCGGTTCGGGCGCCATCTTCAACAACCACCGCACCAACGTACGCCCGGCTGCGCTGCCAAGCGGCAGGTTCGCCAGTTCGTCATAAATATAGCGGTCGAAGATCACCACGTCGGCATTTCCCAGCTTCAATTTGGCTACCGTTCTTTTCAAGCTGATCGCATCGGCAAAGTAGAAACACAATCGCGCCAGTGAAACCGGCCAGGAAGCCACGTTTTTGTCGCGCCGGTTCAGCGGGTTTTCCGGGCTTCCCACTCCTTTGTCGCCTTTGAAAACTTTGCAGCTCACGGTTTCTCGGAAGCGCGAAAAAGCCACTACGTTGTCCCAGAAGGTGAGGGTTACATGCCGCAGACCCATGCCGGACAGCCAGTTCTCGAGGGACGAAATCTGCGTCGTCTTGCCCGCGCCGTCGATGCCGGAGAAAGAAAGGATAATCACGCTGGGCCACGCAAGTGTTAAAGAAGTTCTCTTCCAAACGGCGCAAACTGCGTTGGATCAATGGGCTCCGGGCGGACGGCTCGAAGTCGCCGCGGTCAGGGCCACCACGGCTCCGACTGCTGCGGCGCCGCCGATAATTGCTCCCATCTTAAGAACGAGCGTACGTTTTCGCCGCTGCTTTGCCGGAGCGATCGCCACCCCCGCCGGCTGCGATGCCGCCACGCCGGAGGCGTTCGGCGCTTCCGAAGCTGCCGTGCCAACCGGCCGCTGCGGCGCCTGCTGCTGTTCCGTCGACTGATTTTGGCCGGGCGGATTCTGACTGCCCTGATTCTGACTGCCCTGATTCTGGCCGCTCTGATTTTGGCCGCTCTGGTTCTGACTGGCTTGGCCCGGCTCCGGCAAAGCCGCGAGAAGGGCGCTTCGCGGTTGGGCGGGTTCTCCCAGCCGTGCCAGCACCGTTCCCGGGCTATCCGGAAGTTGAGAAACTGAAACTGGAGAAGCGAGATCGCCGGATGACGACGCCGCTGAAGAGGATGCGGCCGTAGCCCTTGCGGCGAAATCCTGGGCGCTCGCTGGCGCTTCCATCCAGGCGGTGCACAGAGCGCAAAGTCCCAGCGCCAATACTTTCTTTCTGGCTTCCATGGTCGCCTTCCCTGGGCTGCTCAATCGGCAGCGTTCGCACTTCCGGCGTTAAACTCCGCCGAATACCAGGGCAGAGTTTGCTGAGTTTCATTCGATGGGAGGTATTGGAAACTGGCCACCGCTGTTTCTGTGCTTTCGTACATCTCGAACACGCGGTCCGCCCGCATGAGTTCGAGGATCGCCAGCATGGTCGGCGAAACCGAGGCCAGCTTCACGTCGCCGTCGCGCTTCATGGCCTCTTCCATGCAGCGCAGCAACAGCTCGACCCCGGCGCTGTCGACGTGCATGACCTGCGAACAGTCAAGAACAATGCGCGGGCGATCGCCCTCCAGCAGCGGCTGCATTTCGAGCAGAAACTCGTTGCCCTCCGCGAAATTAAGCTCGACCGGCACCTGCATCACGATGACTGGATTCCTGGAAGTCATAACATTCACCCCTGGATCGGATTCGCTCCCAGCTGCCATGCTTCCGGCGCCGGAGCTTTTTCTTTTTCTTCTTCAAATTCCTGAACGGCGGTTTCGCTTTCCCGTTCGACCGGTTCGGACGTTGAAACCGGCTCTTTCCGAGAGAGATTCGAGCGCATGATCGCGGGATCGGAAATCTCCAGCAGAACTTCGTGCTCGAGGCTCCAGATACGGTTCCCCGTGGCGACGGCATGGCGAACATCGAGCCAGATGCCCACGTGCGTGTGCGCCAGCAGCGAACTGTCTTCAATTACCGTGCCGTAATCGACCTGGCAATTTCTTTCCACGCTGCTCGAACGGGTAATCAGGGCGTCTTCGCCGATCTTTGCATTTCGCCCGATGTATAGCGGGGCGACCAGCCGCGACCTGCGATCCAGATACGCACCTTCATCCACCCAAACCCCCGGCCTCACTTCTTTTCCCGAAGGACGCAAAGCACATCGCGCGGCCAAAGCGTCGGTTGCCAGGCGGCGGATCTCTTCCGGATGGTTCATGCGGCGAACATATCCGGCCACAAAGTAGGAAGGCGCGATCTGTTCCCCGGCTTGCAGCAGATGTTCCGACTGGCTTGTTCCGACCTTGGCGCAATCGACCATCCACCAATTCAGCGGGCCTTCCTGATCGCGGGGCCGTGTCACCGCGTTCCCCGCCCCGCGATGAAAGTAAAAAAAGTCCAGCAGATCGGTTTCCGCGTAAACGTTGGCCGACAGTACAAAAGTATGCGCAATGCCCATCTCGGCATACTGCCGGATGGTCTGAGCCAGCGCGGCTGGAACATCCGGGACGCGGCGGAACTGCAACCGTACAGAGGCCGGCGCCGCCGGTCTCTCGCAATCCACGTCACCCGCCGCCAGCACGGTAATGACTTCCACTTCCGCGGCGGCCAGTTGTTGCAGGGTCCGCTCAAGCGTTGAGCGGCCAAGAATCTCCACGCAAGCCAGCGGGCCGACTGCAAGAGCGTTTTGTTCTTTCCGGCGCACGGGCGAGGGTTCCGCCTCCCCGCGTTCGACTTCCACAATTACGATGGCCCCAGGCGCCACTGACATCATCCTCTCGTCCAACTGGCTTTGTGCGCATTGCTTTCTTGTCGGTTAGAGCTACTTCCCACAACCGCATCTATTCCCCGGCCAGACCGTACGACAAAGGCATGGCGGCGGCCCGCGCGCTTCGCCCGCTGGGGGACGAGGATTCACCCATCTGGGCCGGAGTGGGCCGGCGCATGATCTTGCGTTTAGGGAAAAGCAGGTCGCGCATCTTCATCTTCGCCTTGTGGAGTTGCGACTTGGAGTTGCCCACCGAGCAATCCAGCATCTTCGCGATTTCGTGGTGCTGGTAGCCCTCGACTTCGTGCAGGGCAAAAATCTGGCGGCAGCCTTCGGGCAGTTCCTGCATGGCACGGCGAAGGGCCAGGCGATCGACGGCGCCGCTGAGGCGCGGATCGGCCTTGCCTACATCCCGGCGCAGCGATGGCGAATCCGACGAAACCGGTTCATCCAGGGAAACGATGGCGGGGGCCTTGCGCCGGCGCAGCTTCATCAGAACGGTATTGACCGCCACGCGGTAAAGCCAGGTGGAGAAAGCCGAATCGCCGCGGAACGAGCCGACGCTGCGGAACACCTGGAGGAACGCTTCCTGCGTAAGGTCTTCGGCTTCGGCAATGTCCTTGGTCATGAGCAGGCAAACCGAGTAAACCCGCTTCTTGTGAGTTTGAAACAGAGTGGCGAAGGCCTGCTCATCGCCCCGCTGGGCCCTTTGCACCAGAGTGCCTTCGGATTCGGTGCGGCTTGTTTCTTGGCTGGTAGGGATGATATGAGCTGCGGTCGCGGAAATTGCGCAAGTCGCCACGGGAGTCTCCTTGGGAAATCAGGCTAGGTCCGGGTTAGCGGCCCTGGAAGCGGCCTTACCGCGCAACTTCCACTGTGAGAGTATCGACACTCACAATCCCGTCCTATCAGGAGCCTCCTGTAATTGAGTCTCAGACTTGCTGTAAGCCCAAAAACTTAGAATTCCATTGATTCCACGCAACTTTTGTGTACTGGAAGGGTTCCCTGCACCTGCAATAGCATTTAAGGGAGCGGTGGGGTGCTCCACTGCCCGCTTTGGTTGCCGGCGATTCCCGCCAGCTAAGAGGGGTTCTAGTCCTAACGGCGCGGAGAGGACGAGTAAAATCTTCGCCTGCATCGCGCGATTCTGGTGTGTTTGAGCTTTTTTCGCCCCCGATCGCCCCTTCCGCAAGCACCACCAAACGACTAAACTAGAAGGTTCCGCTACCGCGCCCAAACCGGGTGTGCGTCATATCTCTCGCTATTAGAGATGGGAGAGACCGCCCGCGAACATCAGGAAGGAAATTATGTCCCTCAATAGCTTCAATTCCCGCTCCTCCCTCAAAGTCGGAAAAAAAGAATACGAAATCTACCGCCTCGACGGGCTCGACAAGCAGGGAATCCCGACCAGGCATCTTCCTTACTCTTTGCGCATTCTGCTGGAAAACCTGCTGCGCACCGAAGACGGCCGCAATGTAAAGAAAGAAGATATTCGGTCTCTGGCGGCCTGGAATAAGAACTCCCGGCCGGATAAAGAAATCGCCTTTACTCCCAGCCGCGTCCTGCTTCAGGATTTCACCGGGGTTCCCTGTGTTGTCGATCTGGCCGCCATGCGCGACGCCATGCGCCAACTGGGCGGCGACCCGGCGCTGATCAATCCGCTACAGCCGGTCGAGCTTGTCATCGATCACTCCGTGCAGGTCGACGAATTCGGCAGCGCCAACGCTTTCGACCTGAACGCGCTGCTGGAATTCCAGCGCAACAAAGAGCGCTACTCCTTCCTGCGCTGGGGGCAGACGGCGTTTGGCAATCTGGCCATCGTTCCCCCCGACACCGGCATTGTGCATCAGGTCAACCTGGAATACCTTGCGCGCGTGGTTTTTGTGCAGCAGGTAGACGGAAAATCCGTCGCCTACCCCGACACCCTGGTTGGAACGGACAGTCACACGGTCATGATTAACGGGTTGGGGGTGCTGGGCTGGGGAGTGGGCGGGATTGAGGCGGAGGCGGCGATGCTGGGGCAGGCGGTGTCGATGCTGATACCGCTGGTGGTGGGGGTGAAGTTGACCGGGCGATTGCGCGAGGGAGCGACAGCGACCGACCTGGTGCTGACCATCACCGAGATGCTGCGCAAGCATGGGGTGGTGGGGAAGTTCGTGGAGTATTTTGGGCCGGGGCTGGCCGATCTTCCGCTGGCGGACCGGGCGACGATCGGCAATATGGCGCCTGAGTATGGCGCGACGTGCGGCATCTTTCCGGTCGATAAAGAGAGCCTCAAGTATTTGAGGCTGAGCGGACGCAGCCCTGAACTGATTGCGCTGGTTGAAGCGTACTGCCGCGAGCAGGGATTGTTTCACGATGAAAAGACTCCCCAGGCGGAGTATTCGGAATTGCTGTCGCTCGATCTCGCGTCGGTTGAGCCGAGCCTGGCGGGACCGAAGAGGCCGCAGGATCGAGTGGTGCTGTCGAGCGCGGGAGAATCGTTTCATAAAGCGCTGCCCTCGTTGATCAAACCGAAATCGGCGGCCAAGGCCGTCGCCCCTGCCTCTGTCTCGCATTCGGGGAACGTGAACTCCTCCAAGTGGGAAGCCGAAGGAGGAAGTCCGGCCGCCATCGGCGTGGAAGATCCCAATGTTCATGAACACGTTGCGGCCAGTGTGAAGAATTCGCTCCAGCACGGCAGCGTGGTCATTGCCGCGATTACTTCGTGCACCAACACGTCGAATCCATCCGTGATGATCGGCGCCGGCATTGTGGCGAAAAAAGCTGTCGAAAAAGGCTTGCAGGTCCCGGCCTGGGTGAAGACTTCTCTGGCTCCCGGATCGAAAGTGGTGCGCGATTATCTGGAGAACGCCGGGCTCATGCCGTATCTGGAAAAGCTGAAGTTTCACATTGTCGGGTATGGATGCACTACCTGCATCGGCAACTCCGGGCCGCTGCCCGACGAAGTTTCAAAGGCGATTGACGAAAAAGATCTGGTCGTGGCCAGCGTGCTCTCGGGCAATCGGAACTTTGAAGGGCGCATCAACTCGGAAGTGCGGGCGAACTATCTCATGTCGCCGCCGCTGGTGGTGGCGTTTGCGCTGGCGGGCCGCATCGACACCGATCTCCGCAAAGAAGCGCTCGGCCAAGGCAAAGACGGCAAGCCGGTTTATCTGGCCGACATCTGGCCGACGCAGCGCGAGGTGGATGAAGCGATTGAAAAATCCGTTAACGCCGATATGTTCACGAAAAGCTACGCCGAGGTTTTCCAGGGCGACGAGCGCTGGCGCGGACTGAGCGTTCCCCAGGGACAAACCTATGCCTGGGAAAAAGATTCCACCTACATTCGCCGCGCGCCGTACTTCGACGACATGAAAATCCAGCCTTCGGCGGTGGGCAACATTACACGCGCCCGCGTGCTGGCGGTATTGGGAGACAGTGTTACGACGGACCATATTTCTCCCGCCGGCTCGATAAAAAAAGACAGCCCGGCGGGAAAATATTTGCAGGAGCACGGCGTGAAGCCGGCCGATTTCAACTCCTACGGATCGCGACGCGGCAATCACGAAGTGATGGTGCGGGGAACATTCGCCAACGTTCGTCTGCGCAACAAGCTGGTGGCGACCGAAGGCGGATTCACGCGCTACCTGCCGACAAACACCGAGATGCCGATCTTCGACGCCTCGCAGAAATATATGGCTGAGGGCACACCGCTGATTATTCTTGCGGGCAAAGAATATGGTTCCGGGTCTTCGCGGGACTGGGCGGCGAAAGGGCCTCGGCTGCTTGGAGTGCAGGCCGTGATTGCCGAAAGCTACGAGCGCATCCATCGCTCGAACCTGGTCGGCATGGGAATTCTGCCGCTGCAATTTCCCGCGGGGCAGCATGCGGAGTCGCTGGGCCTGACGGGCGAGGAAGTGTTCGAGATTACCGGCGTCCGCGATCTGATCGAGCATTACGCGCCGGGACGCACGGTGAAGGTGCGCGCGGCAGCGTCAAACGGAAAGACGAAGGAGTTCGATGCGCCGGTGCGCATCGACACGCCGCAGGAAGCGCTCTACTACGCCAATGGCGGAATCTTGCAGTATGTGTTGCGGCAGTTGCTGGCCGGGAAGCCGGAGGCGGTGGGGGTGTAAGGGCTGTATATGCCTTCACGGTCGGCATCCGCTATTCCAGAATGAATTTGACGGACGGCGTTTGGTGCCAGAAAGCTCCGACTGATCTCGGGGCTTTCGTGTTGCGCTCGACCAGTAATATCTGACGCGGGGCGTGACGACCGGCGCGCGGGTAGTCGAAATAGTCCATGTCAGCGGCTAAAGCCGTGCCCTTCCCTTTGACGCGGCGCTGAAGCGCCGGTTTTCCACGGTGAGCGGCGGCTTGCGGCGCGGCTTGAAGCCACGCCCTTTCAAAGCGCATTCCTCTGATGAGTTATTGCCTATTGACAAGGATTTTGGGGCGGTCCGGGCGAGAGCACAAGGTCCCTCCACTCGCCGTAGCGTGCGCTCCGGTTCGGTCGGGATGACAGTTCGTTCGTGGTCGCTTGATGTAGGCCCCGTTCGACTCGCTGCGCTCGCTCTGCGCAGGCCTGAAGGGCCGCTCTTCCACACCGAGCGCGCCGACGTGGCCTATCCCAGCGGTTCGAACAAGTGGCCTTCCACGCGGTCGGCGACTTTGGGGAGTTCCTTGCGGGCGAATTGTAAAAAGTGCGGGGCGCTGCGGTGGGCCTCGAGCGCGGCATCATCTTTATATTGCTCGTAGATGAAGAAGCGGCGCGACTCGGTTTTGTGGCGGTGGACCTGATACATCAGGCAGCCGGGTTCTTTTCTGGATTCTTCGGTTAACTTCGCGAAAATGGTGACTACATCGCCTTCGTGGCCGGCCTTGGCCATCCACGTGACTGCCAGAACCACCATTGTGCGCTCCTTGTTGTGTTCCGCGTGAATCGAACGATTTTACGCCTTCTGAGATGAAGCCGCCCGCATGGCCGTTGCAAATTCGTCGAGGAAAACGATCTGGTCGCGGTCGGGGCCGGTGGAAACCATGCCAATCTTCGCGCCGGTTTCTTTCTCGATAAACCGCAGGTATTCCTGCGCCGGCTTGGGTAGCTGGTCGAAACGTGTGAGTCCCTGGGTGGACGTTTGCCAGCCGGGCATTTTGCGGTAAACCGGCTCCAGTTTGTCGTACCCGCTGGCCTGCGCCGGGATCTCGGTCACCGCCTGGCCGTTGACCTTGTAAGCCACGCACACGGGGATTTCCGCGAGTTGGTCGAGCACGTCGAGCTTGGTGACCACCAGCCACGAGATGCCGTTAATCATGCCAGCGTAGCGCAGCAGAGGCAAGTCGAGCCATCCGGTGCGGCGGGGACGTCCGGTGACCGCGCCATACTCGTTGCCGCGCTTGCGGAGTTCCTCGCCGGCAGGGCCTTTTTCTTCCGAGGGGAACGGGCCTTCGCCCACGCGCGTGCAGTACGCCTTCGTAAGGCCAATGACGGAGTGGATCGCGTTGGGCGGCACGCCGGTTCCGGTGGCCGCTCCGCCGGAGGTGGCACTGGAAGAAGTGACGAAGGGATAGGTGCCGTGATCGATGTCGAGCATGGTGCCCTGGGCGCCTTCGAACAGAATCGATCCGCCCGATGCCAGCGCCTGGTTCAGCAGGACTGCGGTATCGGCGACGAAGGGCGCGACTTTTTCCGCGGCGGCGGCGTATTCGGCGTACATTTTGTCGGCATCGAGGGGTTCGGAGTTGAAGAGGGCATGCGCGATCATGTTTTTTTCGCGCACGGCATTTTCGATGTGCTTTTTGAGCAGAGTCAGGTCGAGCAGGTCGGCCACGCGCAGGCCGCGGCGGCCCATCTTATCTTCGTAAGCCGGGCCGATGCCGCGCGACGTGGTGCCGATCTTGACGCGGCCGGGAGCGTTCTCGGCCGCCAGTTCGATCATGCGGTGGTAGGGGAGAATCACATGGGCGCGGTTTGACACGAAAAGATTGCCATCGACCTTGAGGCCGGCTTCGCGGAGAGCAGCCACTTCTTTCAGGAAGGCGATGGGATCGAGAACGACGCCGTTGCCGATCACGCTGCGGCAGGCGGGGCGCAGGACGCCGCAGGGCACCAACTGCAAAATAAACTTCTTGCCGTTGAAGATGACGGTGTGGCCGGCGTTGTGTCCGCCGGCGTAGCGGGCCACGACCGAGAAATTTTCCGAGAGGACATCGACGATTTTGCCCTTGCCCTCGTCGCCCCACTGGGCGCCAACGATTACCGCAGTCTTGCCAGTTTTCAAATTCCGGCTCCAATCAGGGGTAAGCCGTGCGCATAGCTGCGTCGCACATATGCACGAAGGTATGCATCAACCCCGGGGTCGCACACCCTTGCCCCGCGGCTATGCTGCGCTAAGACTTAATGGGATGAAAAGCGGAGAAGACGTGTACGAATTATTTTATCGTGTGCACGGCGTGAATGGCAATCGCCGGCGCCCGCAACATCAGCGTCGTGGTTATTCAAAGTCCCTAAACACAGGGGGCACGGGCGAACACAGGGAAGCCGCATCGCTCTACCCTGTGTCCCCCCGTGTTCTCTGTGTTTAGATTTCATGAAGGTCATGATCCTGCCCTACATGCATCGTGACCAAAGGCGAACCCCTCCAGTTTATTTCGATTTACTCTGATGGCGGTGATAATGCAAGAATGGCGCGTATTTTCTTCCCCGAAAACTGGCTCCCGAAGTCGGTGCTTTGCCTTCGGGACTACAACCGTCAGAAATTCCTGCTCGACCTGATCGCGGGTGTCACAGTCGGACTGGTGGCGCTGCCGTTGGCGATGGCTTTTGCCATTGCCTCGGGGCTGACGCCGCAAGCCGGCATCTACTGCGCCATCGTCACAGGATTTCTGATCTCGGCGCTCGGCGGATCGAAAACGCAGATTGGCGGCCCGACCGGAGCTTTCGTGGTGGTGGTAGCGGGAATCGTGGCCGCCCATGGCGTTGACGGCCTGTTCATGTGCACCGTGATGGCGGGTGTTCTGCTCGTGGTAATGGGCATTACCGGACTGGGGACGGCGGTGAAGTTTATTCCGCGGCCGGTAGTGCTTGGATTCACCAACGGAATTGCTGTACTGATTGCCAGCACACAGGTGAAAGATTTTTTCGGACTGCATCTCGATAAAGTCCCCGGCGTGTTCTGGCTGCGCATGAAAGCTCTGGCGGCGAATTTCCATACGCTTTCACCCGCCGCCACAGCGCTGGCGCTTTTCACTTTGCTGATCCTGATTGCCTGCCGCAGCATTTCCGGGCGCATTCCCGGACCGATCGCGGCCCTGCTGGCCGCGACTGCCGCGGTTTACTTTCTGAAGCTGCCGGTGGAGACCATTGGCAGCAAGTTCGGGGGAATTCCGAGCGGCCTGCCGCACCTGCAAATCCCCAAATTCCGGGCCGATCTGATCCACGGATTGCTGGGGCCTGCGCTTACGGTTGCCATGCTGGGCGCGATTGAATCGCTGATGTCGGCGGTTGTCTCGGACCGTATGAGCAACGACCATCACAATCCCAATGTCGAATTGATCGGGCAAGGCGTCGCCAACATTTGCTCGCCGATGTTCGGCGGCCTGCCGGCCACGGGCGCAATCGCCCGCACGGCGACCAACATTCGCTCTGGGGCGCAGTCGCCGGTGGCGGGAATGATCCATGCGCTTACTCTTTTGTGCATTCTGCTCTTTGCCGCACCGTTGGTCAGTTACGTTCCCATGGCGGCGCTGGCCGGGATCCTCATGATCGTTTCTTACAATATGGGTGAATGGCGCGAGATTCCCCAACTGCTGAAGCTGACGAAAACGGACATCAGCATCTGGATAGTGACTTTTGCCCTGACCGTATTTGCCGATCTGACCGTCGCTGTGGAGGCGGGGATGATGCTTGCGGCCCTGCTCTTCATCAGCCGGGTGGCCGCAACGACCACCGTTTCGCAGGTCACCGGCGACTATGTGGAAGACGGCCGCGTACACATTCTCCAGGGCAAACACATTCCGCAGTACGCCACCATTTTCCGCATTCATGGGCCGTTTCTGTTCGGGGCGACCGATAAAATCAAAGTTGTAACCGAAGACCTGGAGCGCCTGCCGCCGGTGGTAATTCTGCGGCTGCGAAATATGACCGCCCTCGACGCGACGGGGCTGTTCGCGATTGAAGAAGTCGCCCGCGAGTTACACGCTACGGGCCGGACGCTGATTTTGTGCGGAGCGCGGGAGCAACCGGCGAAGATTATGCATCAGGCCGAGTTCGAAGAGGTGGTCGGACAGGAAAATATCTGCGCTAACGTCCAGCACGCGCTGAGCCGGGCGGAAGAGGTTTACGGAAGCACAATGTCGAAAAGCGCGGGCCGGAAAGCATGAGCCGGCCATGACCGACCGGTAAAATAACCGTCAAATGCCTAAATTCGAAAAACATATTTTTATCTGCGGCAACCAGCGGCCGCCGGGAAGCCCGCGCCCCTGCTGCGATCCCGAGGGACAGGCGCGCCTGCAAAAACTAATTAAGCAGAAACTGGCTGAGCGCGGACTGAAGGGGCGGGTGCGGGCCAATCAGTCCGGCTGCCTCGACCAGTGCGAACACGGGCCGAACCTGGTCGTTTATCCGGAGGCGGTGTGGTATGGGCATGTCACGGAAAAGGACGTGGATGAGATCATCGAGTCGCACATCGTCGGCGGGAAGCCGGTGGAGCGGCTGATGATTGCCGATGCGTGCCTCAATAATCCGTCGTGCCCGCATCGGTAAAAACAATCCCTTCAACCCAGAGGGCACGGAGAACCACAGGGGAAACGGAATTCTTCTTTGCTAAAGTGAACCCGCCGCTAGCCTTCGGCGGCGAGGACTTCCTCAACCAGGACATCTTCCGGCGAAAGTTCAGTTTCTTCGGCAGGCGCTTCTTCCTGAAGAAACGCGAACACTTCCTGGGGCACGGGATTTTGCCAGACCGGCGCGAACGATTGCCGGTGCTGGGGTGTGGGGCCGTGTTCGCGCAGGGCCGTAAGATGGCGCGGCGTGCTGTAGCCCTTGTGCGAAGCCAGGCCATACTCGGGGAAGACGGTATCCCACTCGCACATCATGCGGTCGCGCTCGACCTTGGCGAGAATGGAGGCGGCGGCGATGGAGGCGCAGAGCGCGTCGCCGTGAATGATGGCCTGCTGCGGCAATTCGCAGTCGAGTTTGAGAGCGTCGATGAGCAGGTGATCGGCAGCGGGCTGAAGAAGTTTGACCGCTTCGAGCATGGCCCGGCGCGAGGCGTGGTAGATGTTGATCTGGTCGATGCGGGCGGAATCGACGGCAGCGACAGCCCAGGCGATAGCGTGCTCACGAATGCGCGGCGCGAGAGTTTCGCGGCGTTCGCGAAGCAGAAGTTTGGAGTCGCGCAAGCCGCGAATGCGATAAGAGGGATCGAGAATGACGGCGGCTGCCACGACTGGACCGAACAGGGAGCCGCGGCCGACTTCGTCCACGCCGGCAACCAGGGTTGAGCCGGAGGCCCACGCGTTTTTTTCAAAGCGCAGCGTGCAGCGCAGTTTTTTCAGCAGGCGCAGTTTCGCGGCGGAGGGGGAAAGGCCGGGCGTTATTTTGATCTGGCGCGGCATCAGTGGTGTTATGCCGTCATCTTCCCTCGCGGCGGCTTGTGGGAGCAAGCGGAAATCGGGGAAACATTGCGCTGTGGGGACAGCCGCCCTCGGCTGTCCGGGCGAGCGTCAGCTCGGCACCCATCTGCCGCGGTAACCACGTCGCTGGTTACGGGGGTACATTGTCCGACGGTACATGTACTGCTATGGTCGGACAGATTCAGAAGACGAGGAACCACTTGAGCTCCCAAGAAACGACCCTGCCGCCGATCGAGCAAGCGTACGGCGCGGTATCCGTCGACAAATTGATTCACCTGGCATTGCCGGTGCGGCTGACGCGGCAAAGCGGCGCGGGCCAGGAGTTTGCCTGCACCTACGACATTCATCCTCAGGGCGCGCGCCTGCTTGGGAGCAGCGATGTCAAGCCGGGAGATCTGGTGACGGTGGAGCGGGGGCGGCTGAAATCGTTGTGCCAGGTGATCTGGGCCGGAGACCCGAATTCGGCGCTGCGCGGGCAGTTTACGGTGAAATGCATTGCCGGCGGGAAGATTCCCTGGGAAGAAGAGTTGCGGCAGATGGAAGAACAATATTTGCCGCTGGTTCCGGGCGGAGTACGGCGGCGGGAGGCGCAGGGCGCGCCGAATCGAAGGCGGCGGCCCCGTTATGAGGTAACCGGGGATGCCGACGTGGTCGAGATCGGGGGGAAAGCGCGAGGCGAAGGGCGCCTGGAGCAAATCTCAGAATTCGGATGCCTGATCGCCGCCGACGAGACGGCTGCGCCGGGATCGGCGCTGCGGCTGGTGTTGCGGCTGTGCGACGTGAGCGTGGCCTTGCACGGAAATGTGCGCTACACCACAGACGCGAATCGAGCCATGGGAATTGAGTTCCAGGAGATAAGGCAGGGCGACCGCCCCTTGTTCGATTACGTGCTGGAACGGTTGCGCCGGCCGCGCAAGGAAGACTTTGCCGATTTGGAAGTGATTACCCAGATGGCCGGGACGAAGTAGGCTTCGCGGCCATCGGGTGCTCCACGCAGGAGCCCCGCCGGAGAAAGCGCGGGGCTTCGGAATGACGCCTCGATATCGTTCGGGGCTTATTCGATGTCGCGCAGGCGGGCGGCTTTGCCCTTCAATCCACGCAGGTAGTAGAGCTTGGCGCGGCGTACTTTGGACGAGCGCACGATGTCGACCTTGTCGATCACTTTGGAGTGAACGGGGAAGATGCGCTCGACGCCCTGGCCGAAGCTGATTTTGCGGACGGTGAAGCTGGCCTGCGGGCCGTTGTCGCGTTTGATGACGACGCCTTCGAACGCCTGGAGGCGCTCTTTGTCGCCTTCTTTGATCCTGACGTGAACGCGGACCGTGTCTCCCGAGCCGAACTGCGGAATATCGGCGCGCTGGGTCTTGGCCAGCAATTTTTCAATGATGAGATTCGACATAGTGTTTCCTTCCCGATTCTATCAATTTCGTCGTTTCACCGCGCCTTGAGCGCGGCCAGAAATTTCCGGTCTTCTTCGCTGAGCATCGCGTTTTCCAGCAAGTCCGGGCGGTTACGCCAGGTCTTTTCCAGCGCGCGCTGCCTGCGCCAGCGGCGGATTTCCTCATGGTTGCCGGTCATCAAGGCTTCCGGCACCTTCATGCCGCGAAAATCCGCGGGCCGCGTGTAATGCGGGTAATCGAGCAATCCGTTCGAGCCGCAGGTGGAATCGGCGGCACTGCGCGGTCGATCTTCGACCGCGGCCGTAAACGACTCTTGCTGCGTCGAAGCCTGGTTGCCGACGGCGCCGGGAAGCAACCTTACCACAGTCTCGATGACCACCGCGGCGGCCATTTCTCCACCGCTTAGAACATAATCGCCGATGGACAGCTCGCGGTCGGCGAGATGCCCGGCCACCCGCTCATCCACGCCTTCATAACGTCCGCAGATAAAAACCAAGCGGTCGAGAGCGGCCAGTTCGGCGGCTATGCTCTGCGTAAACGGCCTTCCCTGCGCCGAGAGCAAAACCACCGATTCTTTCACCGACCCATTCACGCGCTCTTCGCGGGGCGCTACGCTCATCGCTTCCAGGCACTCGAACAGCGGCTCGGGCTTGAGCACCATGCCTTCACCGCCGCCGAAGGGCCGATCATCGACGGTGCGATGACGATCGCGCGTGAACTCGCGGAGATCGTGAATCTTTATTTCCGCCTGGCCCATTTCCTGGGCGCGGCGGGTGATGCCGTGATCCAGAGGACCGCGGAAGAACTCTGGAAAAATGGTAACAATGTCAACTCTCAAAACCAGATCTCGGTTCCCGGTACTCAGGTCTCAGAGCCCCCAGTAAACCTTTTGCCTGTTGCCGGACGCGCCTGCTCACGCTTTTCTTCCGGCGTCATGGGCGCGTTCACTTCCAGCAGGCCTTCGGGCAGGTTCATGTTGACCCGCTTGCGATCGACATCCATGCCCGCGAGATACGCTTCGGCAAAGGGAATCTCGAACGCCTTTCCGGCGGCATCGCCGACAATCAACAACGGCGCTTCGCCGGCGCCGAAGTGCACTTCTTCTATGCGGCCGATTTCCCGGCCGCGGTCGAACACGGCGCAGCCGACCAGATCGCTCACGTAATTCCAGCGGGGATCGAGCTGCGAACGCTGGCCCAGCGGCACCTGCAACTCGCTGCCGACCAACTCTTCCGCGGCCGAGATCGAATCCACGCCCGCGAATTTCAACACCAGCAAGCCCTTGTGCGGCCAGAGGTCTTCGATCTGTACCTCGCGGCGCGGGCCGCTATCGCCGGGCAGGGCCAGCAACTTCATTCCCGAAGTAAATCGATCGGGGACGTCGCTTAATACTTCGCAAGCCACTTCGCCGCGGCGGCCCTGGGTTTTTGCCACGCGAGCCAGAGTGATGAAGTCCGCGTTGGTTTCAGGATCGCGAATGGCGGATGCGCCTAGTCGATCACTTCCAACTGATACCGCTT
>DATLKM010000208.1:0-37398 GCA_035538435.1 Binatia bacterium
GAATGATCATTTTTCGAAGTTGGGCGGCTTGATTTTAATGGAGAGCTTCTCAAACTGAAGGTCTGGCCCAGTCTTTGGAAATAGGGCTGCGATCTCCGTCCCCAAACCATACTCGGGCTTTTCTTCCCGGTTGGCCGCGTCGCGGAGGATGTTCCGGACTTCTTCCTCCATGCTGTGGCCGTGACGCTTGGCGCGGCGCTGGAGGCGGGCTTTAACAGAGTTTTCGAGGTTGCGCACCAGAAGTTGGGCCATGCAGAGGGTGCCTCCAGCTTGATATCACGATATCACCTTGTTTGCTATCATGATAGCACCGCCCTCAGCCCCGTAAACCTCAGTGCCCGCCCAGCTCCTTCACGATCGCCCCGGTAAACTGCTTGGCGTCGCCGAACAGCATGAGCGTGTTGTCGAGGTAGTAAAGCGGGTTGTCGATTCCGGCGAAGCCGGGGCTCATGGAACGCTTGATCACCATGACGGTGTGGGCCTTGTCGACATCGAGAATGGGCATGCCGAAGATGGGGCTTGACTGGTCTGTACGGGCAGCGGGGTTGGTCACATCGTTTGCGCCGATGAACAGCGCGACGTCGGTTTGGGGGAAGTCGCCGTTGATCTCATCCATTTCGATCAAGCGATCGTAAGGAATGTCAGCTTCGGCGAGTAAAACGTTCATGTGCCCGGGCATGCGTCCGGCGACAGGATGGATGGCGAAGCGAACGTCCACTCCCTTCTTTGTGAGCAAATCATAAAGCTCGCGGACTTTGTGCTGCGCCTGCGCAACCGCCATGCCATAGCCGGGAACGATCACTACTTTGTTCGCCGCCGCGAGAATGGCCGCTGCTTCTTCCGCAGTGGCGCTGCGTGCAGTCTTTGCTTCTCCCGCCCCGGCGGTGGAGGCCTGCACCTGGCCGAAGGCTCCGAACAATACGTTGGTGAACGACCGGTTCATGGCCTTCGACATGATTACCGACAGGATCAATCCTGAGGATCCATCGAGGGCGCCGGCAATGATAAGCAGCTTGCTGTCGAGCACGAAGCCCATGGCCGCCGCGGATAATCCCGCGTAGGAATTCAGCAGGGAAATCACCGTGGGCATATCCGCGCCGCCGATCGGAATGACGAGCAGCACTCCGAAAATCAGCGCGATTCCCACCATGAGGGGGAAAAGTTCCTTCTCCCCGGGATGGAGCACGAGATAAACCGCGCTGCCTACCGCTGCCAGGAACAGAAGAAAGTTGACGAAATTTTGCCCCCGGTACGTGATGGGGCGCTGGGGCAGAATTTCCTGCAATTTTCCTGCGGCCATCAGGCTGCCGGTGAAAGTCAGACCGCCGAGAATCACCTCCATCGACAGAACCGACATCATGAATTTGGGCACGTTGGGGGTGCGGAGATAAAACTCCGCCGTGCCCACCAGGGTCACGCACAGCGCGCCGAAAGCGTGGCTGAGCGCCGTCCGCTGCGGAACAGCCGTCATGTGCACCATGCCCAGGGGAATGCCGATGCCGCTGCCCAGCACCAGCCCGATGGCGATCCATTTGTAATCGACGATGCCGTGATGCAGCAGCGTGCCCGCGATGGCCAGCACCATGCCGATCTCGCCCGCCAGAATTCCGTGCCGGGCGGTGGTGGGCGAACTCATCCATTTCAGCGAGAGGATGAACAGCGCGCTGGCGATCAGATAGATGATTTCGATGACGTGCTGACTTCCGGCGAAAGGGGTCATGATTTCTTGCCTGCCGGGCGGCTCGACTTGAACATCTTCAACATGCGGTCGGTGATGAAGAATCCGCCGACCACGTTGCTGGTGGCGGCAACAATGGCGATGGTCCCCAGAATGGTGGCGAACTCGCTCTTGCGCTCGCCCACCAGCACGATCGCGCCGACGACGGCGATCGCGTCCAGGGCGTTGGTCAGCGACATCAAAGGCGTGTGCAGCAGGGGCGATACATGGCGGATGACTTCAAAGCCGATGAAGCAAGCGAGCATGAAGATGAACAGCATGTCGATGAGATTGGAGTTCATAGAGTCAGTTCTCAGTTCTCGGTTGCCAGTTTCCGGTTTCAGCCGGCGCTGAGCCGCTCGTCACTGCGCTGCCAGCGCCGGCAGCTTGAAGAATTCGCGAACTCTAGCGTTCACAATCTCGCCGCCGCGCGTCACCATGGTCTCGCGGATAATTTCATCCTGCATGTTCAATTGCAGCTTGCCTTCCTTCACCATGTAAGTGAGAAACGTCGTGAGATTGCGGGCATACATCTGGCTGGCGTGGTAAGGCACGCTGCTGGCCAGATTGATCGCACCCATGATGGAGACGCCGTTTACCTCGATGGTTTCGCCGGTGCGCGTGAGTTCACAATTGCCGCCGCGTTCGGCGGCCAGATCGACGATCACCGATCCGGGCGCCATGCGCTTGACCATGTCGGAGGTAATCAGCACCGGCGATTTTTTGCCGGGGATCACGGCAGCGGCAATCACCACATCGCTTTCGCCCACCACGCGGCCCAGCAGTTCACGTTGCCGCGCGTAAAAGGTTTCGTCCTGCGCTGTGCCGTAGCCGCGCGCGTCCTGGGCGTTCTGGGCTTCAAGGGGAAGTTCTACGAAGCGCCCTCCCAGGCTTTGCACCTGTTCTTTGGAGGCGGGGCGCATGTCGTAGGCCGAAGCGACCGCGCCCAATCGCCGGGCAGTGGAAATCGCCTGCAACCCGGCCACGCCCGCGCCAATCACAAACACGCGCGCCGGAGTGATGGTTCCCGCGGCCGTCGTCATCATGGGAAAAATTCGAATCGACGTTTCTGCCGCCACCAGCACAGCTTTGTAGCCGCAAATTGTACCCATGGAAGAAAGCGCGTCCATGCTTTGCGCGCGCGTGGTGCGCGGCATCAGTTCGACGGAGAAGGCCGTGACTCCCGCCGCCGCGATCTGCTGTACGACTTCGGCTGATCCCAAGGGCCGTAGAAAGCCCACCAGCAGCTGGTCTTTGCGCAGCAGCGGCAGATCGGCCTTGCCGGTGACGTCATTGGAGCCGTAGCAGAGGACCTGCACAATGACATCGGCGGAAGCGAAAACCGCCGCGCGATCGGCGGCAACTTTCGCACCTTTTTCCGTATACGCGGAATCGGGGTAGCCGGCTTGTTCTCCTGCGCGGGGCTCGATGATGACTTCGAGCCCGGCCTTGGCAAGGGTAGGAACGACGGCGGGAACGAGCGCCACTCGCCGCTCGCCCGGATAACTTTCTTTCGGAACTCCAACGATCAAACGGTTGTCCTTTCGTCAGAGACGACCAGTGCCTTAGACGCCACCATCGCAACACCGCCGCCCCAGCGCAATCTTACGCGCGGCTGGCCCGCTTCCCTGTGATGCCGGTCACAGCAAATCTCTTCTGCGGCAAACGTAAAACAGTATCAGAAAGGAGAAGATGATTAAAGCGGTACGGAGGTCAACCAGAGAAATGCTGAAGAATGGAGCCGACGAGCGGACTTGAACCGCTGACCTGCCGATTACGAATCGGCTGCTCTACCAACTGAGCTACGTCGGCCTATTGGAAAGCTTTCAACTTGCTGCGGGGATTCGGGAAGACCAAGGGTGTCGCCCATTCCCGCAGGCTTCAGGGCAACAGGTTCGCCTGTTCGTGCCGAAGCAGCATCAGAATACCAGTCAACCGCTGCTCCCATCAATCGGATTGAGCCGGCTGAAAATGAATATCGCCGCCAGGCCGCCAAGCGCTTGCGCGACGATGAACAGCGGGACATCGATGGGGCGAATCCCGGCGAACGTATCGGAAAGCGAGCGGGCGATGGTTACCGCCGGATTCGCGAACGATGTCGATGCCGTGAACCAGTAGGCAGCAGTGATATACGTCGCGACCGCGAAGGGGACAACTGACGGCCGGAAGCGGGAGCAACCCGCGATGACTAGAACCAGGCCGAACGTGGCCACAAACTCGCTTAGCACCGTAGGCCATCCGTGGCGGTCGTGATGCGAGACTGAGATGAGGGAAAGCCCGAACATCAGGTGGGCGATGACGGTCCCGCAAATTCCGCCCGTAACCTGGGCGGCGGCGTAGGCAGATGCATCCTTCCAGGGAAGGCTGCCACGGACGGCGTCAACCAGGCTGACAACCGGATTGAAGTGCGCTCCGGAAATAGGGCTGAATGTGGCTATCAAAGCAACCAGCGCAGCTCCGGTCGCGATCGTGTTGGCCAATAAAGCGATGGCCACATTCCCGCCTGCCAACTTCTCACCCATGACGCCGGAGCCGATGACGGCAGCGACCAGAAACGCGGTTCCGAGGAACTCCGCTGTCATTCGAGCCGTGAGGGTGAATTTCATCGCCGCCCGATGTCATCGAGTTTTGTCTTGAGCGCCAGGTTGTCGACTGACGTAAGTGGCAGCATGAGGAAAAGGGTGATGCGGCGGTCGAGCAGGAAGAATGCTTCACGGTACGCCCTTTTGATTTCCTCTTCCGTTCCACGGACGGCAGCAGGGTCGGGAACTCCCCAATGTGCCGTCATCGGTTGTCCCGGCCATATCGGGCAGACTTCCTTCGCGGCGCTGTCGCAGACGGTAAAAACGAAGTCGAGTTGCGGCGCGTCCGGCTTTGAGAACTCCTCCCAAGACTTGCTGTTGAACCCATGGGCTGGAATGTGAGCGGCTTCCAGTTGCCGCAAAGCCTCCGGTCTGACCGTTCCTGAAGGATGGCTCCCAGCACTGTAGGCGGTGAAGCGGGGCCGTCCCTTCGAGTTCATAATGCCTTCCGCCATGATGGATCGGGCGGAGTTGCCAGTGCAGAGGAACAGCACGTTGTAGTGGCTCTTCATGCTAGTTGCGAGGGGATCCGGGTTTGACCGCGCGCACAAACGCGCTCATAAATTTTCCATCGATTTGCGAGGCGATGGCGTCGACGTTGATGTTTTGTCCAGCGAGAAACTCGCGCGCATCTTCGACTCGATAGACGCGGGTCGGCTCAACCTCGATCTCCGCGAATCCGGCCGACTTGAGTTTTCTCCGATACTCGGTTTCTTCCATGGCGCCTGCCACGCACCCGACCCAGGCAAGAACACTTTGACGAATCTCAGGTGGTACGTCGCCTCGGGTGACGACATCGGAGACGGCGAACCGGCCCCCTGGTTTGAGCACACGGAATGCCTCTCGAATGACGGCGTCTTTGTCCGCCGACAGATTGATGACGCAGTTCGAGATGATGACATCGACCGAGTTCTCTGGCAGTGGAATATCCTCGATCTCGCCTTTCAGGAATTCGACGTTTTCAACCCCTGCCCTTCGCTTGTTTTCATTGGCCAGCGCCAGCATCTCGTCCGTCATGTCCAGGCCGTAAGCCTTTCCGGTGGGCCCGACGCGCTTGGCCGACAACAGGACATCAATTCCGCCTCCGGAGCCGAGGTCCAGGACAATCTCGCCGGGATTCAATTGCGCCAGCGCCGTCGGGTTTCCGCAGCCAAGAGAGGCCAGCATAGCCTCCTCGGGAATTTGTCCCGCCTGGGCATTGTCGTAGAGATTCGACGTGATAGGGTCGCAGCATCCCGTTGCGGCGCTGCCGCCGCAGCACGAACTGCCGCCCGTTTTGACTCGCAGGGCGGCCTGGCCGTATTTTTCGCGAACGACTTCTTTAATATTTTCCATAACTCCTCATTTGCAGCAGGCAATGACGCAGTCGGGACTGAGCGCTTGGTTACGGGTGCAGCACTCGGCGAACAGAAATTGAAGGATTTCCTGAAGCGCCTGGGTATTGGCGGTGTAGCGCAGAAAGGTGCTCTCGCGCGTCACGTCGACCAATCCTTCGGATTTCAGCTTGTCGAGATGATGGGACAAGGTCGAGCTGGGAATTTCCAGTTCGTCTTGAATTTCGCCGACCACCAAGCCCTCGGGATGAGCCTCGAGCAGCAGTTGCATAATCCGCAAGCGCGCCTCCGTTCCCATGGCGGAGAACATGTCGGCGTACTTTAGGACCCGATCGGCGCTTTTGCCTGCGGCCATATTTCGATAATTGCAGAAATAAGAAATATTGTCAAGCCGGGACGTGGAGCGTGGAGACCTGACGCGCTACTGCGCCTTCTTTCGGATCGAAACATGGGCCACCATTTTTCCGGTGGAGCACGATATGCTGGAGTCAGCGCACCCATGGTTTCTAACCCACTTGCTCTCATCGCCGAAGTAACCCACCGCTGTCCGCTGCATTGCGTCTATTGCTCGAACCCGGTGGAGATGACGGCGGTGTCGGAAGAACTTTCTACCCGTGACTGGCTCAGCGTTTTCGATCAAGCGGGGAAGTTGGGCATGTTGCACGTGCACTTTACCGGCGGCGAACCGCTGGCACGCACTGACCTGACGGAGTTGATGGCTGGCGCTCGTTCGGCTGGCCTGTATACGAATCTGATCACGTCGGGCATCGGCCTCTCCGAGCCCCGCATGAAATCGCTGATTGAGGCCGGCCTGGACCACATTCAGCTCAGCTTTCAGGATTCGCGCGAAGTCTCCGCCAACTGGATCGCCGGGGCCAAAGCCCACGCGCACAAGATCGAACTCGCCCAATGGATTCGCCGGCATAGAGTTGCCTTTACGGTGAATCTGGTCGTGCACCGGCAGAACATCGATCATCTCGATGAAATGATCGCCTTCATCGAGCGGCTATCCCCAGATCGGATGGAGATTGCGCATACCCAGTATTACGGGTGGGCCCTGAAGAACCGTGCCGCGCTCCTGCCCACTCGCGCGCAATTGGAGACCGCAGTTTCGGCGGTCAAGGCGGCGGAGGAACGCCTGGCCGGCCGCATCCGCATCGATTTCGTTGTGCCTGACTATTACGCGCGTTTCCCCAAGGCGTGCATGGGTGGTTGGGGACGCAGACTGATGCTGATTAATCCATCGGGGAAGGCCTTGCCGTGCCACGCGGCGGAAGTGATTCCCGGCATGAGTTTCGAAAATGTGCGCGAGCGCCCGCTGGATTCCATCTGGCAGGATTCGCCGTCGTTCCAGCGTTTTCGCGGAGAACAATGGATGCCCGAGCCCTGCCGCAGTTGCGACCAGCGTAGTCAGGATTTTGGCGGCTGCCGCTGCCAGGCCTTGCTGCTGGCGGGCGATGCCGCGGCGACCGATCCCGCGTGTTCGCTGGCGCCGATGCACCACACGATTGAAGCGGCAATTGAAGAGGCGAACTCCGAAACGCCCATTGCAGAGCCGATCACGGCATCTTCCTTCGTGCAACTTCAGCACAACGCGGCCGGGCTGTGGAGTTACCGGAAGAACCCGGAATAGGGAATCTCATTCCAGCGCGGTCGCGGCGCTACCAGCGGAATCCAACCGTTATCGGACGGAAGTCGGTCGTGACCGGGCTGTTGGAACCGTGCATGAAGCGATATTCCAGGTAAAACTCGGCGCCGCTGGGAAATTTCGCGGCAACGCCGGCGCCCACGTTATATCCGAACTGATTTTCGGTGACATTGACGAAGTCCCCGCTCAGCGGAATGCTGGCGCTCTGGCAGCCCGTCCACCATCGCCAGAAGGCGGTGCAGGGATTTCCCGGAACCGTGGTGTCATTGCCTAAACTTCCCGTGCGGTGAATGAAAGCCGGACCGAAAAGTATGTATCCGCTGTAGCGCTTGCTGGCGGGAATGTTGATGATGGGATCGAGCGTGAAGGAATAGGCATGAGTGGTGGCGCTGGCAGCCTGGGCCAGTTCCAGCGCGGAGTCGCGCAAGGGAAGGTCGGCGAAGATAAAATCGGCGCGCAGTCCCAGATATCGATTGGCGTTGCGGGCGACCCCGGCAGAAGCGACAAATCCACCCTGGCGTACGAAGCTTTTGGTAGTACCGCCGTCCATGTTCGCGCCCGCGCCCACGTTGAAGGTCCAATTCTTGTAATCCTTGGTGCGTTTTCTGCGGCCGAGAGCGATGGATTCTTCCGTAGCAGGCTCCTGTGCGGCTGGCGTCTGTTGCGGGGCGCTGGTGGATGGCTGCTGCGCAGTGGGGGACGGCTGCTGTGTGGTTGAAGGCTGCTGGCTGGTCTGGTCCGGAGCGGTTGTCTGCGCGAAACTGTGGACGCAGGGTATCGCCAGCGTCATTGCCATCAGCGCGCACGCGGCGCCAAACTTTCCCATCATCCAATCTCCTCCCCTAACCGGGCGTGGCGGACCGTAGCGCTCGGCATGGAAAGGCGCCATCGATTCAGGTTCCGCTTGTGATTCCTCGCAAGCACGCAATGACCTGAGCTGCAGCGGGAAGCAATATATTACCAACTCTGATGCTCAATCGGTGCATTGAGCCGCCCGTGGGCGGAAAACGGGGATCTGAACAGGGCGATCAGGCAGCGTGCGACAGCCGGTTCGCTTCTTCTTGAATTCTCTTCCACGCTTTCTCCACATGGCGGGACTGCGTATGCGTCTGACCGACACACAGGCGAAGAGTTAACTTTCCATTCAACTTTGTGTGCGTCAGAAACAGATCGCCGCTGCGGTTCAGGCGGTCCATCATCGTCTGATTTGCGCCATCCCCGGTCTTGTGGCGGAAGCAAACTAAATTCAGCGGAGCGGGCGCGGCCAACTCGAATCGGTCGTCGTTCCGCACCCACTCTGCAAACTGCTGTGCCAGGCGAACGTGCTCGCGGATGTGGTGCTGCAAGCCTTGCACTCCATAGTGCCGGATCACGAACCATAATTTCAGCGAGCGGAAGCGGCGGCCCAGCTGAATGTGCCAGTCGCGATAGTCGATGACTGCGCCGGACTCGGTGGCCTGGTTGCGCAGGTATTCGGGCAGGATGCTCAAGGTGCGAATCAACGCCTTGCGATCGGCCACCCAGAAGCAGTTGCAGTCAAAGTTGGTGAACATCCACTTATGCGGATTGAAATTGTAGCTGTCGGCGAACTCGACTCCGTCCTGAAGGTGACGGAACTCTGGGCAAAGCGCCGCCGTGCCCGACATAGCTGCATCCACGTGCAACCACAGATTGTGTTCGCGGCAAACGCGGGCAATCGCAGGAATCGGGTCCATCGCGTTCGATGAGGTCGTTCCCACCGTGGCGCAGACGAAACTCGGCAGCAGGCCGGCGCGCTTATCGGACTCAACCTGTGCCGCGAGCGCAGTGGGATTCATGGCGAACGAGCCGTCAACTTCCACCAGCCGCAGATTGTCCGATCCGATACCTGAAATCATGGCCGCTTTCTGCAAAGAGGAATGCGTCTGGGTGGAGACGTATGCCACAACGCGGCCGTCGCATCCTTTCTGATTGGCCGCATAGTTCGTAGCGCGCTCGCGCGCCGCGAGAAGTGCGCACAGTGCAGCACTCGAAGCAGTGTCCTGAATCACGCCGCCGCCCGTGTTCGATGACAGGAATCTCTCCGGCAGTCCCAGCATCGCCACCAGCCAGTCGAGTACGTGAGTTTCAAGCTCGGTGCACGCCGGGCTGGTCGACCACAACATCCCCTGCACGCCCAAGCCGGAGGAAAGCAGATCGCCGAGGATTCCCGGGCCAGAAGCGTTGCACGGAAAATACGCAAAAAAATTAGGCGACTGCCAGTGCGTGATTCCGGGCAGGATCACGCGGTCTACATCTTCAACAATCTGGTCAAAAGGTTCGCCCTCTTGCGGCGGAAGCGCCGGCAGCGAGGCACGGACCTCTCCCGGCTTCACTTTCGAAAGCACGGGAAAAGACTCGACCCGGGATTGATAGTCGGCGATCCAGTCGATGACGGCATGACCGTAGCGCCGGAACTCGTCGGGAGTCATGTGAAAAGATTTTTCGTCGGACACGGAATGACCTCGGGAAGATGACAGGTTAGCAAAACGCGGCCGGATCAGACGATCTGGCCGAAGTAAAGCCGGGTTTTGTAGGCGAATTCGATTTCCCCGTTGCCGGCGTGGGCCTCGAAAATTCGCCGCATCTGGTGCAGCATGGCCGCGTAGTTGGGGTGCTGCGGCCCCGGCGCGTAAGAAGATGACAGCAGTCGACCCTCCGCGCCGGCATAGTCGCAGCGTTGCCGCATATCGAAAACGCGCTGCTCGAAGTGCGCGGGGTCGAAAAACTGATTGACTTCGTCGGTGGTGCGCTCATGGCGCACGTCTTCATAGTCTGTCCCATATTGCAAAAGCATTTGTTCATACTCGCGGAGAAACGGGGTCGAATCGGTCACCCGCTCATTCCACATCAACACCAGCCACCCGCCCGGTTTGAGGATCCGCGTAAATTCTTTTCTGGCATTGGCGCGATCGAACCAGTGTGCAGCTTGCGCGGCGGTGAGGAAATCGACGCTTTCACCCGGAAGGGTCGTCGCCTCGGCTGTCCCGGCAATGCTCCTGAAGCGCGTGTAGTCGCACAACAAACGCTCCCCGGCGGCGCGCATCTCGGCATTGGGCTCAACGCCATAAACCAGGTTTCCCCTATCGAGCAATAAGCGCGTCCAGATGCCGGTTCCGGAGGCAATGTCGGCGACAACGTGCTGCGGTTGCAGCCCACATTCGGCGGTCAAAGTTTGCAGGACTTCTGGTGGATAGCCCGGGCGATAACGGACGTAATTTTCCACCCGGTCGGAAAAGCGGGAAGTTGCGTTGGAGGCAGGCGTCACCCCTTCAGCATAGCAATTTCCCGCCGCTTTCACTGCTCTGTAGCGCGAATGTGCGACACCGCTTTTTTATGGAATGGGGGTAAAATCTCAGCGATTTTCGAGTCCTCAAAGCTGTGCAAAGGGGAGGGTATGGGTGAAGGCGAATCTTCTGGAGTTGGAAAGGAACTGAACCTTTGGGTGCAGACGGCCGGCATCGTGCTGGCGGCGGCCTGGGGCGTGTATACGTTCATTTACACCCAAGTCATCGTGCCAAAAGCCGCTCCGGTAAATATCAGCGTGGATCTGGGCCTCAAGAAAATCGATACAGCGAAGGCCGACGCAAAGGCCGACAAGAGGCATCTGGTCCCAGTCGAGATGAAGATTTCCGCGAAGAACCCCAGTTCCCGGGAAGTGTTTCTGCTGCCCAGTGGCTGGATCGCCTGGGGGCTGACGATTGGAGACAGCGGGACGCAAAAAGCCGACGGATTTGATGAACCCAAGCCCATCACCGCCCAAACCAGTACGCAATCCATGCTTCGACATGCCGATGTGAAATCCGTGGACGTGGTCGCCTTCGGCAGACTTTTGGAGGACAGCACTTTGAAGCCCAACGAGGCTTGCAGCCGGACGATTGTATTCTACGTGCCGCGCGACCAGTACGATTCGCTCGAGGTCCACGCGTACATTCCGACTGTGATCAAAGAAGGAAAAGTCGATCTGGAGTGGAAACTGGAGAACAGCGATCTGCATGCGTCGATGTATCGATTGGACGGCAGAGGCAACCGCGCGGGAGCGTTAAAGCCCGACAGCGACGGGGGCTTCTCCGACCCGCAACTGGGCTTGCAGCAGGCAACTTCGATGACCGAACTTTCACTGTGGCAGTAGCGTGGATCGAGCGAGTTGAAGGATCTTGGTCGAATCGGAAGCCGCCGCTAGTCTAAGCGAACCAGAAAAACCGCGCCTTCCGGCGTGGTGGTTTCAGCGGCGAGTTGCTCGGCGCGGCCGCGGTCGTCCTCAAGCACGCGCACCCGCACCCACCAATCGCCTGCCGGACTGGGGAAACGCAGGACTTTGGCCGTGCGGTATCGCCGGGCGAGGTGATCGGCGAGTTTGGCGGCTTCATCGGCGTGAGGAAAGCCGCCGATCTGCGCCGCCCATTTTCCACCCGTATTGAGCGGCGCCGGCGCCTCCATTACTTCCACTTTGACCTCAGCGATCCCGGGGCGGTAAACATCCAGCTTCCGGGCCGCGGCCAGCGAAAGATCGAGGATGCGGCCGGGAATAAACGGTCCGCGATCGGTGATGCGAACCAGCGCGGTGTCGCCGGTTTTCAGATTGGTCACGCGGACGACTGTCCCGAGGGGAAAAGTCCGATGCGCCGCCGTCATGGCATGCATGTTGTACACTTCGCCGTTCGATCCCACACGGTTGTGGTAGGGCGGGCCGTACCAGCTGGCGCGCCCGATTTCGGTGGCCAGCGGCTTGGAATCGGGTGGAATTGAAGGCTCGGCAAGGTCGGCGGAATTTTCTTCGGCCCCCGCTTTTGCCCCTGGATTGGAAGTGGTTGCTGATGGACTTTCAGCGGCGGGGGTGGGGGGTGGCGGAGGGACGGCGACGTGGGTCTCTTTGTGGCTGCACGAGACGCAGGCCATGAGCGACAGAAACAAGGCGAGCCCCGGCGGGATGCGGTATCGAGTCACTTGCGTGTTGGCGAATGCTTCTCCATGTAGTCGGCAAGTTCGGTCAGCTTTACGCTGGCCACGCGCAGGGCTTTGGTCGAGTGCTGGCGGACGGCGGGAACGACCTCGTCGTTCAGGTACTTGATGAATTCGGGAATTTCTTTTTCCAGGCGCTCGGCGGCGTCGCCGATGGTTTTGCTGACACGCGCGGAGGCGTCTTCGACTTTGCGGTTGAAGTCGTTCATGAAAGCGTCCTCATGCGATTACGTCCAGATTCATTATTTCTTGGCGGAAGTTGCAGGTCAATATTGAGTTTCATTATGCGGATCACGTTGCGATCTTTCGTGTGGTAACTTCCAGAAAGCTGGCCGTCCCAAGAAAATTGCAACTCAGAATAAAACCCGATTCGGCGGGCGAATCAGAGCTAACCAGTTCCCTGGCTTGGCGGCCTCAGTTTTGTGCGAATCTTCTTGCCTGGTACGACGCGCACGCCCGCGATCTGCCCTGGAGGAGGACCCAGGATCCCTACCGGATCTGGCTCTCGGAAATCATGCTGCAACAGACACGCGTGGCGGCCGTGATTGAGCACTACCATGAATTTCTGCGGCGCTTTCCGACAGTTCAGAAACTGGCGGCGGCGCGGGAAGCCAGCGTTCTCGCCGCCTGGAGCGGACTCGGATATTACCGCCGTGCCAGGATGATGCACAAGGCTGCCAGGATGATTGCGCGAAAACGCGGCGGAAAGTTTCCATCGGTTTCGGATGAACTCCGGAATCTGCCGGGAATTGGGCGCTACACTGCCGCGGCGATCGCCAGCATAGCCTTCGACGAACCTGTCGCGGTAGTCGATGGTAACGTCGAACGCGTGTTGCAGCGAATTTCGGGCACGTGGCTGTCGAAAGAATCGTTGTGGAAGACAGCGGGAGGTTTGATCGACTCGAGCCGGCCTGGAGATTTCAATCAGGCGATGATGGAATTGGGCGCGGTGATCTGTACCCCGCGCGCGCCTGCGTGCCTGACCTGTCCCGTTATCGATTTTTGCGCAACGCGGGGCCGGTTGGATGGCAGCGCGAAGACGCCTGTACAAAAAAAACGTGAAGTACATTACGCGCTCATGGAGAAACAAACGCGGGAGTCAGGCAAGGAAGTGTTTCTGACGCAGAGGCCAGCGAACGCTCCTTTGATGGGGGGCATGTGGGAACTGCCGTCCGCAAATGAAGAGCGGAAAGGCGATGCGTTGCTGAAGCTGAAACATTCAATTACCGTGACCAATTACACCGTGCATGTTTGGCGGGCTATGGCCGCCACAGGCCAGCCGGGGAAATGGTTTGGCGCAGGCCGCCTGAAAGCCCTGCCCCTGACCGGTTTGGCGCGCAAAATTCTGCGCAAATCAGGGTTTTTGAGCTGAAGCGGCGCATTTTGAGAATTTCCCGCCGGTTACCCCTTGCAGCATTTTTCATCTTGCGCAAAGTCCGGTTTTCGCGGCAGGATATTCTTATTGACCTTCCCTGGGCTCCCTGAGTCACAGCCCGCGATTCTCAACATTTAATCAAGAAGGGTGGGCTCGCCGGACTTGTCCGGTACCATTACAAGCATGCGGGTTGTCATCAAAGTCGGAACCAGCCTGATCGCTCCCGGCGGTCAGATCGACGCGAATCTGTTGCGCGCCATGGTCGATCAATTCGATCTGAGCAGGAACGAATACCTGATTGTCACATCGGGCGCCATCGCGGCGGGCATGTCGGGGTTGGGACTAGGCAAGCGCCCCAGCGATGTGCCGGGCATGCAGGCGTGCGCCGCCGTGGGGCAAAGCAAGCTGATGCACACCTATGAGCGATTGTTTTTCGGCAAGAAAGTCGTCGCGCAATTGTTGCTCTCGAGCGATGACTTTACCTCGCCCGTGCGCTATCGGAATTTGCAGAATGCCATGGCGGAACTATTGTCGATGGGCGTGGTGCCCATTGTGAATGAAAATGACAGCGTGTCCGTCCGCGAACTGGTCGGCGCATTCGGAGATAATGACGAACTGAGTTCGCTGCTGGCCACGGCCGTCAACGCCGACTGGCTGCTGCTGCTGACCGATGTCGATGGATTCTTTATGCCGAACGGGCGCAAGAAGCCCAAACTGGTGCGCGTGGTGCGGAAACTGACTCCCGCGCTGGAAGCGCAGTGCAACGGCAAGAGTTCTTTGGGCCGCGGCGGCATGATTTCCAAATTGCGCGCTGCCAAACTGGCCAGCGAAGGCGGCGTGCACGTCGCCATCGTCAACGGAAAGCATCCGCAGGGAATCCGGCTGGCCATGGAGCGTAAAATCGGGACATATTTTCCCCCGCGGAACGGACAGGAGTAATGGCCACCACGCTCACACCGCTTTCGACTCAGCAGAAGCTGCTGCGCGCCCGAGAGGCCGCGGCCAAACTGGCGACATTTTCGGCCGCGGAAAAAGACGTCGTGCTGCTCGCCATTGCCGAAGCAATTGAGGCGAATGCGCATTCCATTCTTGAAGCGAACCACAAAGATCTGCACAGCTCCGGACTGGACGGCGCGATGCGCGACCGCTTGCTGCTGACCGAGCAGCGCATTCGGGATATGGCGCAGGGCGTGCGCGACGTTGCCGCATTGCCCGATCCCATCGGCGAAGTGCTGGCGGAGTGGACCCGCCCCAACGGCCTGCACATCCGCAAAGTCCGCGTGCCCCTGGGGGTGGTGGGAATTATTTACGAATCGCGGCCCAACGTCACCCTTGACACGGCGGCGCTGGCTTTCAAGACTGGAAATGCAATTGTGCTGCGCGGAGGGAAAGAGGCGGCGCGCAGCAATCAGCGGCTGGTTGAAATCATGAACGCGGTTGGCGGCGTGCCCGAGGGCTCGATTGAACTGCTGGATTCAAGCACGCGCGATTCGGTGCAGGAGCTGATCAAGGCTCGCGGCCTGGTCGATGTGATTATTCCTCGCGGCGGCGCGGGCCTGATTTCTTACGTGACGGAAAATTCATCCGTGCCGGTGATTGAAACCGGGGCAGGGAATTGCCATATCTTCGTTGATGAATCCGCCGATTTCGACATAGCCGATGGCATCGTGATCAACGCAAAAACCCAACGGCCCTCGGTGTGCAACGCGGCTGAGAAACTGCTGGTTCACGAACGAGTCGCCGCCGAGTATGTCCCGCGAATCGTGAAGAAACTGATCGAGGCCGGAGTCGAGGTTCGCGGTGACGCGAACGCCTGCAAGCTGGCTCCTTCGGTTGCGCTGGCCGCTGAATCCGACTGGCCGGAAGAATACTTGCGGTTATGTCTGGCAATTCGCATGGTCAGCGGAGTGGATGAAGCCATTGCCCACATCAATCGCTATTCCACCAAACACTCGGATTCAATCGTGACGAGCGATGAAGAGAATGCCCGCAAGTTTCTGCGCGGCGTCGACTCCGCCGCGGTTTACTGGAACGCTTCGACTCGTTTCACCGATGGCGCCGAGTTCGGTTTCGGCGCGGAAATGGGAATCAGCACGCAAAAACTTCATTGCCGCGGGCCGTTTGCCCTGCCGGAGTTGACTTCATCGAAATATGAGATCGTTGGGACGGGGCAGGTTCGGTAGAAACGACATTCATTTTTTGTCTCCGGAGTTCCGCTAGAGCGTAGCGGAACGTTATCGTGATGTGCCTCGTGCGACGCTTTAATCAGGCTTGAATACAAATTCCCGTCATTTGAAGCCATCGTGAGCTTCGCGCTCCCGCCACGTTTTTCTTGTGCTACGCTTGCATTCTTCGTTCCTTTAACAAATTCCTATGAAAGTTCTTCCCATCGTCACTACGGTCGTAGCTTTGACTCTTTTGTGCAGTAGTGAAGCCTCCAAATCATCCGGTTCCGGTGCGATCTTCGGCTTCCGCGACTCTTCCGCTCAATCGGCGCTCGAATCCCGCTTTCTCGCCGTGCCCGATCCCAAGCTTGCCGAAGAACATCTGCGCACCCTGACCAAGGCTCCGCATATGGCAGGCACCCCCGAAGACAAGGCCACCGCCGACTATGTCGCGCAGAAATTCCGCGAGGCTGGACTGGAAACCGAAATCGTCGAGTACAAAGCCTGGTTCAACTATCCCTCGGAAATCAGCGTTGACATCACCGCTCCCGCCGGCGTGGAAATGCACGGCCCGGCGCGCGAGCATGTCGACGGCGACCCCTATGACGACGATCCTCGCGTGGTCATGCCGTTCAGCAGCATGTCGCCTTCCGGAGATGTGGAAGCCGAGATTGTGTACGCGAATTACGGAACGCCGGAAGATTTCGACAAGCTGGCGAAAATGAAGATTGACGTGCGCGGCAAGATCGTCTTGATGCGCTACGGCCAGAATTTTCGCGGAGTCAAAGTTTTTATCGCGCAGGAGCGCGGCGCGGCCGGGGCCATTTTATATTCCGATCCATTCGACGACGGATGGCGGCGGGGTGACAAATATCCCGCCGGCCCCTGGCGGCCGGAAACCGGCGTGCAGCGCGGTTCGGTCGGATACATGTTCGAGTTTCCCGGCGATCCAACCACCCCCGGCGTGGGCGCGGTTCCATCGTTACCCGAGAGTAAGCGGGTAGCACCTTCCGAATCGATGCAGTTGCCCAAGATTCCTGTGACGCCTCTTTCGTATCACGACGCCTGGCCGATTCTCGAACATCTCGGCGGCGCGGATTCTCCCCGCGAGTGGCAAGGATCGCTGCCGTTCACGTATCACACTGGGCCGGGCCCGGTGCGGGTGAAAATGCATCTCCAACAGGATTTCCAATTCCGTACGTTGTGGGATGTGATCGGCCGCGTTCCCGGCAATCAGTGGCCGGAGCAGTGGGTGGTCGCGGGAAATCATCGCGACGCCTGGGTATATGGAGCGGTCGATCCGAATAGCGGTTCGGCCGCCATGCTCGAGACGGTGCACGGGATCGGCGAATTACTGAAATCGGGGTGGAAGCCGAAACGCACACTCATCTTCGCCAGCTGGGATGGAGAAGAAGAAGGCTTGATCGGTTCCACTGAATGGGCCGAGCAGCATGAAGCTGACCTGGGCCAGGCGGCGGCATATTTCAACATGGACATTGCTGATTCCGGCCCCAAGTTTGGAGCCTCATCGGTGCCGAGTCTGAAACAGTTTCTGCGCGAGCTCACCAAGGCAGTGCCCAGCCCGAAGGGCGGCACCGTGTACGAACAATGGCAGAAAGTCGAACCTTCACCGTCGGACACCTCCGGGGACAATCGCCGCGCCCCTGCCGCTCCCACACGCGGCGAGGTTGCGGTTGGCGATTTGGGCAGCGGATCGGATTACAGCGCCTTTCAGCAACATCTGGGCGTGCCCTCCACCGACATCGGCTCGACCGGGCCCTACGGCGTGTATCACTCGGTTTTCGATAACTTTGCCTGGTTCAAGAAATTCGGCGATCCAGAATTTGTTTACGAGCAGGAAATGGCCCGCGTGTTTGGGCTGGAAGCGCTGCGCATGGCCGATGCCGATATTTTGCCCTACAACTACGAGGAGTACGGGCTGGAAATCGAATCGTATATTGAGGCGGCGAAGAAACGGGGGGAAGAGAAATTCGGCCAGCATGCTCTGGATTTCAGCGCGGCGAGCGCGGAGGCGCGCCATTTTCGCGAGGCGGGCGCGAAAATGCTGGCGCGGCAAAAAAATCCTCCGCGCGACATTTCAGCGGTGAATCGGGAGTTGCTGACTGCGGAACGCGCTTTGCTGGTGAATGAAGGGCTCCCGCACCGGCCCTGGTTTCGCCACACAATCTACGCTCCGGGAGAATACACGGGCTATGCGGCCGTGGTGATACCGGGCGTGAATGAGGCCTTGGACAAAGGCGATCTGGAGCGCGCACGGCAGCAGTTGTCCATCCTGACCGCAGCTTTGGATCGCGCCGCGAAAGCGCTGGAGGGGCGATAGTAATCGGGATAGCCCGGCGTAAGCGATTTGGGGTAGGAGATGCAGGAGACTTCCGAAGTCTGCCCATGGAGAGCCGTTGCTTTTGTGAGGCGGCGCAGCATTGAGCCATCGACGTGAGCAAATCGTCTATGATGCCATGATTGCGGCCGCCGCACACGCGCGCAACCTAACCGTGGCGAACGGAAATCAGAAAGATTTCAGGCTCCTGGAAGTTAAGATCGACAATCCATTTATTTTTCCTAAACGATGAACGCCACTCACGCCTTTGCCGAGTTCCTGCGCACCCTGCCCCGCTCGGCGGCGGCAACTTTTCTGGCTCTTTTCCCCATTGTCGATCCTTTTGGCGGCATCCCCATCTTTTTCAGCATGACTTCTTCCTGGGACCCACGGGACCGGCGCAATACCGCGGTCAAGACGGGCATTTGGGTGTTCGTCATTCTGGTTACGTTTTTGTTTTTCGGGCGCTTTGTCCTGCACTTTTTCGGCATCTCGCTGCCGGTGTTGAAAATTGCCGGGGGCTTGATCGTGGCCAACACCGCCTGGGGCATGGTGACTTCACACGCCCGCATCACGCCAGAGGAAAGTACTGATGCGCAGCAGAAGGAAGACATTTCACTGGCCCCGCTGGCCATGCCGTTGATGTCCGGACCTGGCGCGATCGGCATCGTGATGGGCCTGGCCGCCAACGTCGACAGCGCCGCTTCCTATATGGGCATGGTCATCGGCATTGGCGCCATCGCGGTAAGCGTGACTCTCTTTTTTCTGCTGGGGGGGCCGCTGGTACGGCGGCTGGGCCCGAGCGCGGTGGGCGCGATCAACAAGATTTTCGGTTTCCTGATTCTGGCTATTGCGGTGCAGTTGGTGTGGGACGGCGTGGCCGACTTCCGCGGTTAAGGCTTCTGCCTTCACTGCCGCAGTTGCTATAATCGTAGGCGGTGGTGGGAATAGCTCAACTGGCAGAGCACCGGACTGTGGCTCCGACGGTTGCGGGTTCGATTCCCGTTTCCCACCCCAGATTTTTCCTTTCTTCTTAAGCCCCTTGGGCTTTCGCTCGGGTGTCCGAATCATTCCCACCGCCCCGGTCCGTTGGCGCTTGCAGCAGATCACTCCAGAACGACGAGTTCTCATTCACGCTGGAAACTCCTACCTGTCCTTCCGTGGGAGTATTCGGGTCGCCAGACCACACCACCAGAAATTCTTCGCGGCGCGTGCCGCGGGAGAGGGAGATTTTGTCGCCGCGCCGCAGCCCGATGCTCACCCCTTTCAGCTGGGTTCCGTGGCCGCTGATATTGCTGGTCAGCACATCCTGCTGCACCGTCCTTCCGGCGGCATTCCGGGCAGTCAGGCGGACGCGGACGGACATCGTCGTGCGTTCCTCGGCGCGTTCAATGCGAAACTGGGCCATCAGTTCGTTCAGTTTGATGGCGATGGTGGTGAGGTTTTGGGCGGCTTTCTCCGACTCCCGCGCCTGGGATAGCGTGCCGTCGGCGGCCTGGGCAACGCTGTCGATATTTTTCGCGATATTGGCCGCGCCCTCGGCCGCCTCGCCCGCATTGCGTGTCATCTCGTTGGTGGTGGCGCCCTGTTCTTCCACCGCTGTGGCGATGGTGGCCGAAATACCGTTGATCTGGTCGATCACTTCGTTAATGGTGCCGATTGCTTTCACCGCGCCTTTGGTGTCCGTCTGAATGGCGTTGATCTTGTGGCTGATGTCGGATGTGGCTTTGGCCGTCTGCTTGGCCAGTTCCTTCACTTCATTTGCTACCACGGCAAAGCCCTTGCCTGCTTCGCCGGCGCGTGCGGCTTCGATGGTCGCATTCAAGGCAAGAAGATTCGTCTGCTGCGCGATCGCGGTAATCACTTTTATCACCATCCCGATCTCCTGGCTGGAAGACCCGAGCTGGGCGATACTGGCGTTGACCTCCTGCGATGTAGTGACCGCCGTGGCCGCCACCTTGGCGGCGTTGTTCGCGTTGCTGGCGATACTCTGGATGGTGGACATCATTTCCCCCGCCCCTGTCGACAGGCTTTGCAGATTCAGACTGACCTGCTGCGTGACCTGGGCCACGGAATTGGCCCGCGACGCGGTCTGGCCCGAGTTGGCGGTGATTTCGCGGTTGGCGGCCAGCATTTGCTGGCTGGCCTCGCTCAGTTGACGGGAGTGTCCGGCGACATTGCGCAGCAGCGCCTGTAATTTGTCCATGAAAAGATTAAACAGGCGTCCGACTTCGCTGAGTTCGTCGCTGCCGAAGTGGTCCGCCAATTCCAGTCTTTTGGTAACGTCTCCATCTCCCTCGGCGATGTCGCGGATCATGTGGATCAGGCGGCGCAGCGATTGCGAGACAGTATTTACGAGCATGAAGCCGCCGGCGCACATCACGAGCATGGTGGCCGCCACGCAAAAGTAGACCAGAAACTGCAAGTGGCGGGTGCGCGCGGCGGCTTCGCCCGCCTGATCGTCGAGCGATTGTCCCAGCTTGCTCTGATATAGCGAGATTGCGCTCAGGAATTGCTCAAACGCCGGGTTGGCTTTCTCGATGATGGCCTGGTGCGATTCCGCGTTGTGCGCGTGCATCAGCAGATCAATGACTTCAGCGTCGGCCTGCGCCAGCTTCTCGAAAGCGGCGCCAATGGAGCGGTCGTCTTTGGCGATCTCGCTGATTTTCTGGCGCGCCTGTTTCTGCAGGGCCTGGTTCTGGCCGATCAGGGCCTCGATCCTGTCCGGATCGCGCTCTTCCACCATCGCCTGCGTGGCGCCTTGAACCTTCACCGCCAGATTCAGCAGATCGAACGACGCCTGATTCTGGGCCCGCGCAGTCGCCGCCAGGCCGCGCGATAACGAGGACGAAACCTTCAGCAGATAGGAAAGCCCCAGGACCGCACCGGCGGTAATCACAACCGACGCGGCCACTATGCCCGTCATTTTCTGGGCGATGCTTACCTTCACCATGATTGGCCTTTCCGGCGAATCGAGCGGACTCAGCGCAGTTTGTCGGCCCGAAGGCCGAATACGATCGATCCGATCGGCCTGCCCCCATCCATCACAGGGAGGCCTACCTGAATCATTTGCAGGCCGGTGGAGTCGTCGAGTTTGACGGTACCCACCCAGGTCTTGCCCGACATCGGCACTTCGTGTTTGGGCATGCCCTTATGCGTCCAGTGTTCTGTCTTGGCGTCGAAAGCGACTTTGCCACCGTCCGCGCCGGAAACGAAAATTTTCGAAACGGTATCGTCGCGCTTGGTCTTCAAGTATTCCGATAAAGAGTTTTTGCCGATGGCGCGGACGAAGGGATCGAACAAGGTCAAGCTGTGCCACTTCTCGTTGGTCATCTCTTTTTCCTCGGCGGAACGAGCGGCGGAGTTGTAGGCCTTGACCGCGCTCACGACCTGGGGGTCGGTGCTCAGGCTGTCGAGTTGCTTGATTTTTGCGTTCAACTTGGCTTGAAGTTCGGGCGGGGCTTCGGTCCATGCCGTGCCAACGGCCAAGGTGGCCATCAGGAATAACGTTACGGCAAGTCTGGCGGTCATCGGTTGCCTCCTGGTTTGTCTAGCGGAGTCTTCGGGTGCCTGGCTTATTTGCTATCGGCAGTTACCTCGCCAGACATGACACCGTACTCACTCGTGCCAGCACGGCATCTCTTTCAGGATCGGGAAGGTAAGCGAACTAACGGCATCAAGCTGCGTTTTTCGAGGTTTCTAATGTTCCCCGGTGCGATGCGATAGACTGCTGCTCATGCCCACATCCCGGCAAGGCTCGATCCGCCTGTTCCGTTTTTCAGGGATCGATGTCTTTCTGCACTGGTCCTGGTTTCTGGTGGCGGCCTATGAAATCAGCACCCGCAAGACGAGTTATTCGTCATTGACCTGGAATGTGCTGGAATACTTGGCTCTGTTTCTGATCGTAACCCTGCATGAGTTTGGCCATGCCCTGGCCTGCCGCCAGGTGGGCGGGACAGCCAACCAGATCGTGCTGTGGCCGCTGGGCGGAATCGCCTATGTGAATCCGCCGCAGCGCCCCGGCGCCACATTGTGGAGCATTGCCGCCGGGCCGTTGGTGAATGTGGCTATAGGGGTGATTCTTTACGTCGGCGCCTTCATCAGCCACTCCCAAGGTTTGTTGCGAGGCGCTCCGGATTTGCGTGAACTGCTCAACACGATCACGCTGATAAATTTCGGGTTGCTGATTTTCAACATCCTGCCCATCTATCCGCTGGATGGCGGACAGATTCTACGTTCGCTGTTGTGGTTCGTGCTGGGGCGGGCCCGCAGCCTGATGGTCGCGGCTGGAGTTGGGCTGTTGGGTGCGGCGGGATTCATCTATTTTGCGTTTAGAGCGCAGGATGTATGGCTTGGAGCCATCGCGGTTTTCGTCCTGATGAATTCCTGGTCCGGGTTGCAACAGGCGCGCGCTCTCTCGCAATTTTCGAGGCTCCCAAGGCGTCAGGAGTATATCTGCCCAACCTGCAAGGCATCCCCGCCAATCGGGCAATACTGGAAGTGCACCAACTGTGGCCAACCGTTCGATACGTTTCAGACGGGTGCCGTTTGCCCGGCCTGCGGTTCGCGTTTTGAAATGACGCGTTGCACCGATTGCGGAGCGTCGCATCCGATGGCGGAGTGGAGCGGCCACGCAATCATCGACGTGCCACACTAAACGCCAGTTCAAGGCTAGAACGTAACCCGCACGCCGATTTGTGCTGCGAAGGGGATGCCCACGGTTGTTCCCGGACCAAAAAAATCTCCCAGGGCACCGGCCGGCATACGCAATTGATGGATGGTGGAGATCGGCAGCAGCGCCGAACAATCTGCATTGGCGCAGAGGTGCATAATATTGCCGGCCGCAGCCTCGGACGCGGGAACAATATTGAGCGCCGCAAACTCGCCGATCGCGGTCACGTAGTTGGCACCGGGATTATTGCGGTTGAACAGATTGAAAAACTCGACAAACGGGCGCACATCCCATCGCTCCGCCAATCTGAAGGGACGGCTGACTCTTAAGTCGGCTTGCACGTATGGAGTGCCGCGCACTTCGTCCAGGCTTTCCGCAACGCCGTTGACCGAGATTCGTCCCGAATTCGATTCGTTGGTAATGGTCAACGGCCGTGCGCTTTCCGCTTGTGTCAAAGTTGTCAGTTCGAGTCCGCCCGGTACGTGCAGGGTTCCCGCTAATACGAAGCGGTGAGTCACGTCCTCGCCCGACGGGCCGTAATCGCCGGGCGCAAACGGATGCAGCGGATCACATACTCCGTTTACGTAGTCGAACAACTCGCCCAGCAGGCAGCCCCAGGTCCTTGCGCTAGAGAGCGTGTAATTTGCGGTGAGATTAAATCGCCGCGCCATGTTCCCCTGAAGGTGCACCATGAGGGCGTTGTAGCTGGAGCGATTGTCGGAATGAAACACCAGGAGCGCAGGCGCATCCTGAGCTATGTTGACGCCCGGAGAGTAGCTGTATGCGCGATAGGCATGATTGCCTTCTTCGTGGGTGTAGTCGGCGCTAAGCGCCCAGTGCGGGCCAAAGGAATGCTGGGCCCCGCCGGTGACGTGGATGGCGTACGGGGTCTTGTAATTCGGATCGATCAAAGCGGCCGGCGCGCCGGCAGGAAGGCATCCCGGATCGCCTGAAGCCAGGCACACTCCCGCGGGCATATTCACTCCCTGAAAAGCCGTAGCCCAACCGTTCTGCGCGAGATCGTTGTAGAACATGCCGAAACCGGCGCGCAGCACGGTATTGCCCGAAGTTCCCGGTGCATAGGCCAAGCCCAGCCGCGGCCCAAATTGCCTGCGGTAATCGTGAGGAGCGCCATTGACCAGGGGAATGCCCAGGGCTTTCAGCGTAAGGTAGGCTGGACTTTCCAACTGGCTTCGCCCGGACGCTTCGAATAGTCCAAAGGTCGTTTGATAGCGCAGACCGTAGTTGACCGTAAGCCGCCGCGTGACTCGCCATGAATCCTCGGCAAAGAGTCCCAGCCGCTGCACATTTTGCGAGAAGCTGCCGTCATGTTGGGGAGTGAAGGTGCAAGCGATGCCCGATGCGGGATCGGGTGGCGGCGCACATGGCGTGTTGGGCGGGCTGAAATAAAATTGGCCGGGATTTGCCGCGTAAAAAGAAGGATCGTTGGGATATTGAATTAATTCTTCGGCATTTCCCGCAAAGGCCCCACTGAGCACCGGCTCATGAATAAAATTCACTCCGAACTTGACGGCGTGGTCCCCGGCGGCATGGCTCACGTCATAGCGGAGTTGATATTTTTCCTGATTGCGCAGTGAAGGGAAAAGGGTGATCGGGGTGGCGAACTGATTGTCCCCGAAAGTTTCAAATCCCGAGACCGTCTGCGAGGTCGAACTGAAGGGAAATGCCAGGGCAAAGCCGAGGGCCGAATTGCGCGCCTGAGTGAGATGAAGTTCGCTCCCTCCCAGTACCAGCGTTCCCAGCCATTGCGAGTTGAAAGCGTAGGTGTTGCTCGCTACGCCGTTCCAATAGTTATTATGTGTGGTCAACCCGGTGGAAGGCAGCGTTGCCTGCTGGACCAGCGCATTGTGCGTGAGGTAGCTGTCTTCGGAAACGCGCAGAAACCATTGCGAGCGCGTCGACTGCGCCCAGTCGAAACGCAGAGAACCGAGGTAATCGCGGAAGGGAACCGGCACGTTGGGCGGGACGGAAATCGAGGGAACGCCCGCAATCAGGCCATCGGCGGCCAATCCGGCGAGGGCGTCGAATTGCGCGACGCTGGTGGGGCTGTAAGCGATGCTGGCGTTTTCGTGAACATACTCGAGCGAAGAAAAAAACCAGACTTTGTTTTTCTGGAGCGGTCCTCCCAGGGTGCCGACATAATTCTGCCGGGAAAACGGCTGCTTGGGGTTGTGGACGCAGCTTTGCGAAGAGCAGCTTTCCGCGGGATTCTCGATGGGAAAGCGCGCGTTCAGTGCGGCCGCGCGCCCGTAAAATGCGCCGTCGCCGTGCCAGGAGTCCGTCCCGCGCTTGGTGGTGATCACAACTGATCCGGCGGTTGTGTTTCCTGTGTCGGCATCTTCCTGCGCCGTTCGCACGGCGAATTCCTGAATTGCATCCGGAGAAAAGTTCTGTAGAAAGCCTCCAATGTAATCGTCGGAGTTGTCCGCGCCGTCGACCGAGAGTTCATTATTCAACCCTGAACTTCCCCCGGTCGAAACGGCGGTGATCCGGGCTTTGGTGGGATCGGAAGGCTCCACCGGTTCGGTTCCGGGCACAAGATAAGCGATGTTAGCGAAGCTGCGTGCCGCCAGAGGGAAAGCTTCGAGATCTTGATCCGAAACCACGCCCTGATGCACCGCGCTGGCCAGATCGCTGGACTCGGTATGAATCGAGGAAACGTCCGCCGAAACCTGTACCTGTTGCTGCACGGCCAGCGGCTTCAGCGTGACCACAATGTCGCGCACAGAGGATATGACAACGCTCACTTCCGCCTGGGCCGCGGAAAATCCCGGGGCGCGGACCGTGATGCGGTAATTTCCCGGGAGCAGATCGTCCAAACGGAACTCGCCCCGGTCTTCACTGACCGCCTCGCGGGCCAGCGATGCTCCGGAAAGCTGTACCAGGACCTGGGCGGATGCAATGCGCGCGCCAGTGGGATCTTGTACGGTTCCCCGCAGGGAACCGCGCGAGTTTTGCGCCCATAGGGCGGAAGACAGGATCAGTCCCGCGAGCACAATAAGGTGTCGGCACAAGGCTGGCTTCATCTTTGGTTCGAAAATCGCAGGAAAGTCGCGCGTCAAGATTCTCGCAGGGGGAAGCGGCTCGACTATCAAGAATATCGCAATGTCGAAGGACCTGCCTTCAATCCGACCAGGGCTTTGGGGTCCGGTCCCAGCGGTGATGCTTGAGGTCGGCCAATAGTCCGGCGTTGAGCGGGCCTCTGTCGCTGGCCGCAACATTCTGCCGGACGTGTTCCGGGTCCCTCATGCCCACGATGGTAGTGCTGACGGCGGGATGCGACAGAACGAACCGCAACGCCATTTCCGGCAGCGTCATCCCGGCGGGCACAATTTTCTTCACATCTTCCACCCGCGCGATCGTGGGCGGCAGATTCTCGGGGCCAAAGTACAAGGCGCGCCAGTCGCTCGTGGGAAAACGCGTTTCAAGGGTCATCTTTCCCCCCAGGCTGCCTTCATCCAACGGGACGCGGGCAATGACGCCAACATTCAACTCCTGACAGAGCGGAAACAATTCATCTTCGGGCGCCTGATCGAAAATGTTGTAGATCACCTGCACTACATCCACCAGCCCGGTACGCAAGGCTTTCAGGCCATTGTTCGGCTCCCAGCGGTTCAGGCTGAGCCCGAAATAGCGGATCCAGCCGCCATCTTTCAGTTTCTCAACGGTGGCGCGAAAATCGGGGTTATCCGTCCAGGTGTCGTCCCAAACATGAAATTGCAGCAGGTCGATCGTATCCACGCGCAGATTTTTCCGGATCAAATCCGTGTACTTGAGCACAAAATCGGGGGCAAACACGTCTTGGTAGCTGTAGCTCGGCAAAGCGGGCCATTTATCGTTCGCCGGGGGGATTTTTGAGGCGGCGTACAAGCGCATCTGCGAATTCCGCTGCATGATTTCGCCGAGCAGAGCGTCGCTCTTGCCGTTTCCATAAGCCCACGCGGTGTCAAAGAAATTGCAGCCCGCGTCAATCGAGAGCTGAAGCGAACTCAATGACTGCCGATCGTCGGAGCCGCTCCAGTCACCCATTCCCCAAAGCCCATACGCGATGTCGCTGACTTCAAAACCGGTGCGGCCCAGCTTGCGGTATTTCATGAAAGACTTCAGCCCTCAAGAATGATGAATGGTTGAATCGACATCCTAACAGCTCCACGCGAGGCGTAAAACCGGCCGGGCCAGGTGCTGCAGATTTTTCGATGATGCCGATCAGGATTTTGCCGCTCCGTCGGAGCCTGCGAGGTGGTTCAATAGAGTTAAGTCATCCCTGTTTGGAGGTGGTAGTCATGAACTCAGAATATCGTTCTCCCGGTGCACCGTTTGGTCGCGAAGAAGAACGTCAAGCCAACGGGTCGCGCCTGACGGATGAAAAGATATCCGATGACTCGGGAACCGAAACCCGAAGTGGCGGCGCTCCCTTAGCGCCGGCCGGTTTGAAAAATCCTTTCTGGAAGTGACCGCAAGCCGCGGCCGGGTTACAGGCAGTGCGATCCGGTCGCGTTTTTTAACCCCCGCGCGCAAACCTCAGCGCAAGATCGGCAGCCACAGACATGGGCGAAGCGCAAATGGCAGGGAAGATATCTGGTGCACGGCCGGCTGCAACTGCGCGTCGCGGCAAGGTTCCAGCGTGATGACAAAGGGCAGTGCCGTCTTCTCAAAACCCGGCTTCTGCAGCACCGAATCGATGTTCAACTGATGTTCCGACAAGATCGCCGCAATGCGAGCGATGATCCCGGGCTGATCTTTTACCACCAGGCGCAAATACCACGGCGTTTCAAAATCGCAACTGATCCTGGGAGAAGCGAGTTCAAGATTTCGCGTTGGCCGGCCTTTGGCTGAACAGGAAAGATTCTCCGCGACAAAAAGTAAATCGGAAACCACCGCGACCGCGGTGGGATCGCCGCCCGCACCGGCGCCCAGGAAGGCCATATCACCGCCGTACTGTCCTGAAGTCAAAACCAGATTGAGGTTGCGCTGCACGCGGCCAAAGGGCGAGTCGGAAGGAACCAGCGACGGGCCGACCTCGGCCAACAAAGTTGACGCTTGCGACTGCGCGCGCGAAATCTGGCGAATCGTGCAAGCGAGTTCAGCTGCGTAATCAAAATCAACGGCGTCAATGGGACGGATGCTGCGCGCGCGAATGTCTGTTGGGGCGACGCTCACGCGCAACCCGGCCAGGGCCAGAATTGCCAGTTTGGCGCGAGCGTCGCCACCGTCGAGGTCTTCACTGGCGTCGGCTTCGGCAAAGCCGCGCGCCTGCGCCTCTTCCAAAGCTTCGCCGAAAGGGATGCGCGCACTTTCGATGCGGCTCAGAATGTAATTGCACGTGCCGTTGAGAATTCCGGAAATCCCGTGCAGCCGGTCTCCGCTCAGCCCGGTGCGCAGCGCCGGCAGGACCGGAACGCCGCCCGCGACCGATGCTCCAAATTCGAGTTGACAGCCGTTTTCAGCGGCAAGCCGCAAAAGATCGGGACCGTGCCGGGCGATCAGTTGCTTGTTGGCAGTGACCACTGACTTCCCCGCGCGCAACGCCGCACGGACCAAATCCTCAGCCGGATGCAGGCCGCCGATCAACTCGAGGACAATATCCGCATCAGAATCGAGGACATCCTTGAAGTTTTCGGTCCAAACCGTTTCCTTGTCAATCCACGGCTGAATTTTCCGTTGCACGTTGCGGTTGGCAATGTGCGTCAGTTGCAAAAGGCCGTCGGTACGCTCGGAGAGGATTTTCGCAACGGCGCGGCCCACGGTGCCAAACCCAACCAAAGCGATGCGGCACGCGCCAGAGCGGCCCGGCGCGGGGGCAGAGATGCTCGTCCGGTCATTTGCGTTGTCGCTCACAAGAAAAGTGCGGCGAAGTCAGGATTATCTTGTATCACATGCGGCGGCGGGTCTATTGCGGGCAGGCGGCACAGTGTGAAACTCCGCCGCCATCCGCCATGTCATTTGTCACCGCCGCCAAGCGGCGGTAAAGAACCCGCTCTTTCCGTGACGACCTTAGCGTCTTCTCGTGCCTCCAAACCGAGGTAACTTTCAGCCTCCCGACCCCCATGCTAGCCTCAGTATGTATCTGTGTAATCAGTAGTTACGCGTGTCAGCGAAATGCCGAGAATCCCGATTTTCCGTTTGGGCAAGGACCGCGACCGCGCCGCACCGCCGGCGTTGGTTTCCGCGGCGCCGGCTATCGCACTGACCGGCCTCGCCGTGGGCGTCGACAACCTGCGCCACGATGTTTCCCTTAGCCCCGCCTTCGTTGAGGCGGCGCGCGCGCAGATCATGCGTTTGATTGTGCGCCATGGGGGATTGGAAGGTCTGCTCTCCACCGAGCCGCAACCGACGCAAACCCAGGCTCCGGCCTGGATGAAAAAGCAATCTGCCGCCGAGCGCAAGCCTACCGATAAGCTCGAATGGAAGCCTTTGCTGACGGAATTGTTGCTGGCAGCGTTGAACCGTGCCAAGAAGGAAGAAAATATTTCGCTCGACTTGCTGGCGCGGCTGGCTGTGAGCAAATTCCTGCGCGCGGAGGTGAACCAGCTTTTTGGGCAAGTGCTCGAGCGTTGCCGTGTGCAGTTGAAAAATTATGAGGGAATTCGCCAGGGACGGCCGGTTGAATATCGGGAACGCGTCGCCGCTTTTCAGGTGCGCAAGAAAATCATTCTGCGCAAGACGGGTCAGGATCTGTTCGAAACCCTGCGAGAGGTGGAAAAGGAAACACTCGCCCGTACCCGCCGTTCTTTCTTTGGAGAGGCGGATGCTCCGCAGGCGAACGCCTCGCTCAGCAGCTATGGACTATTCCTGAACCGGCTGGCGTTTTCCGACGACGGCCGCGACGATTATCTTTGCGCGGAGCACTATGTCATGCTCGGGCACTGGGACCGCGATCCCGACCGCTTTCCCCGCTTGCAGGACGTGGCGTGGGGATTTCTGCGGTCGATCTACGGAGAAGAAACTCCCAGCGAGACCCTCGACGCCTGGATGTGCGCCCCGGAAAATGCCCGCGCACTCGTCGGCACCGGGACGCCGGATGACTCCAGCGATGAAGGCCTGGCCCAGCAGGAGCGGCTTTCGCAATGGGTCCGCCTGCTCGAAGATGAGCAGGTGATGGAATGCGTAATCGCTTCCTACCACGTTGTTCCCCTGCTTGGGGAATACGCGCCCCGCATCAATCCCCAGCAACTAAAGAACGCGCTGATTTCGCGCCCTGAATGCGACCGCGTCGAGCGCATGATTCAGGACCACGGCAAACTCTCGCCCACGAGCCTTTATACTGCCGTGGGCAAAGTTGCCGGCTGCCGGGGCGCGGAGCGGGCCAAAGTCGCCGCCCGTTTTTTTCAGGACTTCTCGCAATATCATCGCGATTTGCGCCGGCTGGAGACATTGAACGCCGCGCTCGATTCCATCAATCTGGTCGCCACCGATAAAGTGCGCGAGCTGTCGCAGGTAAACGGGACGCTGTACGAGTTTCTTCTGCCCGATGAACAGCAACAACAACCGGAAGAAAATCGCGTGCTGCGGCATGTTGTCTTGAAAGCGGACGTGCGCGACTCCACTCGGCTTACCCGCACGCTGATGGACAAGGGTTTGAATCCGGCATCGTACTTCAGCCTGAATTTCTACGATCCGGTCAACAAACTGCTGGCCAAATACGGAGCGCAAAAAGTTTTTCTGGAAGGCGACGCCATCATCCTTGCCATTCTCGAGCGGGAAGGCGAGCCGGAACTGGCAGTCAGCCGGGCCTGCGTCCTGGCGCGCGAGATGATCGAAATTGTCCGCGGCTACAACCAGCTTATGCAGCGCTCGGGCATGCCGGAACTGGAACTCGGCGTCGGCATCACGGTGCAGGAAGCTGCTCCCCTTTACCTGATGGATGGCGAGCGGCAGATCATGATCTCCGAAGCCTTAAACGAAAGCGACCGGCTTTCCGGCTGCAACAAGAAGGCCCGCAAGGCCATGGAAGCGCAGGCAGGGCCATTTCACGTTTACGTTTTTCAGCCGGAGAATGCGAAGTCAGAAGAATCCGCCAATCCCGAGGATTCCGTGGTCAACTACAATCTTGGCGGCATCCGCATGAATGACGCGGCATTTCGCAAGCTGGAGCAGGAAATCTCGCTGGTGCCGCTGCAAGTCAAGTTGCCGGCTTCCATGGCATCCGATAAAGGCGAATACAAACTCTCCAGCGGCACCGTGCCCGTTGACCGCGATATTTTTCGCAAAATCGTGGTGCGGCAAAGCCGCGTTCCCTGCATCAACCCGGAAGACTTTTCAGTTCTGGGATGGACCGAGCGAAACTACTACGAAGTTTGCACCGATCCCGCCATTTACAACGCTTTGGAAAAGAAGAAAGGCGCGGGCAAGTAACACAACAGTAAAGGCGCGCCGTTACGACTCTCGTTATCCAGCATTCAGCCTGCTTGTTCTTTTGCGGATCTCTGCGGCGAACGCGGCATCCTTTATCGAAGCCAGATTGATCTCCACGTTTGCCAGCGCGCCCGTAATGGCTGCGCGAGCCAACGATATCGCTGTGATCAGATCCGATTTCATATTTGGATTCGTAATCCCCTCTAGCCCGGCTGCAATCTGTTCCACTCGATGCGCCTTTTCCGCAGTTCCTAAGGGCACATTCGTCGCTTGCCTGAGCCCGGCTTCGATAAGCTGGCCGGCTTTTTCGGGTTCAGATTTGGCCTGCTTATAGGCCTTCATGACCGCGTTGTAGGATTCGGCGTCGGCGTCAATGGCCGCCTTCAGTTCTTCGCGCAATGCGCTCAACTGGGCTATCGCGGCGCTAAGTTGAGCTTCGAATTGCACGTAGGCTTTCTTCCCCCGCGACATGGAAGCAACCATGGCCGCCAATCCCGCCGCCATGGCGCCCGCGGCCGCGGCCGCGCTGCCGCCGCCCGGGGTTGCGGTGGGCGCTGCCAGTTGTTCAATGAAAGGTTCCACTCCGGCTCGCAATCCGCCAACGGCCATTTTTCCGCCCATCACGGCCGTCAGGCGGTTTTCCAGAATCAGAGAAGAATCGAAATTCTCCACCTGCAGGAACCATTCGGCGGCTTGCTCCAACGCCTTCTTGGGAATCAGTCCCACAATCTCGCTGGAAACCGGCATCGCGCCATAGCGGGCGGCTTCGCGCTTCACAGTTTCAAAAACGCGGGCGACCGGAGTCTGCTCAAAATCTGTCAGGTTCATGGAAACCTGGGCCAGGCCGCGCACCAGAAATCCTGCGCCTTTCACGAACCGCAGTCCGCCGCTTGAAAAGCGGACAGCCTTGGCGACTTTCTTCGCGATTTCAACGTCGGCAGTGTTCAAAAAGACGTTGTAGGCGATCAGAAATTTGCGCGCTCCAACCACGGTTGCGCCCGCCGTGGGATGCACCCGGCTCTCGCCGAAATCCGGCTTGCGCGCTGGATTCGTAGCGATTTCCGCCCGAATGCCTTCAAACTGCCCGCGCCGGATATTTTCCAGATTCTGGCGCTCCGGGGTGGTGGCTGCTGCCTCGTACAGGTACACCGGGATCTGAAACCGCTTCCAGATTTCTTCGCCCACATGCCGCGCCATGGCGACGCAATCTTCAATGGTTACGCCATCGATAGGGATGAACGGCACCACATCGGCAGCGCCCATGCGCGGGTGCGCTCCCTGGTGGGAGCAAAGATCGATCAGTTCGGCGGCCTTGCCCACCGCACGAATCGCGGCCTCCTGAATGGCCTCGCGTTCGCCCACCAGCGTAATGACGCAGCGGTTATGGTCGGCGTCCATTTCGCGGTCCAGCAGGTAAACGCCGTCCATCCTCATGGCGGCGACTATGGCGTCAACCTTGGCTTGGTCGCGTCCCTCGGAAAAATTCGGCACACATTCCACGAGCGTAGACATAACGCAGAAGAATATCTGGCCGTCGCGGCGGGCGCAAGGAGAGTGCCACCCGACTGGCACGACTTGCCCAGCCCACCCCCACTACTTTCCCTTTCCTATGTTCCGCCCGGTCAGATTAGAATGATCGGCATCTAAGCGCGCCACAGCTTACATGGCAGAAGAGATCAAGACGCCCCCTGTTGCCCCTTCGTCTCCCGATGCCCTGGTGGGAACAACCGTCGGGCGTTTCACTATTTCCAAACGCCTGGGTGCAGGCGGCATGGGGCAGGTCTTCGGCGCCGAAGATACCACCCTGCGGCGCTATGTCGCCATCAAGCGCATGTCGCCCGGATCGCGGGCCAGCGAAGCCGATCGCAAGCGCCTGCTGAAAGAAGCCCAGCGCTCGAGCGGATTGAGTCATCCCAACATCGCTTCCATTTATGACGTAATCGAGCACGCCGGCGAACTCTGGCTGGTGATGGAATACATCGAAGGCGAGACCCTGCGGTCCCGGCTCAAGCGGCTGGAGACGGAACCGATTTCGCCAGAAGAATTTTTCCCCATTGCGGCGCAATGTTGCGAAGGTTTGCAGGCGGCGCACGAAAAAGGAATCATCCACGGAGACATCAAGCCAGAAAACATCATGCTGGCGGCGGGAAACCGGGTGAAGCTGCTCGATTTCGGCGTCGCCCGCCGCATGTGGAGGACCGCCTCCCCCGATGAAGCCACCCAGAGCATGCAGACCGTCACGGCCAGCGGGGGCACACCCGCCTACATGGCCCCGGAAGTTCTTCTGCAAAAGCCCGATGACGGCCGCTCCGATCTTTTCTCATTGGGGTTGGTTTTTTACGAGATGCTGGGCGGCAACCAGCCGTTTCGCAGCGACAGCCTCGCCACCACCGTCGCCCGCATCGTGCACGAGAATCCTCCCCCGTTGAAAAATGTCCCTGGCCCGCTGGCTGGGGTGATCAATCGTGCGATGGAAAAAAATCCGGAGGCGCGTTATCCCACCGCAGCCGCGCTTCTCTCTGATCTCCGCAACGTCCAGGAGGGCGGTAAGCCTACGCGAGCAGTGGGTGGCCCTGCTGGGCTTCACCGGTATCAGGTCATCGCTACGCTTGCAATCGTCGTCCTGCTCGTAGCCGGAACCGCGCTCTTTCGCTCCTTGGCCAGGCCGCGCGGCGCTTCGACAACCGGCTCCGCTGCCCAACCGGGCGCCTTGCCCCAAACTAAGATTCTCGCCGTTCTCCCCTTTTCCGCACCGCCCAATGCCGACGCCAAACTCACCGCGCTCGGCGAAGGCGTGGTGGAAAGCCTCGCTGCCAAGCTTGGAAGCCTGAGCAATGATCGCGCCTTTGAAGTCATTCCGCCGCGCACGCTTCAGGAAAAGAAGATTTCCACATTGGCCGATGCCGCGCGCATGTTTGGCGCCAACCTGGGGCTCGTTGTAGGGCTCGAGCCCAACGGAGACCTGGTCAAGGTCTCGTATTCGCTTACCAGCGCGCAGAACAATGCGGCCCTGGGGAGCGATTCTGTTTCCGTTCCCGCTACTGACGTGTTTGCCGTAGAAGGCAACGTGTCCGAGGGCACGATCAAGGCTCTTGAACTGCAACTGCGTCCTGAAGAGCAGGCTGCGTTGGTCTATCACGGCACCGACCGCGCCGAGGCCTACCGCGACTACTTGCAGGCCCGCGGCTATCTGCTCGATAACAGCAAAGCCGAAAATGTCGACGATGCCGCATTGATGGCCCGCGAAGCTCTCAAGCTCGATCCCAACTTCGGCCGGGCCAAAGCTGTGCTGGGCGAAAGTGAGTGGCTGAAATATTCCGCCACCAAAGATAAAAAGTGGATCGCGCCCGCCCAAAAAGACTGCGACGATGCGGTGACCCTCGGCAACGCGGGGGCGACCGGGCATCTTTGCCTGGGGGTGATTGCCGGCGGATCGGGACAATACGAAACCGCCGTGACCGAATTCCAAACCGCCCTCGGTCTCGAACCCGCCAACGAGCAGGCTGCCGTCTCCCTTGCTCTCGCCTATCAGCATGCCGGCAAGCTCGCCGAAGCCGAAAAAGCCTACCAGCAGGCCGTCCAGGCCCACCCCAACAGCCGCGTGGCCCTAAACGATCTTGGCGCTTTCTACCGGACCCGCAACGAGTACGAGAAAGCGCTTCAGATGTATGGCAAAGTGATCGAAATCGCCCCCGAGTGGTATGGCACATACGTCAATGTCGGCGCGATTTATACCGAAACGGGGGAATATGAAAAAGCTGTCGATCCCTTGAAGAAATCAATTTCGATCCGCGCCAGTTATCCCGGTTATGTGAATCTAGGCGTGGCCTATTTCGGAATGCAAAAATATGGGGAAGCCGCCGAGGCCTATGAGCAAGCCCTGAAACTTGATCCCAAACAATACGTGATTTGGGGGAATTTAGGCGACGCTTATGACCGCGCCGGCAAGAAACAACAATCGGTGGCTTCCTTCCGCAAAGCCATCGAACTGGCTTCTGACAACCTCAAAGTCAACCCTCACGATCCCGACGTGCTCAGCACCCTGGCTAACTACTATTCCATGGTCGGAGATCGCAAAAATGCTTTGCTTTATCTTGGCCAGGCGCTGCAATACGGCCGGAATGACAAAGCCGTGCTACAGGATGCGGCCTCGGTTTATAACAAGTTGGGAGAAAGCGGCCTGGCGCTGGAATATCTAGCTAAAATGGCGCAGGCGGGGTATACTCCCGAAAAAATTCGCAGCATGCACGATTTCGATAACCTGGCGAGTACGCCGGCTTATCAGCAGTTGATGAAGTCGTCTCATCAGTAAATTCCCCGCGCGCCGCCGCGCCGGGAACGGGCCAAGTACAAATCCAGCCACGGGCGCGCCGATGCGGCCGGGCTATCGACGAAAGGAAACATTCACATGGGAACCCCACTTTGTTCTGACTTGGGCAATCAGCCGGCCGGAGGTCAGGTAAATTGGACGCCTAGTCCTGTCAATTGCCAGGTCGTGCAGCACGATAGCGATCCGTGGCCCTTCACCAACACCACACCGATCAGTGTCGGCCCCGGCACCACTAATCAGACCAGGCTTATTGGCACAGCCGGAACGTATTTCTACTACGTCAGCTGCTGTATGCAGGAAGAGGCCACCAAGAGCGTGACCATCGTGATCGAAGCCGCATCCAAGAAGCCTACCCGGAAGAAAAAGCCTGCGCCAAAGAAGGCCGCAAAATCCAAGCCCAAAGCGAAAGCCAAGCCCAAAGCCAAGCCCAAGGCGAAGAAAAAAGCCCCGGCAAAAAAGAAAGCGCCGAAAAAGCGCCGCAGATAATTCCCTAAGCGGGCGGACAAAAGCCGCGGGCCTCTCCGCCCGCCTTGAATTGTTGTTGAGCGTGGGGAGCATTGCATGCCGGGAGTTGGCGTGACCGGACTTTTACTGATGGTCCCGCGGAATCGTTTCCTTCCAGCTTCTCGTCCGGACGATTGCTCCGTCTTTCAACAATTCGCGAGTGTACTGATAGTAGAAATTTTTCTGGTCGGTCGTGACCTGCAGATGGCCGCGCCAGGTCAAAGTGCGGCCTTGCAGGGTAAAGATTGTTTCGGCCTCGCCGCGCACCGAGCTGGTTTCGGGATGCGCGTCATCGGCATCGTAGGTCAGGCTCTCGAAATCCTGCTCGGCGCCCCACGTATATTTGCTTGCCTCTTTGCCCCTCCAGTGCACGGTAGTCTTCTGCCGCGCTTCGTCGCGTTCCACAGTCCATTGGCCGGGCCAGGGAAAGCCCTCGGTCACAATGTCGCTGCGCTGCTCGGAGGGTTCGGGCGGAAAAAACGCCGGTGGGATTTTTCCGCTCAAGGGGACAGCTGGCAGAACTATACGGGAACCGCCTACGCCCCCAAGCCGCAAAGTTGTCGTCATCGCATAAGGAGTCGGCAGCATCATGGGCCACAGTGCATTCGAAATCGCCGCCCGGATGCGATGGCCCTTGGGGAACAGCCAGGTTGTCAAGTGCATTTGGATGTCGAAGGAATAATCCTTGCCCGGCTCAAGATCGCGCGGTTCGCTCATGGAATCGCGCTGCGCCCCATTGAGGCCGGCTCCGGTGATCTGGGTAACCGTTCCGTCAGGCGCGACATCCGACAAGCGCACGAACCAATCCGCCAGAGGCGCTGACGCCGAAGCGCTCAGCAGCGCATGAGGGCGGCCCAGAATAGCGACTTCGTGCTCCAGCGGGGCAGAATCATAAACCAGGCTGAAAGCGTCGACTGGCCGCACGTCGCTCAGCAACTCGCCCCACCAGAATCCCGCCTCAACGCCGGCCGAGGGCACATATTTCAATTGATGGGTCGCCGTCGGAGCAACTGTTTCGCTCAGCGAATGATTCGGCTGTAGAAAAAATGTTTCCGGCTTTGCGTCTTTCGGCGGCCACGTATCTTCGCGCCGCCAATCGCCCGGAACATTCTCGAGATTCGGGTCAGGCGGATGCCAATGCTGCATATAAATCACCAGCCGCGGATCGCCCTCCACGCCCGTGTCGCGCCCCTTCAGCCAATGATCGAACCAGCGCACCGCCTCATTCCGCCATTCAATCTGCGGCCCCGGCGCCGCGTCATTCGGATAGGTATGGTTCCACGGCCCAACAATCGCCTTGACCGGCCCGCTCGATTGCATCAGCATGTCCGGGACATTGTCACGATACCCATCCAGCAATCCGCCAATCAAAAAACT
>DATLKM010000209.1:0-2226 GCA_035538435.1 Binatia bacterium
ATGAAGACGCATAATTATCTTTGTGAACTTTGTATTCCGCATTGCGGACAACTGATAATTCGTTCTATATAAACGAGAGCTCTACTCGCGACTCTTCAGTCTTTACATCCTGAAGAGACCATCTTCTTAACCGGGCGAGAAGACCTCTATCGTTTGTCTAAAGACACGGAGAATGGTGTTCGACGACGACAAGGAGATTCTGCATACGCAAAACGCTGTACGCTACAACGTGGCCGATGTCAGCAAAGACATACTGCCGTTCACTTGCGCACTGTTGACGGCTATCGAAAAGGATGACAACAACTATTGGGAGACGGCCGATCAGCCGCGAAGTTTACGTCTCTTGACCGCCGCCGCTGTCTACTACGAGGCTACGCGCAATTGCAAGAAGTACGCGCCTCGTAATCTCGTACGCTGTCTACCGGTGTCCGTGTGGTCGACGTTTATGTACCATCCGGCGTTGATGATGCACCAGTACGCGAACAGAGGCTATGTGTGCGAATTGGACTACGAGTCTTACTATACGTCCAAGCTGATGGACGAACACAAACCGTTTTCGCCCGTTTTGGACATTGTTGAACGACACTTGTTTAAATGTAAAAACTTTTACTTTTTCCTCTTTTGTAATTGGAATACGACAACGTATATACAATTAATGTTAGATAATATATTTCGCGATTTGTTTCGTAAATAAAAAAACTTTCTGGAAATTTTCATCCAGTTACACAGTGTATAGTATTACAAGACATTTACACTACGATGGTATAGTTTAACATTTTATCGAATATCGGGTATATCTGCGCGGTCACGTATCTGCGCCAATGATGAACATTGATAGGCCAAGGCATGTAACTAGCGTAATGACCCTTGGGCGGTTTCTCCATGGTCGTGTTCCATTTCATCGATTTCGTCCATCGTCGTTCGTTATCGTCTCGTATCCATCTATTCATCAAAGCGCCCCATTCGCGCATGTCGCGTTGACACTGGTGTTCGCCGACCGGCGGCGGTGTATTGTCGTCGCAAAACATATCCGCGTAACATTGTTGCAACGCTCCCGACGACCAAGTTGAACGCCGTTTTCGTTTAACACTATCCGTACGATATAAACGCATAGCCCACGTTTCTTGTTCGTACGTGCACCGATATAACTCGTTAGCCGTAGCGTCGTCCAACGGAGGTTCGTCCAATGGCCAATTTGTGTCCAACGTCGGTATATCGCTAGTGATGTTACGTCCGTAGTTGATATCAATGTCGCTATTGACTGAAGGCACGTAATATCTAAACAAATGTTGAAACTGCGCTCGCGTCAATCCCATCATACCCGGCATAGGTGCTACGCGCACGTCGTTGCCGTTCAACTGCCACGGCACACCGGTAAATATCGAGGGTGCTCGAGTTTCCAACCAAGTCATCACATTATCCATACGAGCGTCAATCTGATCCACCGTACGCGAACCCCATTGAAACACGCGCGGTAGTTGACCGAGACTTTCCAACGTTTCGTTATGCGGACGTACGATAACGCTGACGACCACCGGTAGACATAGGCCGTTTCGACGATCGTGTAACATTACCGCGTCCGTCCACGGTTGTGTATTGCCGAAGTAGAGCGTAAATGTCGTATAGCCGTATCGATACGGTACACCGACATTACCATAGTTAACGTACATGTCTTGGCCCGTATGTATACGTAATCGATTCATTTCCGTCGAACAGCAAACGACGAAGACGAAATAAGCTTCCAATACGATCGGCATCGTATAGCTATAGAGAAACACCAATTAATATTGTACACTAAGGCTAACCCTTTACACGCGCGTTTATATTCTCGTCGCGTATCTGAATGACATTTAAAACTGTTTACGAAAACAACGAACGTCAATAAGATAATTACAGTTGTCGCTGACATTGACGTCATTCTCATCTTAATAGGACATCTGGGGAGCTAGTTGGGGAGAATGCGCGAGTGCGCGCATAGTGTGTCACTCGCTTTACCTCATAGACTGTTTATATCAAGCTACGCCCCCTCGTCGGCCATTATCGCGTGGAGATGATCGGAGAATGAAATGAAGTAGAAAGAGGTCTACCTTAGTCTATCTATTCACTGTCAATACTGGGTGTCATACGTCCGGGCACAGCTATGCAGAGCATAGCCGTGCCCACGGGCTGTGCCCGGACGTATGACACCCAGTATTGACAGTGAATAGATAGACTAAGGTAGACCTC
>DATLKM010000210.1:0-2665 GCA_035538435.1 Binatia bacterium
TCGATGAGATACGCGATGCGGTAAGTGATCACGCGGGTTTTGCCGCTGCCCGCGCCGGCCAGAATCAGCACCGGGCCTTCCGTGGTTTCGACAGCTTCGCGCTGCTGCGGATTGAGTTGATCGAGAAGAGACAATGCAGGAAACGGCCCAAAGCCGATGCTTCAATTTTACAGGATGGATTCACCGCTCAGCGGTGCAGGGCCCGCCCGCAGGGCAATGCGGGAAAGCACTATGGGGCAATCGCCCAATCTCAATGCGCGGGCGGCACGTACTCCTTGGGCAGCGCCGAACCTTCGCCAAAGAAAAACTGGTCCAGTTGCTTCACGATCACTTCCTGGTCTTCCCGCCGCGCCGGGTTCAGCCGGTATTCGTTCAGCAGCATCTTGCAGTGCTCGGTCCACATCCGCCACGCTTCCTGCGAAACGTTGTCATAAACCTTGCGGCCCAGTTCGTTATCGAAAGGAGGCTCATCCAGCCCGGGCAACTCCTGCTTCAACTTCACGCAAAAAACCGTGTGCGCCATTGCAGATCCTTAGCAATTAATTTCGTCCGTTGATTAGATTACTACAATGGCCAATTAGCTTCGTTCGCACCCGTCCCTGTATGAGCAGGCCCTGTGGGGAGAGCCGCCTCGGCTGTCCGAGCGAGCGAAGCCGGCATCCCCAATCTCACTTCCCATCCCCTCCCACCAACCGCGCTAACTCCTCCCCGCTCAACACCTGACCGTCTTTCCAGCCTGCTTCTCCGCTCTTGGTTTTCACGCCAATGTAGATCCCGTTATACGGCTCATCGCCCAAATTCTCCACCTTGTGCTTGAAGGGAGGAAACCAGCGGGCCTCGCCCGCCTTGGCGTAGACTTCGGTCACTTTTCCATTCTGATCGGTAAAGCGCAAGTGCCCGCCGGTTACGCTCACTGAAACGCCTCCGGGATGATCGTGCATCTCCGATTTCTCGTGCGGGCCGTAATGCACGTCCACGACCTGCACCTTGTCGTTTTCAAAATGAAGCTTGTAGTGTTTAGGTTCAACCTTGGTGGGATCCTGCGCGGTAGCGGCGCTTGCGGCCAGACAGAGAACTGCCGCGGCGCAGAAAAATCTGCACAACATGGGGGCCTCCTGGGTTAGTGGAGCAAGTTGAGAATCACGTCCCTCGTGAGAATCTGCGGCAACCGTACTCTGGCCGTCACGCGCATGTCAACGCATGCCGCCGCCCCAGCCTCAACTTGGTAATCGGGAACAAAAAGAATGGCCCCAAACCCTGACACACGGGACACCCGGGCGTTCACCACTTCCCGCGCTTTGCGCGAGAAGTGGGAATCTTGCCCTCGGCCAAGGAACTATTTCGGCTGGTTGGTATTGGGCTTGTTGTCCGCCGGTTTGGCATCGGCGGGCTTGTTCTCGGAAGGTTTGGCTTCCTCGCCCTTTTTCTCTTTCGGCTGGATCGAAATCAGCTCCACTTCAAAAATCAAAGTCGAGTTCGGCCCGATGTTCGCGCCCGCTCCCCGCTCCCCATAAGCCAGATCGGAGGGGATAAACACCTGCCATTTCGATCCCACGGGCATCAATTGGAGCGCCTCGGTCCATCCCTTAATCACGCCGCTGACCGGGAACGATGCCGGCTGCCCGCGCTTGTAGGAACTGTCAAACTCCGTGCCGTTGATCAGCGTGCCTTTATAGTTCACCGTCACCGTATCGTCCGCCGCCGGCTTGGGTCCGGTGCCATCCGTCAATACCTTATATTGCAGCCCGTCGGCCGTGGTTTTCACGCCGTCTTTGGCTTTGTTTTCAGCTAAAAAAGCTTCGCCCTGCTTCTTGTTGGCGTCGCCTTCTTCTTTCCGCTTGGCTTCCTGTTTTTCGCGCAGATCTTTTTGCACCTGCACAATGGCGGCCTGCGCTTCTTCATCGGTAAGCAGCGTCTTGCCCCCGGCCAGGGCGTCTTTCAGCCCGCGCGCCAGAATCGCCGCATCTACCGGCACTTCCTGCCGATGCAGGTTCTGCCCCATCTTCATGCCCAGGGCATAGCTGAATTTTTCCTTGTCGGTCTTGAGTGTCAGCGGCGCGGCCGCGCTCTTTGCCGCGGTGGCGGAATGCGGTTTGGCGGCGGTGGAACTTTTGGTTGTGCTGCCTGACGAAGGAGCGGTTTGGGTGGTCGCGGGAGTTTGCTGCGCCAGGCCGGTGCCCAGCAGCAGTCCTGCCGCGAGTAAGTTTACTGCCGAGTGGAGGGATTTATGCATGAGCCATTGTCACATTGCCCCCAGAATCCGCGCAAACTTCCAATTCGCTTACCTTCCAATTTGCGTCGGAGGAAAGAACCGGCCTCAGACGACGAATCCGGCTCGCCGGCAGGGTCTCCCGCCTGGCACATGATCGGGCCTTCTACATTCTTTTCCCTATGCCGCAATCAGATTCTCCGTAGATGCGCCATTTCACGCCAGGCATCGACAACTCCGCGATTGGCCTTCACATCAAAATCCCCGCCTAAGGAGCGCCATGAGGTTTTCCTGCAATCTTGTCTACACCTCACTGCTGATCGCAGCCGTGAGTTTCGTCACCGGATGCCAGGGTCTTAAAGCCAGTCCTGCGACCACCACTACTGGCGGCCCGCAACTGACCGTGAATCTTGCCGGTACCGGCTCCGGAACCGTCACCAGCAATCCTGCCGGCAT
>DATLKM010000211.1:0-28403 GCA_035538435.1 Binatia bacterium
GCGCTGCGGGCGCGAAAAGTGGGGCAACACATCCATGCAGAAGATGCAATCGAAGCGCCCGATATAGCCGGGTCGCGCCAGGTTCATACAGTTGAACGTGACCAGGCTGCGCAGGCGTGGCTTCACCAGCAGGTGCGTGGCGCAGGTGGGCGGGTTCGCGGCATCCCCGTTGTTTGAATTCGCGGATGAAACTCTTTCTGACGCGCGCCGGGATCGAGGCTCGTCTTCGCCGCTGCCCGCCACGGCTTTGGGGGAATTGAACTTGGAAAAGTAGCTCCGGATCATAGCCGGCGGAAGCCCGTCCAGGGCAGAGTAGCGGTATACCCCGCGGTCAGCCGTCTCGATGTTTCGCGGCAACAGATCGCTGCCTACCACGTGAATCGACCAGCCCGTGCTCACGGGCGTAGACGCAGGTGCCGATTCAGCAATGCCTCCCGTGCGCGCTTTTGCATTTCCGTTCGTCGTGCTTTGCGTGCCGCTCCCGGATGACATTTGCGCCAGGGCGTCGCAGACTGAAATCGCGATCGAGTAAGCTTCTTCTCCCGTGGCGCATCCGGCGCTCCACAGCCGAAGCGGAGCGGGACCGTCGGCCGATTTGCGGGCACAGATCTGCGGCACCACAAACTTGGCCAGAGCATTGAGCGCGCCGGGATGGCGAAAGAATCCGCTGTTGGTATTGACGATTCCATCCAGCATGCCCGCCAGTTGCTGCGGGTCGTTGTCGGAAGAGCGGAGCGATTCCATCAGCGCGGCTGACGACCCTATGCCCTGCGCCTCAATGTAGTCGATCACGTGCGCGGCCAGCGCGCTGTTGGGGCAGTCAAGCACGAGGCCCGTCTGGCGTTCGACCAGCAGGCGCAACTCGGAAAGGTCATGTTCGAGGATGGTGCTGGTGGCGAGAAGTTTGTGCATAAAATCAGTTCTCAGTTCCCGGTTCTCAATTTTTAGTCTTTGCGTCTCAGTTCCCTGCCGCTGCGCTCATCTCATAGCGGGCTGACTCGAGCTGCGCCTGTTGTGCGACCACGTTCAATTCCTTTTCCAGTGAAGAAAATCGCTGCATCACCTCATGAATGCGCAGCGTCATGTTGCGGATGGTTTCAATCTGGCCGCGGGCCTGGGCCGACAATGTGCCGGGTTCCAGCAACAGCAGATCGGAATTGCCCAGCAGCGACGTCAGCGCATTGTTCAGGTTGTGGCGCATCTCGAGCATGTACCGGCCCAACAGCGCCTGGCGCTCCAGCATCTGGCAGGCCTGCTCCGCATCCCGCGCTCGGGATTGGGCTGTGGCCCGAAGAATAGCTTCGCTTCCGGCCAGAACCAGCGCGTCAAGCCAATTTTCGTAGCTGCGCAGAATGGACGCCCGCGGCCAGCGGTCCCGCACCAGTTGCGCGCTTCCGGCATCCCCGCAAACGCAAAACAGCGGTTGGGGCGTGGAATGCAGCGGCTCAAGCACAATCGACAGACGCTCCCGGCGCAGCGGCCCAACAATCGCAATGGCAAATTCCTCAATGGCCCGCGGCCACAGCTCCCCGCCCAGCATGGTGAACGTGGGCACAAGGCGCTCCATCTGCCAGCGTGCGGTCACGGTGCGGCAGAAATCTACATCGTCGGAAATGATGAGTGCTATCGGCTGTTCCACTCGTGTCGTCCCTTTGGCGGCTTCCGGCTTTCTCATGAGAAGCTATTTGTTTCCGCCGGGGTCGGGATCGGCGCTCCAGTCCTGGGGAGCGGCCGCAATCTCGAACTCGGGAGCTTCGGAATCGCTCGATCCCACTGCGGCCTCGGGGGCTGGCGGGGGAGCCGAACTGGTCTTCGTCACGCCGGCCTTCGACGCGCCTGCCTTCGCAGCTCCCGCGGCGGCCGCGGCGGCTTTGGCTTTTGCCGTCGGCTTTGCCTTATTCTCTTGGGCCAGGTTTTCTTGCGCCTTATTTTCTGTTGCTGCGCTCGAGCTCCCGCCCAGCGCCGTTTCCACGGAGGCTCTCAGGTCCACCAGCATGCGCAGCGGCTGGCCCGAGGAATATTCCGCCTGGAACATGACTTTCCACGACTGGCAAATCATGCGCAGGCGGATGATCGGCTCTTTGTCGGAAAACTGCGCCCGCCGGCAGTCGATGGTTTCAATTCCCTTCTCGTCGAGCTCGGCCAATCCGTCCAGAATCGAGTTCAGGTCGGCCAGCATCAGGCGAAAGAACACGCGGCGCATGAGATATCCGAAGCGCGTGAACGCGACCAGTGCGATGGGCAGATAAAAAAGATCGCCCGCCTGCATTTTGGCCTTGCGTCCCTGTTCCAGCACGCCACCGTGCAGCAGTTCATCCAGCGAGCGGCAGCGCCGCGCGGCGTCCACCACGCGATCAAGCGCATTCAGCCACACCGGTGTCTTCAACTCAACCGCGCCCAGAACCGGCTCCAGCCCGTGGGCTACGTAAGCGATATCGACGGCGTTGTCGTCAACATCTGTGGGCGCACTCTGGCTGAAATACTGCACCAGCAGAAAATCGATCTTGTCGCGGACCGAGTCGCTCTTGCTCGATTTGCCGGCCAAGTGCCGGATCAGCGTAATCAGCCCGTCGGAATCGACCACCGAACTGGTTTGCAGGAACTGGCGCAATTGATGCACCTGAATGCGCTCGTCCATGGTGTTCAACCACTGCTGGGCCTGCTCCACCGACTCGGGGCCGGGGGTTTCCACCTGCGCTTCCAGGTCGGGACAGGCCGGCGCTTCGATCACGAACTCGCGCGCCAGTTCCGTGTAAATCGGATGCAGGCGGAGCGCGCTCGTCCAAAGCGCGGCAGGATCGACCGTGGTTGCGGGAGTCTGCACAGCTGCCGGTGACGGCGGTTGCGATGGAGTCATGGTTTCACAATCCAGTTGGGAACTTGTTTCAAAAAGCGCGCGGCCACTAGCGTAAGTCCCGGCTGATACTGCACGGCCACCACGGAGGCTTCGGCGTCAAGTGATCCATCGGAGTTGCGCAGGCCGAGCGTGTCGCCGAACTCCAGGCGAGCCGCGCAGGCAAATAGGACTTCACGCGAAGTGCCGTACTCGATCACCGTCGATTCCCGAAGAGCAGAATCTTGAGCCAGGGTGTCGTGCCGGGTGAATTCAACGGGAATACGTACTGGTGTAGCATCGGGGAAATAGCGGGCCAGTTCGGCGACCCGGCTGGGTTGCGCCGCCCGCGACGGAGCTGCGGCTGATTGCGCCAAGCAAGTGACCCTTTCAGACCGGCGTCAAGTGGCGGAACACCGATTCTGGTTGCGCGTTGAGCTCCCCCTCTTCCCGGTTAGGAAGAGCAGCGGGGAGCCGGAACACGCGGTTTCGTGGGATGAGGAGCACGACCGCAACCATCGCTCCGAACGGAAGGATTAGCACTCGGGAGCTTGGCATTTCAACAAGTTAACGGGTGAAATTCCACCCTGCTCCTCACAAAGCCGGAGCCCTGTCTCACCATGAGACACCAGTCTCATTTTCTCGTGCCGACTAACCGTGCGCCCCACTCGGCGGATCTCGAATCCCCAATGTCTCCCCGGTACACAATCCCAAAACTGTTAGAATGGCAACCCAAAACAGCCATTGGCAACGAATCTTCATCGAACTCGCATTCAAGAACGCGAACTCGGGTGCGCGTAAATGAAAGTATGCGTGAATAAAACAAGAAAGTTGGGGCCTATGACACGATTTCTGCGCAAGACCCACCTGTGGGTCGCGCTTCTCGCTTTTTCTCTTCTCACCATTGCCGTTCCCAGGCAGGCAGCTGCCCAGGACGACCAGGACGATCCGCCAACCCGCGTCGCTCGCCTGGGCTACATGGAAGGCTCGGTTTCCTTCCAGCCCGCTGGCGAAGACGACTGGGTCGACGCCGTCGATAACCGTCCCATGACCACGGGCGACAAGCTCTGGGCCGACCAGGACTCGCGCGCCGAGTTGCAACTGGGCTCGGCTGTGATCCGCCTCTCGCAAAATACCGGCGTCTCGTTCCTGAATCTCGACGATCACACCATTCAACTGCAATTGAGTTCCGGGGCCATCAACGTCCGCGTGCGTCGGCTCGATCGCGACGACGACTTTGAAATCGACACACCCAACTTGGCGTTCACCCTCTCGCAGCCGGGCAACTATCGGCTGGAGGCCAGCGAAGATGGCACCTACACGGTCGTGACCGTTCGCGCCGGCGACGGGGAAGCCACCGGGAACGGACAAACCTACAGCATTCATGCCGGGCAGCGCGCCGAATTCAGCGGCACCCAATCGTTGAATGCCGATATCGAGCAGATCGGCGACCCCGATCCCTTCGACAGTTGGGCCGATCAGCGCGAAGCGCGCTGGCAGCATTCGCGCTCGGTCGAATATGTTTCGCCCGATCTTGTCGGTTTCGACGATCTCGATGACAGCGGCGACTGGGCCGACAACGGCGAATACGGCCACGTCTGGTTTCCACGCGTCGAAGCCGGCTGGGCGCCCTACCATACCGGCCACTGGGCCTGGATCGATCCCTGGGGCTACACCTGGGTCGATGATTCTCCCTGGGGCTATGCGCCGTTTCACTATGGCCGCTGGGCGTTCGTAGGCAACCGTTGGGGATGGATTCCCGGCCCCCGCGCTGAAGCCCCGATTTACGCTCCCGCTCTGGTTGTTTTCGTCGGGGCCGGCGGCGGATGGGGCGGAAACATCGGATGGTTCCCGCTCGGCCCGCGCGAAGTCTTCGTGCCGACTTATCCGGTGAGCCGCACTTACATGACGCAAGTCAACGTAAGCAGCACAACGGTAAACGTCACCCAGGTCACGAACGTCTACAACACCACCATCATCAATAAGACGACCAACATCACCAACGTTACTTATGTGAATCGCGGCGTGCAGGGAGCGGTCACCGCGGTACCGCAAAACGCGTTTGCCAGCGCGCAGTCAGTATCCCGTGCTGCGGTGAGGGTCACTCCGCAGCAGATTCAATCTGCGCCAATCACGGCGCGAGTCGCGGTGAATCCCACACCGCAAGCGGTCTTGGGAGGCAAAGCCTCAACCGCCGGTCACGTGAAGGCGCCGCCCGCCGCCGTCATGACCCGGGCAGTTGTGGCGAAGGCGACGCCGCCCCCGCCACCGGTGCCGTTCGCAAAGCAACAGCAGGCCATGGCAGCCCATCCCGGCCAGCCTCTTCCGAAACGTGAACTGGCCAGCCTGCGCCCGGCCGCGGCGGCGCGGCCGGCCGTAAAGATCGCGCCTCCCGGCAAACCGGCGATGCCCACCACTGGGCATCCAGTCGCCCAACCGAACCCCGCGCGTCCGGGGCAGCCCACAAACAATCAGCCGATGAACCGGCCGGGCAATCCTCCCCCGAATCAACCCAATCGTCCGGGCGCCGCGCCGCCAGAGAACCGGCCGGCAGCCAACCAGCCTAATCGGCCCGAGCCCAACCGGCCGCCGGCAAATCAACCGGCAGCGCAACCAAACCGCCCGCCTCAGCCGGAGAATCGTCCTACGCCGCCTCCGGCGGACAACCGGCCTCCGGCAAATCAGCCTGAGAATCGCCCGCCCGCCGCACAGCCGAACCGTCCCCCCGCGAGTCAGCCGGAAAATCGTCCGCCCGCGAATCAACCCAACAACCGGCCTGAGATGAATCGGCCGGCTCAGCCGGAAAACCGCCCCCCGGCCGCGCAGCCAAATCGGCCGGAACCGAATCGCCCGGCACAGCCGGAAAACAGGCCGCCCGCGGCGCAACCCTCGCGGCCGGAAAATAACCGTCCGGAACCGAGCCGCAATGAACCGGCGGCGCGGCCAAACACGCCTCCGCCGGCGCAACAGCATCCACAGACGAACAAACCTGCGCCGCCTCCAAAGAAAGAACCGAATAAGCCCGAGGAGAAAAAGCAGGAGAAGCTGCCGGGGGTTTAACTTAATAGTCTGCTACACGAACAATGGCCCACCCGCCGAAAACCGCGGCGGGTGGGGCATCCTCAGTCGTAAAGCTAGGCCAGTCTGGCCCACCGTTACTGGCGAGCCAGCTTGCCGCAGGAGAACTGCGAGGACCACGGGAACTGGCCAGTCATGTCGTCTATCACAGCCGTCTGGCCCGTATAGGAACTGCCCCCGTTGTAGACTGTGCCCTCTTCCACCTTTTCGATGTCGGGACACGCAAGCGAGCCATCAAACACGAGGTTGGCGAACTGTGAGCTGCTCTGGAACTGATTGAAGAAAAGCTGGCGGGTGGCCCACACTTTTGAAATTGTTTTTTTGTTTGCGCTAATTATGCGGTGGGTGCCCCATCCTTTCGCGTTTTGTGCGAAAGGGTGGGCGGCACGGACCTCGACTCTGCACGGGCCGAAACGCGAAAGACATATAGGACCGTGGTACCCACCCTTGCAAAGAACGCAAGGGTGGGGCACCCTCAGCCGTGGTGATTGCAGCAAGGAATCCAACGGGTGAGCCACCCGCCTCATCACCTGCGCTCCGCCATCTCACTGCAACGCGTGGCTCGAACTCACCGCCCCTGCGCTTCCGCTGATGTTGTACCGCTTCAGCTTGCGGTACAAGGTCGCGCGGCTGATGCCCAGCATGCGCCCGGCTAGGGCCTTATCGCCCTTCACCTGCTCGAACACGCGTTGGATGGTCGCGCGTTCAATATCTTCCAGATCGGTGGTGGGCAGCGGCGAGGAATGCGCTTCCGCCATGGCAACGGATTGCTCTTCCAGCGCGACTACGTCCGCTACCAATTCTCGCGAAACCGGTCGCGGCGACGGCGGAGTAAGCCCGCCAATCGACGGCGGCAGATCGCTCACATCCATCACGCTGCCGTTGCCCAGCGCGATGGCGCGCTCCACGCAGTTTTCCAGCTCGCGCACGTTGCCCGGCCAGTCGTAGTTCATCAGCGCCTTCATGGCCGCGCTGGAAACGCGCATCTCCGCGCCCGGCGCGTAACGCTCACAGAACCAGTTCACCAGCATGGGAATGTCGCTGCGCCGCTCGCGCAATGCGGGCACGTGAACGGTGACAACGTTCAGTCGAAAATAAAGATCTTTGCGGAACGTCCCGGCTTTGTACGCGGCTTCCAGATCGCGATTGGTGGCAGCGATGATGCGCACATCCACTTTCACGCGCTGATTGCTGCCCACCGGCCGCACTTCTTTCTCCTGCAACACGCGCAACAGTTTGGCCTGCAACTCCAGCGGCAGTTCGCCGATCTCATCCAGAAAAACCGACCCCGTGTCGGCGGATTGAAACAGCCCCGCCTTCGATTTCAACGCGCCGGTAAACGCGCCTTTTTCATAGCCGAACAGTTCGCTCTCAATCAGCGTGGGAACCAGCGATCCGCAATCGACGGCAACGAACGGCCGGTTGGCGAAGGCCCCGCGGAAATGAATGGCCCGGGCGATCAACTCTTTTCCCGTCCCGCTCTCGCCGCAGACCAGAACTGCCGTGCGCGTATCCTTCAACCGGGAAGCGATGCGCAGCACTTCCTGAATTTTTGGCGAAGAGCCGACTATGCCGTGGACCGCGGTTTCGGAATCCATGCGCTGCCGCAGGAATTCGTTTTCCTCCACCAGTCGAACTTTTTCCGCCATGCGGCGCAGGAACAAACGCAATTCTTCCAGGGGAGAAAAAGGCTTGGTGATGTAATCGTAAGCGCCCAACTTCATGGCCTGCACCGCAGTCTCGATCGATCCGTGGCCGGTCATGAGCGCGACTTCGGTCCGGGGCAAAAGCTTTTTTGCTTTCTCTAGAAATTCCAGACCCGACATGCGCGGCATCACCATGTCGCTCAGAATCATGTGCACCGGCTGTTCTTCCAGCAGCGTCAGCGCCGATTCCCCGCTCTCGGCTTCCAGGCAAATAAAGCCCAGCGACTCACCCACGGTGGCGCACAATTTGCGGATGGTCTGCTCGTCGTCCACAATCAACAGTCGCACGCGAAGATCTTCCTTTCCCATTGGCGGCTTGTTCATGACGGGGTTCACCGGGCCTTCCCCATGGTTTTTTCGACGGCGGCAATCAGATCCTGCACGCGAAACGGCTTTTCCAGGTACAGCGCTCCAATATTGCGCAAGGTGGTAACAGTCTCCTCATTGGCATAATCGCCCGTAATAATCACGACTTTATCGATCAGGTCAGGACGGTTCTTCGAAATCCAGGTGTGGACCTGCGCGCCATCCACGCCGCCCGGCGTGCGCATATCTGACACCACGCCCAGAAACTGTCCCTTCTCCAGCATGCGCAGAGCTTCCGCGCCGCTTTCAATACAGACCACTTCATAGCCGTTGCGTTCCAGAGTGGCGCTGACCAGCGCCATGATGGAAGGCTCGTCTTCGATCAGCAGAACCGGAAACAGTGCGGGTCGAATTGCTGCGTTTGTCATTTTGGAATCACTCCTGCGGCCATACTCAGCAAAGCCGTGTGGGGAGATGCAGGAAAGCGAACGATGAACGTGGCGCCCGGCTCCTCGGGATCGTTGTGGCAGAGAATTTCGCCCCCATGTTCTTTCACAATGCCGTAACAGATGCTCAGGCCGAGGCCGGTTCCCTTGCCTACTTCCTTGGTGGTGAAGAAGGGATCAAAGATCCGCTCGGGTTGCGAGATGCCGTTGCCGTTATCGCGAAAGGAAACTTCGACAGCGTCGCCGGCTTTCGTGGTCATGATTTCAATGCGCGCCGGGCGGCCGGTTTCGTGAACCGCGTCATAGGCGTTGTTCAGGATGTTCAGGAAGACCTGCTGGATCTGTTGGGCATCGCCGATCACGCTGGGCAGGCCTTCGTCGAGGTGCTCAATCACTTCCACGCCGTGGCTGTTGAAATCGTAGGAGCGCAACTGGATGGTGCGGCGCAGAATCGCATTCAACTGCACGGCATTGCGCTGCGGCGGCATCTGCCGGGCGAAGCTGAGCAGGTTCTGCACGATCTGCTTGGTGCGCTGCGCCTCCTGCAAAATCACCCGCAAATCTTTGCGCGCGTTTTCCGGAAGTTCAGGATTTTCCAGCAGCAGATCGGCAAAACCCAGAATCGCGGTCAGCGGATTATTCACTTCGTGCGCCACTCCGGAAACCAGTTGCCCAACCGCCGCCATCTTCTCCGCGTGGACCAGTTTGTCGCGCAGTTCGGCGGAATCGGTAATGTCGGTCATCACCACCACAATGCTGTTGATGTTGCCCTGCTCGTCGCGCATGGGGCTCAGGTTCACGGAGAACTGGCCCGCCTGTCCCGTGGAGCGCATGATTTGCAGTTCCAGGTTGTCGACCTGTCCCCCGCGCAGCACCGATTGCAACGCGTCGGACAAAGGCTCGACGAAACCGGGCGCGGCCAACTCCAGCACCGGCCGCCCCAGCAGATCTTTCTGCTCGAATCCGGCGTCGTACCACCGCCGATTGGCATAGCTGATCAGTCCGGCGGTATCGGCCACCAGAATCAAGCTCTGCGTATGGTTGAGAATTTTTCCCGAGAAATCGCGCTCGCGGTGCAGTTCCGACTGATAGGTGTGAATGCCGGTGACGTCGAGCATCAGGCCGCGAATTTGCAGGAGCCGGCCAGAATTGTCGTACATGCCGAAGGCGTTGATCAGCACATAAATCGGCGAACCGTCTTTGCGCCGCAGCCGGGCTTCGAAGTTGCGCATCTGGCCGTCTTGTTGCAGCGCTTCCATGTGCCGGTCCAGCTCTTCCCGCGAAAAATACACCCGTGTGGGAATGTCGACCTGAAGCAATTCGTCGCGGTTGGAATAACCAAGCATCGAAACCAGGGCATCGTTCACTTCCACAAAACGGCCCTCGGGAGTGCTGAAGAAAAGACCTTCCTGAATGTTGTCGAACAATTCGCGGTAGCGCCGCTCGGCTTCGCGGCGGTCGGTAATGTCTTTCAGGATGTGGATGGTCTGAAGATTCCCGCCCGAAGCTCCGTGCACCCGCGAAGTTGAAACCAGATAAGTCCGGTCGAGCGCGGGATGGACGTATTCGTCGTCGGCCTCGCTCAGCGAACGGCAGAACGGGCAGGAATAAAGTTGCGGTTCGTTGCTCAACGCCAGCAAGGCGCGCATATTGACGCCGATCAGTTCGCTCGGCGACACGCCAATCATCGCGGCCAGCGAGCGGTTCACGCGCAACACTTTGTCGGTTTCGTCATGCACCACAATGAAGTCGGTGATGGCGTCGAAAATTTCCAGCCAGTGGCGGTTGGCCTGCTCGATGCGGGTAAACAGGCGGGCGTTCTCCAGCGCCATGGCGGCATGGCCGGCAATCGCGTCGAGCAATTCGCGGTCTCGGGTGTCGAGCGGGCGCCCCCGTCCGGCCAGGCATAGTAGTCCGGCCAATTCCCCGTTCGCGCCGGGCAGGCGGACGATCAAGCAATCATCCCAGTTGAGGCTCGCCGCCAATTCGCTGCTCAACAGGTCGGCCGCGGCGCCGGCGGTGATGGAGTCGCTTCCCTGCGCCACAAATTCGGTCAGCGCATTTCCCAGCCGCTTGTACAAATTCCGACCGCCGCCGGAAGCCGCCACCTGTTCGGGAAGAGGCGGCGGATGCAAAGTTACAGTTTGAATTCTGCCGTCCTGAAAAAGAGCCACGGCCCCGGCCCGCGCGCCGGCCAGGTCTATGGCGCGCTCGGCGAACTTGCGGGCGAAGTCGGGCAGCCGCAGAAGGCCATCGATCTCTCTCGCCAGCCGGGTCAGGGCCTCGGAACGCTTCCTGTTCTGCTCGGATTCGTGCAGATTGTGCGCCACTTCCAGCACAATCGAGATCTGCGCGGCCAGCGCTTTGGCGCGGCGGATGTCGGCCTGGGAAATGCCCGTTTTATCCAGGCGGTCCAGCACGCCGAACATTCCAATCACGCGGCCGTCGGATCCGAGCAGCGGCACAGCCAGCAACTGCGGTGCGTTGTACTGCTTGATCACATCGAGGTTGGCCTCGGGCAGTTTGCGCAGATCGTCGGACCAGAAAACTTCCTTGGCCCGCAGGGCGCGGGTGGCAATGCCCTCGGGAAAAATCGTGTCCACACGCTTGGGCTCGCCGCGCTCCACCCCGTAACGCACGCGGAACTGATTGTTCTCGAGCAGGGCGATGAAACAACGTCCAAAGCCGAGAAAATCGCCCGCACGAACTACAAAAGCCTGAAGGAACGATTCCAGGTCGCCGCTGGCGGTCAGCTCGGAGGAAATCTCCAGCAGTTGATGAAGTTCCCGCGCCTGCCCTTGCGCCGTGGCGCAAAGTTCCGCATGCGCCACCGCCACTGCGCCGAAGCCCGCAATCGCCGCCACCAGAGATTTTTCTTCATTGCTGAAGGCAGCATCGTGCCGCGGATAAACCAGGATCGCTCCTTGCGTGTTCGCCGTGCGGAAAGGCGCGGCGATAAGAATGCCGGGTGAAATCAGGCTGCCCAGGGAGTGCTGTTCGCTGCTGATCGAGATGCTGATGACCTCGCCTGCCGATACTGCGCGTTGCGCCAGATCGGCGGCAAAACGGATGGTCTGGCGGTCGTGACGGGAGCGAAAGGCGTGCGCCAGGTGTGGTGTCTCCGCCGAAACTGCCCGCAGCTCAAACGGCCCATCCTTGCGCAGCAAGACCGAAACCAGCCGCGTGCGCAGCAACAGGCGCAGCCGGTCGGCCAGCGCTTCGATGACGGCGCCAACATCGGGAGTGCCATGCAGCGTAGTCGCGACTTCCGCGAGAATTTCGGCCCGGCGTTGCTCCTCTCGCGAAGCTTCGCCCAACCGCGTCGCTTCCAGCAAGCTGCCCAACTGACCCGCCAGAATGGTGGCTTTGGCGGCCAGATCGTCGTTGAAAAATTCCTCCTCGGAATCGTGCAGCAACGTGATCGCCCCGATCACGTCATCGAACACCACCAACGGCGCCGCCAAAATCGCGCGCGCCTCAAACACGTGAGCGGCGGGGAAAGCTGGATTAGGCTGCAACCGATTGATGAACAGCGTCCGCCTCGTGCGCACCGCATCGGCGGTAACGGCGGTCTGTTCCGGCAACAGCCGCATGCCCACGAACCGCTCAGCCATCTTCCCCTCGGCCTGCTCCCCCAGCAACTCGCCGCTGCGGTGCAGCCGCCAGAAATAGACCCCGCTTGCGCCAACGAATTCCCGCACTGCGCGGCAGAAGAACTGGATCAGGGAGACGGAATCCACCCGCTCAGCGGCCCGGGACGTCAGCTCCAGCAGCAGCTTTTGAAATCCATCGGAGCCGGGCGCACCCCGCCCCTCAGTCGACCGAAGAGAGCTGGAAGAAACCATTTCTACCGCACCCTGAGCCACGGCTGGATTTTCACGATTCTCCAAGTTATTGAAACTATTGGAAAAGTAGTCTGCCATCTCATTTTGAGTCAAGGAAAATGGCGTCTGGGGGTGCCTAAGTGTGAAATCCCGAGAAATCTCGGGAAGTCATTCTCAGGATGAGATTCTAACTTCTGGGTGGCAAGATGAGACACCGCTAACTTCAAAATCCCCGGCCAAACCTCACCCGGCAACATCAAACACATTTGTTTTCAATCAGATAAGGTCATTACTTTGGTTTGGCCGTGAAGTGCCGCGTGGCTACGCCGTTGCTCGATGGCAGTACCGGATTCATTTCGGGTTCGGGAGGAGTTGTGTCTCTTAGAAAGCTATGCGCGTGGTTGGGAGCGCTGGTGGTGGCTGTCGCGATCTGGGCGAATCTTGGTCTGGCCCAGGATGGATCGAACGAAATTACACGCCGGGCAAAAACGCGGGTTGAGCCGACCTATCCCGACCTGGCCCGGAAAATGAACATTACCGGGACAGTCAAGGTTGAGGTTGTGGTTTCTCCCAACGGCACAGTAAAGGACGCCAAAGTTGTAGGGGGACATCCGGTGCTGGCTGGCGCGGCGCTGGAAGCAGTGAAGAAATGGCGGTTTGAGCCCGCCGCTTCGGAAAGTACGGGCGTGGTGGACTTCAAGTTCGAACCTCATCAATAGGCGCTGCGCGCGTTCGCGGCCGGGGGAGAAGCATGACGATTGGCAAACGGTTATATCAGAATTTCGGCATCATCCTCGCCATGGTGGTGGTGCTGTTCCTGGTCAACATCATGGCGGTGCAGCGTGAGCACGCGGCCAAAGCCGCCGCGACGGCTTCCCTCGAATTGGCGAACGCCACCAACGCCGTTCGTTTCCAGATGATGCAGGACCGCCTTTACCTCAGCAACTATCTGCTCAGCGGCGATACCCGCGAAGTCGAGCGCATGAACGAGGGCCTGCGCACGCTCGAAGAAAAGCTGGCCGAGGGCAAGACGCTCTCCAACTCCGACCAGGAACGTTCCGCGCTCTCCAAAGTCGAACAACTCGAGCAATCGTGGTCCAAGGAATTCGCCCAGCCCTTGATTGAGAAACGCAAGGACGTCGACTCCGGCAACGCCACCGTCGCCGAATTGCAAATCTACTATCTCCAAAAAGACGCATCTTCGTGGGTAAAGAACTCCACCGACGCGCTTGATGTTGCCGATGGCGAAAACCACAAACTGGTCGATGCCCGCCAGAAATCCGATGCCACGGCCAGCAACTACACCATTCTCGCCGCCGTGATCAGCACCGTGATCGCGTTGGGCCTGGGCGTTGTGGTCGCCTTCAGAACCGCGCGCTCCATCACCGATCCGCTGGTCAACCTGATGAATGTTTCGCGCCAGATCGGCGACACCGGCGATCTCGAGCACAACATCGATGTCAAGCGCGACGACGAAATCGGCGAACTGGCCCGCACTTTCGCCAAGATGGTCACCTACCTCAAGGAAATGGCCGCCGTTTCCGAAGCCATTGCCGGCGGCGACCTCACGGTACAGGTCAAGCCGCGCTCCGATCATGACACTCTCGGCAAAGCCTTCGCCAAGATGGTCGAGGGTCTGGGACGCCTGGTTCGCAGCGTCCGCGACGCCTCCGCGCAAGTCGCCAGCGCCAGCGGCCAGGTCGCGAACGCTTCCGACGATTCCGCCAAGGTCGGCCTGCAGGCTTCCTCCGCCATCGACGAAGTCACCAGCACCATGCACGAGATGAGCGTGAACGTGCAGAACATGGTGAAGAGCACTCAGGTGCAGGCTTCCAGCGTCAGCGAAACGTCCGCCTCTATCGATCAGATGGTCGCTTCCATCCAGCGCGTGGCCGACACCGCCAAAGTGCTGCTCGACATCTCCAACCGCTCGCGCGAAGAAGTCCACAGCGGCATCACCACCATGGAGAAAGCCACCGACGGCCTGAACCGCATCAACGCCACCATCACTTCCTCCGGCGAAATTATCGGAGCTCTGGGCCAGCGCGCCGATGACATCGGCAAGATCATCGAGGTCATTGACGACCTCGCGGAGCAGACCAACCTGCTGGCGTTAAACGCCGCCATCGAAGCCGCCCGCGCCGGCGAGCATGACCTCGGCTTCGCCGTGGTCGCCGACGAAGTCCGCAAGCTGGCGGAAAAATCGGCGCAGTCGACCAAGGAAATTTCCGAGCTGATTCAGAGCATTCAGAAGGAAGCCCGCAAAGCCGTCGAGAACATGGACCGCTCCACCGGCATCGTCAACGAGGGCCTGGATCTTGGCGGCGAACTGAACGCCGCGCTCAAGAAGATTTCCAACGTGGTCACCGAAGTCTACAAGTTTGCCCAGGAAATCGGCGCCGCCACCAATGAGCAGTCGCATGGCTCGTCGCAAATTGCCCGCGCCACCACCCGGCTGAACGAGATCACGCACGAGATCAACTCCGCCGTCGAGGAACAGGCCTCCGGAGCACAGGCCGTGGTCAAAGCCATGGAGCGCATGCGGGAACTGGTGCAACAATCCACTTCCGGCTCAACCGAACTGGCGGCCTCGGCCGAGCAGATGTCGAAAATGTCGCGCGGCCTGCTGGAGCAAATGGATCGCTTCGCACTCGACGAGCAGACCCGTCCGGGTGAAGACAAATCCTACGGCGCGCGCCGCGCCGCGGCCGGACGTTTCTAGGGACGCAGCATGAATCGCGAACTGCACATCGTCGGCTTTCAGGTCGGGCGCGAAACTTATGGCGTCCCCATCACCTCGCTGCACGAAATCGTGCGCGTGCCGGAAATCACCGCCGTTCCCGACGCCCCCGATTATCTGGAAGGCGTGATCAACCTGCGCGGCAAAATCGTTTCCGTAATGGATCTGCGCAAGCGTTTCGGCGACAAGCAGGCAAAGCTGAAAAAACAAAATCGCATTCTTGTGGTGGAGCATTCCGGCAAGCTCGCCGGATTGATCGTCGATTCCGCCTCGGAAGTTTTGAAGATCGCCAGCGAAGACGTGGAAGCGCCACCAGCCGTGTTCCAGGAGGGCGGTTTGAATTGCGTGACCGGGCTGGGAAAAGTGCACGGCCGGCTGGTTGTGCTGCTCGACATGACCAGGCTGCTTTCGCCCGCGAGCCTGCTGGCGGAGAGCGGCAAGCCGGAAAAGAACGGCAAGGCTGAAACCCGCGCGGCCGGCGCGCGATAGCGCCAAGGGTTCGCATGGGAGCAAGAATTTCGTATTGCGGCAAGATGCGTACAAGGAAGCAGGATTCGGATCAGGGCCCGGCTTTTGCCGCGCCGCTGGCTGTCAATAAAGAAAGGGCGTTAGCCCCGGCGTAGCCGGAGAAACCGGCCACCAAGGACGACAACATCGAATGAGCACACTCGGAGCGGCACCGGCTCCCGTCTTAACCGAAGCGGAACTGCGCTTGTTGCAGGCGCTGGTGTATCAGGAGTGCGGTATGCACTTCGACGATCGTCGCACCCACTTCCTGCAGGACCGGCTGCTGCGCCGCCTGAAGGAATGCCGTGCCGATTCTTTCTACGCTTACTACCGCCTCCTGATCAGCCAGGAGGGCAAGCAGGAACTGGCCAAGCTGGTGGAGAACCTGACCGTCAACGAAACCAGTTTCTTTCGCCACAAGGCGCAACTGGATTTGTTCACCAAGTACGTGCTGGAAGAAATGCTGAAGAAAAAACAGGCCCACCGGGAGTACTCCATCCGGGTCTGGAGCGCGGGCTGCTCCACCGGGCAGGAGGCCTACACGCTGGGCATGATGTCGGCCGATGCTCTCGCCTACTTCTATCTCCGCAACCCTCTTCCCATGGAAACTCTGCTCCCCAAACCCCTGATTCCTCCGCCCTGGCGGGTGGAAATTCTGGCCAGCGACATCAGCTACTCGGTGCTGCGCACCGGGCAGGAGGGCGCCTACAACGAGCACCAGATGTCTTCGGTCGATTACAGCTACCGCCTGCGCTATTTCGACAAAGTCGGCGATCGTTACGCGGTGAAAAAAGCCCTGAAGGAAATGGTCCACTTCGACTTTCACAATCTGAAGACCGAATACCTGCCGCAGCGTAACGACGTCATCTTCTGCCGCAACGTCATGATGTACTTCGACGAAGCCGAGCAGAAACGCCTGGTAGAAAAGTTTTACCGCTGCCTGAATCCCGGCGGCTATCTCTTCGTCGGCCACGCCGAGAGCCTGCTGGGCCTGACGGAAAAATTTCAGATGGTCCACCGCGACAGCGGAACCGCCTATCAGCGGCTTGAGGTGAAAGAGTGACCCACCCTCCCGATGAGCGCGGGCTGGAACTGCGGGAGTTGTTTTTTGAGACCTCGCAGGAACTGCTCCAGGCGCTGAACGAAGAATCTCTCAAGCTGGAGAAGCATCCCGGCGACGAGGAGATCGTGCGTTCCATCCGCCGCACCGTGCACACGCTGAAGGGCGATTCCGCGGCCTGCGGCCTGCGCGAAATCAGCGAACTGGCCCACCATTTCGAAAATGCCCTTTCGCTGGAAGGCGCGGCCGCCCACGCGGCACTCGCCGAAATCTCGTTCGCCGCCGCCGACGTTTTCACCGCCATGATCGCCGCTTATCACAGCGGCGGCAACTTGCCCGATAGTGAACCGCTGCGCCGTCGCATCGACCAGATGACTTCCGCGCCGGCCAAGCCGCGCCGCGGCAAAAAGAAATCGGAAGCCTCGCTGCCGGGCGCGAAAGCTTGGACCCAGGCGGAAACCGCAGTCATCGCGCGCGCTCAAGCCGCCGGACTCGCACTGTACGAGGTGGTCGCCAAGATCGACCCCCACTGCACCATGCCCATTGCCGCCCGCCAGCTCATTCACAACGCGCTGAGCGAAATCGGCGAAGTCTTCGTCACGCGCCCCGATGTGAAATCTCCGGCGGCCACCAAGCAGGTCGAATTCATTTTCACCAGCGCGCAGACGAAGGACTTGATCGCGGCCAAGTGCCATATCCCCACCATTACGGGCGACGTTCACGTAACTCTGCTCCAGGCCGCCAGTCCGGCCAAGGTCCGAACTGTCGAAGAACCAGTTGACGCGCCCGGCATGCCAGCAGCATCCATCGAACCCGCGCCACAACCCGCGACAAAAATCGTGGAAGCGGCCCCGACTCCTGAGGCTGCACAGCCGCAAATCCTGACTGAGAACATTCTGCGCGTGGAAGCCGGACGCATCGACAACGTCCTGAATCTCGTCGGCGAACTGATTATCGGCAAGTCGATGCTCCAGCAGGCGCTCAATGAATTCGCCAAGCGCTATCCCAAAGAAACGTTGCGCGGCAAGTTCGCCGATGCCATGGCCTTCCAGGCGCGTGTGCTCAACGACCTGCAACGCTCGGTCATGAAAATCCGCATGGTCCCGGTTGACCAGCTTTTCCGCCGCTTCCCCCGCATTGTGCGCGACGTGGCACGGCAATGCGGGCGCGAAGTCGAACTTGAACTAAGCGGCCAGGAAACTGATCTCGATAAAGGAATCCTCGACGCCATCGCCGAACCGCTCACCCACCTGGTTCGTAATGCGGTGAGCCACGGCATTGAATCGGCCGACGAACGGCGCCGCCAGGGCAAGCCCGCGCAGGGGAAAATCCGCCTGAACGCGTATCACCACGGCAATCAGGTGGTGGTTGAGATCAGCGACGACGGCCGCGGCATCGATGCCCGCAAGATTCGCGACAAGGCCATTCAACTGGGTATGACCTCGGCGGAAGAAGCCGCGCGCCTGAGCGAGGGCGAAATCTTCGACTTTATCTTCCGTCCCGGCTTCAGCACCGCCGAAGTCGTCACGGAAGTTTCCGGCCGGGGCGTCGGCATGGACGTGGTGCAGAGCGTTTTACAACGGCTCAAAGCCACTATCCAGGTGGAAACTCATCTCGGCCAGGGCACCACCTTCCGGCTGAAATTGCCGCTCACGCTGGCCATCATCAAGGCGCTCATGTTCTGGGTGGAGCAGCGCCTTTATGCGATTCCGCTCAACGCCGTCAGCCAGATTGCCCGCACCCGCGAATCGGAAGTGCATCAGGTTGACAATTATGAAGTTCTCCAGCTGCGCGACCAGGTTTTGCCGCTGTTGCGCCTGGGCCGTCCCCCCGCGCCGGAAATCGACCGCAAATCGGCGAAGTTGTTCGTGCTGGTCATCACCGTCGGCGAAAAACGCTACGGACTGATCGTCGATTCAGTCGACGGCGAAGAAGAGCTGGTCATCAAAGCCCTCGACGACCAGACATTCTCCACAGATTTGGTGAATGGTGCTTCCATCCTCGGTGACGGAAAGGTTGTCTTGATCCTTAATTTGCCCGCAGTTGTTGAGCACGTAGCACGATCTCGTCCGGAAAAAACCGGAACGCTGTTCGGGGGTTTGCTGCTGAATCAAGCCGACCGTGCCCGCCTGGCCCTCGGCACTGTGGAGGGGCACGCATGATCAGCTTCAAGAAAGCTCGCGTGCTCGTAGTCGACGATTCCGCGTTGATGCGCAAGCTCATCCCGCAGATTCTCGAATCCGACAAGTCGATCGAGGTCGTGGGCACCGCCATGGATGGCAGCTTCTGCCTGAAAAAAATCGAAGAGCTTCAGCCCAATGTGGTCACGCTCGATCTCGAGATGCCGGGCATGAACGGCATCGATACCTTGAAAGAAATCATGCGTCGCCACCCCCTGCCCGTGATCGTCGTCAGCTCCCACAGCACGGACGGCGCTTCGGTCACTTTCAAGGCGCTGGGCCTGGGCGCCTTCGATTTCGTTCCCAAGCCGCGCCATTCCGAGAACATGTCGGAAACCGCGGCGCAGTTGATCGCCAAAATCAAGGCCGCCGCCGAGTGCAAAATCGTCCGCCCCGGACAGGGCCGCGGCGTGGTGGCTCCGCCGGAAAAAATCGCGGCCGCAAAATCCGCTCCTCCGCCCACGAAAATTGTCGCCGTCGGAATCTCCACCGGTGGGCCCCAGGCCCTGGAATTTCTGTTGGGCCAGTTGCCTGCCGATTTTCCCGGTGCCATCGTGATCGTGCAGCACATGCCCGAAGGCTTTACCGACATGTTTGCCCGCCGCCTCGATGACATGTGCGCCCTGCGCGTGAAGGAAGCCCAGTCGGGCGACGTGCTCCAGGCCGGCCGCGTGCTCATCTGCCCCGGCAGCCGGCACATGAAAGTTAAGCGTCTCCCCATGGGCGACGTGGTTGTGCTCAACGACGAGCCGCGCGTGAACGGCCATCGTCCCAGCGTCGACGTGCTGTTCCACAGTGTCGCCGAAGAATTCGGACCCAAAGCCGTCGCTGCCATCATGACCGGCATGGGCGACGACGGCGCCGAAGGCCTGGGTGCGGTAAAACGCGCGGGCGGTGTGACCCTCGCGCAGAGCGAGGAATCCTGCGTCGTCTTCGGCATGCCCAAGGCGGCGATCGAGCGCGGGTACGCTACGCGCGTGGTGGCGCTCGATGGAATGAGTTCAACTTTGCAGGCTCTTTGTGGCGCGAATGGCCACGGAGAATCCGGCGCGGGAAAACCAGCCCGCGCCGGGAAGTAATCCCGAAAGGGCACGGCTTTAGCCGCGCCGCGAAAGGTCGGAAAAGGCGCAAAGGGCTTTAGCCCCGAAAGTGACTTGAGTCATCTGTGCGGCGGTTACTCCGCCATGTTCGAATGAGCTAGGAGGCAGTTATGGAGCAGTTCGCACCAGTCAAACGCAGCAAAGACGGTCAGCCCGTCCGCTACTTGATCGTCGACGATTCCGTCTTCGCGCGCAAGAATCTCGCCCGCATGATCGAATCGTTCGGCGGGCAGGTCGCGGCCGAAGCTGGCGATGGCCTTACTGCCATCAGCGAATTCGAGCGCACTCATCCCGACATCGTGCTCATGGATATCACCATGCCGCAGATGGAAGGCATTGAGGCTGCCGAAAAAATCGTGCAGGCGCATCCCGAGGCCCGCGTGGTCATGGTCTCTTCCGTCGGCTACCAGGAAAACATTGTGGCTGCGTTGCAGCGCGGGGCGCGGCATTTCGTGCAGAAGCCGGTCAAGCCCGAAGTGCTGTACGAAGTCATCAAATACGTTTTAGGAGAAGATGGCGCCGTGGCCGCTACGGCCGGCGCGGGGGTCTAGTTCCATGCGCATGGAGTTGATCCAGCCTTTCATCAACGCGGCTGACGCCGTGCTGTCGCAAGGCCTTTCCAGTTCGACCAAGGTCAGCCATCTCGAGATGGACGAGAACGCCTATCGCCGCAAAGGCGTCGCCGGCATGATCGCCCTGAGCGGCGACATCGAAGGCCGCATCGTGCTCGATCTTGACCCGCAAACCGCCGTGCGCGTGGCCAGCCACTACGCCGGCGCGGAGCTGCCGGAATCCGACGCGCTGATCAAGGAAACCATTTTCGAACTCGCCAATCAGGTTGTGGGCAACGCCGTCAGCGCCCTCAACGACCAGGGATTCCACTTTCGCGTGCATCCTCCCGCTCTGGTCACCGCCGATCAGGGCGACAAAACCAGCGAAGATACCGAAGCCCTGATGATCTGCTTCGAAACCTCTCTCGGCAACGTCTTCATGAACGTCGCCCTGCGCTACAACAAACGCAGAATGAGCGACCACGCTGTGGTGGGAAGGTAGCTTTCGGGCAGCGAGTTTCTCGCCTTTTGCTTTCGGCTTTCACCTATCGGCTGTCAGATATCAGCTATCAGCTGTCTCTTTTTCGCTCCCCAAGTTCTCAAGAAATACGATTCAAGCCGTGCCCCGCAGCACGGCTGATCGCTCGGGGCAAGCTCTCACCCGCGCTTCGCGCGCTTTCGCAGTGATATCGTCAGGTTCGCAGAAAGCTCGAACGGCACGCTTGCATGCGTGCCCTGATACGATCGCTGAAAGACACGGCCAGAAACAGTTAATATTTTCCGTGAAACACGGCGCGATCAATATCGGGCCAGAACTCTTTCAGCACGTTGAAGACGCCGTCCAGGCCCACCTGTGTGCCCCAGCGCTGGTAGGTTTTCACAAACGGGTTGGACTCGTGCGGATAATAGGCGTTGCCGATGCCGGCGGCCGCTCCGGCGCCCACGATCTCAGCGAGGTTGAAGGTATTCCCCCCGGAGTTGGTCCGGGTTATAAAGAGGCGGCTGAGGCCATAGCCTGTGCGCTTAAAAAATCCGCCCTTGCCGAGCGTGTAGTATCTGGGATCTTCCCGTGTGGCGAAGGGGACGATCGCCTCGGTCATGTAGTTCTCAATGCCGCCATCCACAAAAACGTGCCAGTAATATTTGCCGTAGCCTTCAGCGCCCTGTCCAAAACTGGGCTGCGAGTCGGTGGCCATATCGTATCCCGACAGGATTCCCACAAAAATGAAGTCGGAGTAATCGAATGTGTCCTGGGTCGCAAGCCAGAGCTCGCCCTTGAAACTCAATGGAGGCAAATGCGTGTCGGCGCTGACCGCCCGGTAGTTGGGGATGATGCCCAGGATTCTTTTCGGCTGCTTGCCATACGTAACGCCCGGCTTGCCGGTCTCGGCCGCCTGCGTGCCGTTGGGCGTGGGCGCGTCGGGCAGGGACGATTTCTGGTCGGTGGCCTTGCCTGATTGCGCGGAATCCTGATTTTGAAAATCCCGGGCCAGCAAAAAAGCTTCGTCCTCGCGCAGTGAGAGTGCGCCTACCTTAATTTGCTCTGTCGAGTTGTTCGTTGTCTGTGCCGGTAAGCCGGCAGTCCCGATCGTTGCCAGCGCTGCTGCGATGCAAACAAAATGGGTAGCTTTCAAAAAGTTCTCCCACATCCGTATTTTTCCGTCAGGCTTTACGCACTGCTGTGAAAACGATTTCTTGCTGTCCGAAGTTGGAATGCTCCAATCGCCGTTTTGGATGCCCCTTGCAACAACGGCAAGGCCGGATTCCAGGTGCAACTTTACTCGGAAGCCTTTTGCTGTCGCTTCTCGATACGGCGCTCGTGTCTTTTTTGCAAATAGTGATGAATGTCGGGCCAAAATTCCTTCAACTCATTGCCAAACGCGTCGATACCCATTTGCGTCCCCCAACCCGAGAAACTGGACGAGAAGCTCCGGTCGGACGCCGGATAATAAAAATTGGAAATGGCAATCGCCGTGGCGTTGCCGAGAAACTCGGGTACGTTGAACACCTGCCGCCCGGAGTCGGTTCGCGTGACAAAGATGCGGCTTACAGCATAACCAAAGCGGTGCGAATACGAACCGCGGCCCAGTTGATAATAACGGGGATCGATCTTGAGGATGGTAGGGAAAACGCCGCCCACCATGACGTTGCCATCCACTTGGTCGGCAAAGGCCGCGCCGTAGCGTTTGCCGTATCCCTCAGCGCCTTGACCGAATCCGGGATAGGAATTTTCCGCCTGGCGAATGCCCGCCACAATGCCAACGACCGTGAATTCGTAAGGGTCAAAAGAACCCTTCGCGGCCATGGCGAACTTCTGTTTCCAGTTGACCGGCTGCACTTGCGATGCGCTATCGACCGTCAAATAGTTCGGCATCACGTAAAACATCCGATCATTGGCCTTTTTGCTTGCATCGTGGTCGACTGGCTTGGCGGGATCCTGGGTCGGGCTCGAGGGAGACGGCTGCTCTCCGCCTTTATTTGAAGAATTGCTGGCGGGCGGCGGGGAAGCTGCGCCTTGGGTCGCATCGGAAGATGGATTCTGTGGAGCGCTCTGAGCTGCGCAAAACGCGGCGGAGAATAAGACCGACATCGCCAGCAAACAGCCCAGCACTGAATTGCGGAGTTTCAAAGTGATAACGGCTCCAAAAATCGACTTCTCTCCCACTTTACCAGCTAAGATGCTGCCGCGGGCGGACCGGTCGCTGCATAGTCCGGCTCGAAGTACGACAGGCACAGAGCGGGAGCGCGGGAAGAATAATCAGAGCGGAGCGGTCAGGGTTTGAGGATGACTCCCTGACTGGTACGGCTGTTCATCACAACCTGAAGGGGAGCCGCAAAGCTCAGATGACGAACGCATCCGTTTTCCCCAACCGCGCTGCGTCCGGTCAACCAGTCCCAATCGATCGAGCCTTCGCCGGCGTCGGGATTGACGGTAAAATATCCCACCTGAAACGCGGTCAAATTCTGAAAAAAATGGCTGCCCTGCGATGGCGTGACGCGAAAATCACGGAAACCGGCTTCCACGATCACCCGCGCGCCGGAGATTTCATCCCACTCCACGGGAATGCCGAGCCAGGGATCATTCGATCCCCATCGGCCGACACCGATGAGAAGATACGCCCGGTTCTCGGCATTCAGCGCGGCATTGAAGTGTGCGACGGCCCTGGCGACCTCCTGGCTGCGGCCGCGCTCGAAGCGATGGGAGTCGACCACGACGATGTCGCAAAGATTATCAATGCGGCCGTTGCCCAGGACTTTATTGCTTTGGCAAAGCAGGCGCGCGGGATCGAACTGGGTTGGCGATAAGTCCTGATGCGCCTGCGACAGCGTAAGCGGCCGCACCTGCAAAAAACCAAACTCGGCGGATTCGCCCGCCTGGCGCGGCAAGCGGACGGCAAATTCAATTTCGACTGGAATACCCAGCGCGTCTTCGCCGGCTTTCACCAGTGTTTCCAGAATGGCGGGCAGTGGAAACAGATTGTGCTTAAGCATGGGGGCAAAGCTGATGATGCGAACGCCCGTCCGGCTGATGCCGTCGTAGATCGCATGATTGTCGAGAGAATAAGTCGATGCCACCAGGGAGAGGGTGCCGTCGGATTCGGCGGAATCGAGATCGAATCGCTCTTCCTGCAAACGACCCGGTCGTCCCTGCGGCACGCGATTGAGCGACAGCGCCCAGAACTCGGTCTGCGAGTTGGCCAGGATGTCGTCGACGGAAGAAAACTGCAGAAGATTTTGTGGATAGCGCGGGCAAAAGGTAAGGCATTTGCCTCCATCAACCACGGCGCGGCCCAGGCCGAGGGCGACAGCGGCGATGCCATCGGCGAAAGTCATGGGCGGCACGGGATAGAAATTGTGCGAGCGGACGACGCCGGAAAAATCTGGATAGAAACGCAGCCCATGCGCGTTGCCGACGAGCTGCTGAATAATGACCGCCATTTTTTCCTCTTCCAGCCGGTAGGGCGTGGCCCGGACATAAGCCTTAGCGTGGCGGCTGAACGTGGAGGCGTAGACGCGCTTGATGGCGTCGATGAGTTCCGCAAGGCGAACGCTCTCGTCGGATGACTGATTGCCGAGCATGAACGTTTCGTACACGCCGGTGAAGGGTTGGTACTGCGAATCCTCCAGCAGGCTGGAGGAGCGCACGGCCAGCGGATACTTCACTTCGGAAATGAATACTTTCAGGTCCTCGTGAAGATCGGCGGAGATGTCGGAAGCAAGAAATTTATGCAGGATCTCGTCGTCGTCATCGCATTGCAAGGCGAAATCCAGCAGATTGTTCTCACTCATGAACCGGTCGAATGAGTCGCTTGCCAGAACAAGAGCCGGGGGCACCGCAATGCGAATACCGGCGAAGCGGCGCGTAATACGGTTTTTGCGGAGCAGGTGACGAATAAACGCCAGCCCGCGGGCTTTGCCGCCCAGAGATCCTGCGCCGATGCGGAGGAAACTCGATTCCGACGGTTTGAAGGTTTCAGAGTTGAAGTCGCCGATGAGCAACTCGCTTTGCTCGCGGCGATAGTCGTTGATGGAATCGATGAGGTTATTACGCAGATGTTCGGGGCTGGCAAAGTCGGAAACCTTGCGCGGACGCAGTTTTTCGGCCAGGGCAAACTCGGTGCGCGCCATCAGCCAGTGGGAAAAGTGGTTGCTTTGTGCGTGGTAGGTGATGCTTTCGGCGGGGACGGTACGCAGTTGCTCTTCCAGTTCGTTCAAGTCCCGGGCGCGGCCAACTTCGCTGAGATCGGGCAGGCGAAAAACAAAATCTCCAAAACCGAATTGTTCGGTAAGAATGCGGCGCAGGTCTTTCAAAAGCGTGGGGGAGCGTTTGCGCAGGAATGAATATCCCGCAGCCTGCGCACGGGGACGAAATTCGGTGCGGCTGGTTTGCAGCACAACGGGCACATCGGGAACGAGGGTCTTAATACGCCGCGACAACTCGAATCCGGCTTCGGGGCTGAGCTTTCCCTCCCAGGGAAATTCGACATCGGAAACCAGGCCAAACAGGTAATCGCGATATTGCTCGACTAAAGTCGCTGCCTCTTCAAAGTTAGAACTCAGCAGGATCTTCGGCCTCGCCTGCATGCGCACCAGTTTGTGCGCGACGTTAATCCCTTCCTGAATCACCCGCCTCGACTGCTTGATGAGTTCGGTGTAAATCACGGGCAAGAACGAGGAATAGTAGCGGATGTTGTCTTCCACCACCAGCAGCACGGGCACGCCCATGGCCCGCGTGTCGTGCAGCACGTTGCGCTTGTCTTCGATGTATTTGACGATGGCAATGAGAATGCGCGCATTGCCCTGCCACAGAAAAATCCGTTCGATGTCGGTGACCGGATTGCGGCCGATGAAATTCTTGACGGCGCGGTAATCGTAGGCGAGAACGACGACGGGAACATCGAGGCCTGCAGACTTGACCTCGCGCGCCAGTTCGGCGGCCGTCATCTCGCCTACCACCAGATTGGTGACGATGAGATTGAAGCGCGGCTGCGAACGCGCAAGTTCAAGCGCCTCAGCGCAACTGGAAACATGGGTAATGCCGGGAATCTGTTGCAGGTTCAGTTCGAGCGATTCGTCGATAAGAAGCTCGTTGAGCCGGCCGTCTTCGCGCAGAATGAAAGAGTCGTAGAGACTCGAGACCAGAAGAATGTTCTGGACCTTGAAGGGCATCAGGTTGTCGAAACCTTCGAGCCTAGCTTCGGCGTCAAGGAGGGGTGCGGGGCTGGGGGTGGTGGACACGCTCAAGTATCCTCTCAAACTGCTCGCGGACGATCTGAGGCTAACGAAGCACGCACACGGTGGAAACTCCGCAGCCGGTCTCGTCAGCCCCGCAATGAACGAAAAAGCGCCACCCTTTCGTCGTGCAGATAGTAAATGACTCGCATTCCTCCGCTCGACTCAGTATCGAGCCTGATGAGCGGCGCCTCATGGTTATCGAGCAAAACAGGATAGACTCGTTCGGGGTCAGACCGAACCCTCTCGCGGGCTATCCGTCCGCACTGGCTGATTCTCAGACCGCGGATTGCCATTCGGCGGCCCGCTCATCCTTTCGGTTACGAAAAGGATTTCATATTACGCTATGGGTTCCTTGGCTTCCATATGCTGATGGAAGTTGTCCGCCGCCATTGCCGAATGACGCGTCTGGTTCTGCCTAGCCCGGGCCAATCAGACGGCCATCTGCTCCCGCTTACGTTTTGCCTCCTCAATTCGAACGACTAGACGCTTGCCCAAAGCTTTGGCGGCGCGGCTCATCGTGTCGAGCGTTACGGAGGCGTTTCGAGGGTCGAGCAACCGGTCCAACTGCGAGCGACTGGTGTTCAGTTGTTTGGCGAGGGCTTGCTTGGTTTTCTGCTGCCGTTTCATCGCTTGTTCTAATTGCCAAGCCAATACGCGTTTGATGGCTACCGCCTCGACCTCATCGCGAATGCCTTCTTGTTCGAGAAAGCTGTCGAAGGTCGAGCCGCTGTGGTCGAAATGCTTGACGTTTTTTCTGCTCATTCAAGTCCCCTTTGATGTTTGCCTTTATTGGCCCGCGCCAGATCCAGGTCTTCCTTTGGAGTTTTCTGGCTTTTCTTAATCAATCCGTGCAGCAGAACCATCCGGTCTCTCTTGTCGATATAGAAGAGCACTCTAGCAATTCGGTTCTGTGGCAGGAACGTGCGAACTTCGTAAATGCCGCCGCCGAGCGGCCTGCAGACGGGCATTCCAATCGGCCAACCGTACTCCACCGTTTTGATGTCCTGCCCGATGCGTTTTCGATCACTTCGCGACATTGATTTCAGCCACTCGCGCACAGGCTCCCCGCCAGCGTCCGTAAGATAAAAAATGGCCGGAACCCGCTTGCCCTGCCGGTCGGGCAGACTGTCATCATCTCGAGCCGCAGACGCTTCTGGTTTCTTGTTACGTGATGATTGTACCATAGGTGGTACAGTAGATCGACTGCGCTAAAAGTCGAAATCCCCACCCTTACCGCAAGGAGCGCGGCAGGGATGGGGCGCTTCACGAATAGCTCCCCGCAAACCTCTTACACCAGCCCCTGGTCCAGCATCGCATCCGCCACCTTCAAAAAGCCGGCGATGTTGGCGCCGTTCACCAGGTTGCCCGGGGTGCCGTATTTCTCGGCCGTTTCGTAGCAATTGCGATGGATGGCAATCATGATCTTGTGCAGCTTGTCATCCACCTCTTCCCGCGACCACGAAATACGCGCGCTGTTCTGCGACATCTCGAGCCCTGACGTCGCCACGCCGCCGGCATTCGCCGCCTTCGCCGGACCGTAGAGAATCTTCGCCTCCAGGAACATCTTCGTCGCCTCCAGCGTGCTCGGCATGTTCGCGCCTTCAGCCACCAGCTTGACGCCATTCTTCAGCATGTTCGCCGCATCTTTCGCGGTGATTTCATTCTGCGTCGCGCTGGGGAAGGCGCAATCGGCCTTCGTGTTCCACAGCGGATTGTGATCGAGCTTCACGTCGGTCGGCATGAAAATCGCTTTCTTGAACTTCTCCGAATACTCGCGTACCCGGCCTCGCTTCACATTCTTCAGTTCGATGATCCACGCCAGCTTCTCGCGATCGATTCCCTCGGGATCGTAGATCACACCGTTCGAGTCGGAAACCGTGAGCGGTTTCGCGCCCAGATCGAGCAGCTTCTCAATCGTGTATTGCGAAACGTTGCCGCTTCCGGAAACCAGACAGAGTTTGCCTTCGAGCGAATCTTTGCGGCTCTTCAGCATTTCATCGGCAAAATAAACGCAGCCGTAGCCGGTCGCCTCCGGACGAATCAGCGATCCGCCCCAGTTCAGGCCTTTGCCGGTGAGCACTCCGGTGAATTCATTGCGCAGACGCTTATATTGGCCGAACAGATAACCGATTTCGCGGCCTCCTACGCCGATGTCGCCCGCGGGAACGTCAGTGTTGGGACCGATGTGGCGCGCCAGTTCGGTCATAAAACTCTGGCAGAAGCGCATGACTTCGTTGTCACTCTTGCCTTTGGGATCGAAATCCGATCCGCCCTTGCCGCCGCCCATGGGTAATGTGGTCAAAGAATTCTTGAACACTTGCTCAAACGCCAAAAAT
>DATLKM010000212.1:0-1632 GCA_035538435.1 Binatia bacterium
GTCCCGTTGAAACTGACCGCCGTCGCGCCGCTCAGATTATTTCCCAGGATGATGACGCGCGATCCCGCTCTGCCGGAGCTCGGACGAGTCGAAACAAACGGGGCCAGGCCGGTTTCCAGGCTGAACGCGGTTCCGCAGCCACCGATGCAGTTCGAACTGGTGCCGCCCGAAAAAGTTGTTCCGTAGAATTCTCCGTTGGTGGCTTGCATCAGGCCTTCAAAAGGGCCGGTGCCATCGGTGCAGCCCGCTTCCGCACAGAAGTCATAAAGCGTCGTCAGTTCGCCGTGCGACGTGATTTCGAACACGGTTCCGGCATCGCCGTGAGCGCCGCCGTTGGACGTCGTTCCGTAAAATTTGCCATCGGTGCCCTGGATCAGCGCCGCTTCCGGATAGGCGCCGTCCGAAAAATCGAAGCTGTGAAGCGTTTTCAGCGCGCCTTGCTTGGTGAGTTTGAAAACGGTGCCGTAGTTATTCGCGCCGCCCAGCGCTGTAATGCCATAAAGCTCCCCGTCGGCGCCCAGCACCAGCCCGCCGAACAGTTCGGTGCCGTCGGCGCAGTTGGGCTGGGCGCAGAAGCTGTAAATGGTGGTCAGCTGACCGCCGGGCGTCATGCTGAAAACGGTTCCGCAGCCCGACACGATTCCGCAGGCGGTATTTGCGCCGCCGGAAATCGTGGTTCCGTAGAAGTTCCCGTTGACGCCCTGGATAAGGGAACCAAAAGCAGGATCGTTCCCATTGGCGCCGGCAAAACTTGCAAGTGTGGCGAGCGTGCCCGCCGTGGTTATTTTGAAGACTGTACCGGCGCCGTAAGCCCCTCCGACGGCCGTCGTCCCGTAGAAAGCGCCATCGGAGGCTTGCATCAGACCGGCGGAAGGATTGGCTCCATCAGAGCAACCGGGGGCGGAACAAAATCGATACAGTGTCGTCAATGATCCGGCTGGAGTGATTCGGAAAATGGTTCCAAAGTTGTTGTCACCACCTGCGTCTGTCGTGCCATACAAGTTGCCGTCGGTGGCCTGGATCAATCCCGCGTTGGCGACCGCACCGTCGCTACAGCCCGGCTGCGAACAAAAACTGTAGAGGGTGTTCAGCGTGCCGGCCGAGGTCATTTCGAAGACCGTGCCCTCATCGTTGACGCCGCCGGCGGCGGTGGTTCCGTAGAAGCCTCCGTTTGTTCCCTGAACGAAAGGGGCCGCGGGGTATCCCGGATCCCGGCCATCGGTCTTATCGAAGCTGGTCAAGGTGGTGATCTGCGCAAGGCCAGGAGTTGACATCGCGCCCGATAAGAGCGCGCATGATAAGAGAACGGCGTGTACAGGTCGCATGGCCCAAGCCCCCGTCATCGGCTAGGATTGTGCTTCAGTGCGGGGCGGGGGTCAAGATGCAAGATTCTGCAAGCGGTCGGGGTTGGGCTGGTGGGGCTGTAGCGGAGTCCGTCGGACTCAATCGCAAGTTAGAGTTTGCGGCGACGCTGGAATAACTATTCGATCGGCTAAGTTACTTTCTTACTCCCTGCTTGCGGTTAATCTCCGTCCCAAACTCCGTAATAATGTTGACCAGGGCGCCATACCCGGCCTGCCCTAACACCGCCCATCCGCCGTTGGCCCACGCATTTTTAGGGCTCGGCTTCCA
>DATLKM010000213.1:0-8526 GCA_035538435.1 Binatia bacterium
TGGCTGCGGCCAATCTTCTGCGTTCCGAGATTTGCGGAAACATCGTCACCTACGTCGTCAATCGCAATATCAACTTCACAAATATTTGCTTTGTGGGATGCAAGTTCTGCGCCTTCAGCCGCGGGCCCCGCGAAGCGGACACCTATTTTCTCGATCCGGAGCAGGTCGCTCAAAAAGCAATGGAGGCGGCACAACTTGGAGCCACCGAGGTCTGCATTCAGGGAGGCCTGCCGCACGGGCTGCCGCCGTTTTACTATCGCGACATTCTCCGCGCCGTAAAAAAAGCGGTGCCCTCCATGCACATTCACGCCTTCTCTCCCATGGAGATCGTTTACGGCGTCGAGCTGACCGGCATGAAGCTGGCCGATTACCTTTCGATGCTGCGCGACGACGGGCTGGGTACGCTGCCCGGCACCGCCGCCGAAATTCTTGACGACGAAATCCGTCAGGTGCTCTCGCGCAACAAGCTTTCCACCGCGCAATGGATGGAAGTGGTTCGCACCGCACACCGCTGCGCAATCCGCACAACCTCAACAATGATGTACGGGCACACCGAGACTCGCGAACATTGGGTGCGGCAAATGTTACTGCTGCGCGAAATTCAGGACGAGACCGGAGGCTTTACCGAATTCGTTCCCCTCGGCTTCGTTCACCAGAACACGCTTCTGTTTCATCAGGGACTGGCGCGTTCCGGCCCAACTCTCGCCGAGCATCTTAAAGTTCATGCGCTGGCGCGGCTGTTGCTTGCGGGATCCATCAGCAACATTCAGGTTTCGTGGGTCAAACTCAACCGCAAGCTGTCACAGCTCTGCCTCCATGCCGGCGCCAACGATTACGGCGGCACGCTGATGGAAGAGAATATTTCGCGCGAAGCCGGCGCAACCGCCGGCCAGTACACCAGCCCGGAAGACTTCCAGGCGCTGATTCTGGAAGCCGGTCGCATTCCGGCCGAACGCAACACCATCTATTCCCGCATCAAGATCAAACTGCCGCTGGAGCAGTTCACGACCGAAGAAACGCTGGAGCCGCACTTTGCCTGAGTCAGGCATAATCGCCATTCTCGGTGGCACGGGACCCGCCGGCACAGGCCTTGCCCTTCGCTGGGCGCGAGCCGGTGAGACCATCATCATCGGTTCGCGCGACGCGCGGCGAGCGCAGCAAACCGCTGACAAAATCAAAGCCCGCGCAGGAACCGGCGCTCGCGTTTCCGGCGCTGACAACGCCGCCGCGTGCGCCGCTTCACAGTTGCTCGTGCTCACCGTCCCCTTCGAAGGCCAGGCGGAATTGCTGAAGCAACTCAAACCGGCGATTCGCGCCGGCAGCATTCTGATCGATGCGACTGTGGCTCTCGCGGCAAGCGTGGGCGGCCGCGCCTCGCGTACCCTCGGGGTGTGGCAGGGTTCGTCAGCGCAGCAGGCGGCTGAACTTGTGCCTAAAGGCATCAGCGTGGCGGCCGCGTTTCACAATTTGTCGGCTGAATTGTTGAATGGCGACGACGATCTCGACTGCGACGTCATCGTTTGCAGCGACGATGAAAAAGCCTCCCAAGCCGCCCGCGGCCTGGCCGCAAAAATCCCCGGGGTGCGCGCCATCGACGGTGGCAAGCTCGAAAATGCACGCATTCTCGAGCAGATCACCGCGCTGCTTGTAGGCATGAACATCCGCCACAAAGGCCACGGCGGCATCCGCATTACCGGATTGCCGCCGCAAGCCTACAAATAAGTTTTCCGCCCTTCCATTCAAAACGCGTACTTCAGAGAAAACTGAACCAGCCGGGGAGTACCGACCGTGGATGTAATCGGCGCCGATCCGCCCGTCGATGAGACCGAGGCGAGCGCCGGAATCTGGAAAGATGGATGGTTGAACAGGTTAAAGAAATCGGCCCGGAAGCGCAGGCTCTGACCTTCCTTGATGCGGAAGGCTTTGTCCAGAGTAAAATCCACGTTTTTCTGCGGCGGACCACCAACGCAATTGCGCGGTGTATTTCCATACACAGTCGCGTCGCTCGGTTCTCCATTGGAGAGCGTGGGTGCCGAAGGGTCGGACATGAAGGCCGCAGGATTCACCCAGTTGCCCAGTCGCTGCTCCGGACTACCGTGACTGGAATCATTGCCGCAAGTGAAGCCTGGGCCGAACGTAGCGGTCGAGGACGGCGTGCTCGCCAAAGCGTAGGCCGTTCCTCCCGCCGGATCGTACACGGTAAATGGAGCCCCTGACTGCAGAATTACGACTCCGCTCGCCTCCCATCCACCTAGCGCGGTTTTGCTGAGTCCGCTGGAATTGGCGAAGAACGGCAACTGGTACACAGCACTGGTCACGAAACGATGCCGCCGGTCAAAATCCGACAGCCCGCGAGAGGCCCGAGCGTCGTTCTGGTTATTGACGCGAGTCAGAAACGCCACCGAGGCCGTGGATACGTCGTCAATCGATTTCGAATACGTGTAAGCGCTTTGGAAATAAAGCCCTTTGCTGTAGCGATGCGAGAGTGTCGCCTGCAAGGCGCTGTAATGCGAATCGGAATTGGGGGCGAAATCTTCGAAATCTCCTGGGGCGATGCCGATGTACGGGGCGCGCAACGAAGCATTCTCCACCGTTGTGTCGACGACCGTACAGGAGATCGGCGGAACTTGGGCTTGCAGATTCGCACAGCCCTGCCCGGGAATAGTGATGGGGTTCTGTGCACTCGCCACGTTCGCCTGATCGGGGTCAAACGTCGAACGCAAGCGTGAGCCCTTGGTTCCCACGTAACCAACCTCGGCATACCAATCCTGCCCGAATTCGCGCTGAATCGTAAAGTTCCATTGCTGAGTGGTTCCGACCACCCAATGCAGAGGCACCGAAAGTTGGATCAGGCCGTTCACGTTTCCGCTGAAAGCTCCGCCGCAGGCTGTTCCAATCCCCGTGGAGCCGTTTCCCAGCGCGCAGGTGCCGGGAACTCCTTGCAGAATCGCTGCGGTGGGAACGTACGTCTGCGTAGGCAACGCGCCCAATGCCGGAACCCCGTTTGGAAAAGCCGCGCTGGCGGCAAATAAATTAGTCAAACTCCCAGCTCCAGGAAGGAAGCCAACCAGGAACGGATACGTGGGCGGCACGATCGCGAGGTTGTCAACCGCTCCTAGATCCTCGCGCACGCTATAAATTCCGTAGCCGCCACGAATAGAAGTGGTATGGCGGCCGGCGACATCGTAGGCAAATCCGACTCGCGGCTCCAACACCGTGGCGTATTCATTATTCAAACCCGCCGAATTCAGTGTCCCTGTAATCCCCGAAAGCCCGAACTTGCCGATGCACTTCGGATAAACGTACGGCTGGCCCGTCGTGATCGCCAGATTCGGGTCGGTATTGCCGGTGTGGCACAGGGTGTCATAGGGAGCGCCAACAAATTCATTGCGCACGCCAAGGTTCAGCGTAAGGCTTTTTGTGGCACGGTAATCGTCTTGGGCAAACCATGCATAGCTGGGAATGCGATAGTCGTGATTGCCCAAGCCGCCGCCGCCTTCGCCGAGCAGCGGCGCTCCTGACAGGAAACTCTGGAAATCCGATCCGTAGGCCGTCGCGTTCGAAACAAAAAAGATCAACCCGTTGTCGGCAATCGGCAAGCTGCGTCGCATGGCCACGCGATCGAATTCTCCGCCAACGCGAAACTGGTGCGCCCCGCGGCTCCAACTCAGCGTGTCCAGCCAGGTGTAATTGTCCGAAAGTGCGGATTGCAATTGGGTTGGATACGCGCCGAAGGCAAACGTATCGAACTGCAGGCGGTAAATGTTCGGATCTCCGGCCTGCCCGTTCACTCCCGTGGCGGTTGGCAGGTTGATTCCCGCCTGCGCATTCGTGATGGGCGGAATGTTGTTGAGCTTGTCGCTGATGATATTCACTCCAAAGCGGAATTCGTTAATCAGCGAGTTGCTGAACAGATGGGTTTCGGTAACGCTGCCGAAACGGCTATGGAGCGGAATATCGAGCGGGAAGTTCAAATTGTTCGTGCCCGGCTGCCCCCCAGTCTGGATGCCATAGGAATCGGCGCCGAACGGCTGGTAAGTATCCGAGTTCGACCAGAAGAAACGCTCTGACAGGTGATCTTTGCCGCCGCGAAATTCGCGGTCCCAGTTGATGGTGAATTGATTGTCGCTAAACCGGCCGGGATCGGTCAGCAGGAAGGGTTCCATGGTACCGCACGGAGTACCGGCCGGAACGTTGTTCAGTAAGGGAAACAAATACCCCCCGGCGCCCGCGCCGAACTGGTTGCTCTGAAATTTCAGTAGATTGAATGCAACTGGATCCACGGGAACAGTCAACCCGCAATCGGTCGCCATCAAGGTCGCCGATTGCCGATCGGCCAGCGAGACGTAAGGGATACTCGTGTTAATAAACGTTCCCGGTGAATCCCCGCTGCGCTGCCGGGTGCCTTGCAAATTGAAGTAGAAAAAACCCAATTTGGCGCCGGCCCCGATCGGACCGCCGATGTCTCCGCCAAAGATGTTCTGTTTGATTACGACTTGCCCGAGAAAATAATCGTTCGCATCGAGCACGGTATTTCGGAAATACTCCCAAAGGTCTCCATGGAATTTGTTGGTGCCGCTTTTAAGCGTCGCGTTGATATTTCCGCCGCCATTTCTTCCTTGCGTCGCGTCGTAGAGGCTGGTACTGACTTTAAACTCCTGAATCGCGTCGGGGCTCGGCAAGGGAGTGTACGTAAGTTCACCGAAGGCGTAGTCGGCTACTGTAATGCCGTCGATCAGATAATTATTATTGTCTTCGCGTCCCCCGTTCACGTGAATGTAAACTGTCCCTCGTCCCAACTGGGCCGCCGCGTTCAAGTCCGAGGATGCCCCGGTCGAAAGCGTCAGCAACTGCTGGAAGTTTCTCGTGGCCAGCGGCAGGTCGGTGATGGTCTGCGCGCCCAACGATTGCCCCGTCGTCGCATCCGTTGTGTTCACCTGCTCCACCTGCGACTGCACTTCAATGACTTCTTTGACCGAGCTTACTTTCATCACCGCGGTCATGCGCGTCGTCTCCGTGATGCGCACTATCACTCCGGGAAATGTCGTGGTGGGGAAGCCTGGCGCCGTCACTTCCACCCTGTAGGTCCCGACCGGGAGCAGCGTCGCAGTAAACGAGCCCGATGTGTCGGTCGCGACCTGCCGCAGGACCTCGCCCGTGGCTTCATTCTTCACGCTCACTTTCGCGTTGGCGATCACCGCGCCGGAAGCGTCCTGCACCACGCCCTCAATGGCGCCGGTGGCGCCGCCCTGGGCGAAAATCATCTCTGTGGAAACGGCGAGAACGAACGCCAGTGTCATCAACTTGCGAAGGGAAGTCATGGTGTCCTCCAACTGACGATGGTCGCTTACTCGCCGGAACGGCGGACTCGGCACCTGGCAACTCTACGGCGAGTTACGTGCCGATATATCACGTCTCTCTGGCCATGTTCAAGAAGTATGCGCGAGTATTCCGTGTCCTCCTAGGGGGCGCAACCATCCATCTGCTCGCAACCTAGACCAACGGCTCCGTGGATAAGGCGGGGAGCGAAAGTTCAAGTCTGGTGCGCGAGCGCATCCAGAATGGCTTGCGGTCTGATCGGGAGATGCCGCACCCGCGCACCCGTGGCGGCAAAGATCGCATTGGCGATTGCGGGCGCAACCGGTGTCGTTGCCGGCTCGCCAAGCCCGGTCGGCACTTCCGTACTGGGGAGAAACTCGATCTCGACTTCCGGAATATCGCTCATGCGCAGCACCGGATTGCTGTTAAGGTTCGTATCTTTCGGCTGACCGTTGACGAACTCCGTCCCTTCGCGCAGCGCCATACTCAGTCCCCACAACGCTGCGCCCTCAACTTGCGCCTCGGCGCTATCGGGATGAATGATTGTGCCCGCGTCAATAACGAGCGTTAGCTTTTGTGCGGTGACATGGCCGGTCGTGCGGTCAACGTGAACGCGAGCAGCACAGGCCGTCCAGGTGGGCATCGCTCGTTCCTGACCAAACGTGGTTGCAATGCCGAGCCCCACATCTTTGGGCATCGGCTTTCCCCACTCCACCTTTTGCGCCAGCCGGGCAAGCACCGCCGCCTGCCGATGCGCGCCCCCCACCGAATTGGGTGCCGATCCCGCATTTCGTCCCGCACCGTCAAGCATTCCCAGACGGAACTTCACAGGATCTGCGCCGGCCGCCGATGCCGCCTCGTCCATAAAACTTTCCACCGCCCAATTTGTCCAGCCTGCGCCCACCGATCGCAGCCAGCCCGGCCGGAATGTCTCTTCCGCAAGATCGTTTCGCAACACGCGAACCCGCTGCGCTCCAACCGTGTACCAATGGTTAGCTCCCTCGCTGGCGAACGGATCGTAGGGAACGCCATTGACGCCCTTGGGCATGAAAAACGGAGCCATAACCCCCGTGGGCCATCCCGCGGCCGCATGATGATCCATCGCCGTCACCCGGCCGTCATCGCCCCAGGCCATGCGAACCACCTGCACCGACGCCGAGCGGGGACAATCGAAACGCATGTCGTCGGCGCGCGTGCACACCATCTTCACGGGCTTGCCGAACGCCTTGGCCGCCAGCGCAGCCGGCACCGTGTAATCTCCGTCCAATCGGCGCCCAAATCCTCCACCCAGCAGATAGCTGCGCAGCACGATCGTGTCCTGGCCCCGTCCCAGTGCCTTGGCCAGCGTGGGAAGAATCAGCGTCTGCCATTGATTGCCCGTGTGAATTTCGAAAATGCCGTCCTTCTCGAAGGCCAGTGCATTCACCGGCTCCAGCGCGAAATGCATCACCGTGCTCGTGGTGTAGGTGCGCTCGATTTTTTTCTTTGCCGAAGTGAGCGCCGCGTCCACTCCCGGATCGTCAACCAGCGTCGAACCCCCTTTCGGATCGGCGATCAAGTCGGCGGAGCGCTTCTGGATATCGGCCTCGGATATGGTGGCCGCCTTGCCCGAACTCCATTCCACCTTTACCAGGTCCGCAGCTTTGTTTGCCGCGATGAAAGTTTCCGCGTATACCATCACCCACCCGGGAGCGGTGCCCGACGGGTCGTCCAGAGCGAGGCTCTTCAGGTATCCGGGCACCCGCTTCGCGGCCGAATCGTCAATCGATTGCACCTTCGACTGGTAGCGGGTGGGCGGAACTTTCGGGCGCGCGTACACCATCCCCTCTACTACTGCATCCAGACCGTATCGCCCTTTGCCATCGACCTTGGATGGAATATCCTGCGCCAGGATATTGCGGCCGATCAGACGCCGCTTGTCCGCCGCTTTGATCGGCATCTTTTCCAGTTCTTCCGAAGTGAAGGTTCGCCCGAGTTTGCCGCGCGCTACGATATCTCCATAGGCAATCGATCTTCCTCCAGCGTGTACCGCGTGATCGCGCGCCGTGCACGCTTGCGGAGAAGCGCCCAGCAGCTTTGCGCCTTCTTCAATCAGGGCAATTCGGCCGGCCGCCCCCGCGCGACTGAGCAGCGGAAAGCTCTGCCACACCGACCAACTTCCTCCCGTCACCATCATGCCCCACTTGGGGTCGGTGTCAACCGTGACGATCTTTACCTTGTTCCAATCGGCTTCCAACTCGTCAGCCACAATGCGGGCCAGAGCGGTTCCAACGTGCTGTCCCATCTCGGCGCGAATAATGTTGACGGTTACGGTGCCGCCGGCGTCGATTCCATACCAGATCGTGGGCTCAAACAGATCTCCCGCGCTGCGCGCAGTTTGAGTGCTCATCGCCCGCATGGCCGCGTCCGCGGCGCCAAAGGTTGACTTGGCATATCCCAGCATCACGCCCGCTCCCAACATCGTCACCAGGAAGCTGCGTCGCGACGGATCTGCGCTCGACCTGAGTCCATGCGCCGATAAACTAATCATGAGCGGTTTCTCCTCGCATGCGCGCCGCCGCGAGTTTGATGGCTTTCCGTATGCGAATGTAGGTCATGCAGCGGCATACGCTCCCCGCCATGACCGCATTGATGTCCTGGTCCGTCGGATTGGGGAAATCTTTCAGCAGCGTCGCCGCCTGCATAATTTGCCCCGGCTGGCAATAGCCGCATTGCGGAACCTGCAGTTCCAGCCAGGCCGTTTGCAGCGGATGTTTACCATTGGGATCAAGACCCTCGATCGTGGTGACGTCGGCGCCGGCGATAGCATTCACAGGAGTAATGCAGGAGCGCGTCGCTCGCCCCTCCACATGCACCGTGCACGCTCCACAAAATCCAATTCCGCATCCGAATTTCGTTCCCGTAAGCCCCAGCTCGTCACGGATGACACACAGCAACGGTGCATCATCGGGGCTCTGCACCGAGACGGTTCGGCCGTTGAGTTTGAATGTGGTCATGATTGGCTGACTCCCATTTTCGTCGTCACTGATAGGCCGGCCCCTTCCTCCGTATCTCTGCCACTCTTTTCTCAACATCGTTCCACGGAGGCAGAGTCGTCCGCGTCCGGCGCAGATAAACCGCCAGGCGGGCGATCTCGGCGTCCGTCAGGGACGAGCCGTATGCCGGCATCGCCAGTCCCGCCGCACCCTCGGCATTATTGCTGGTCTC
>DATLKM010000214.1:0-3240 GCA_035538435.1 Binatia bacterium
CGGTCAGTATCCTCTGATCGGCCTTGACCCCGGCGATGTGAAAGAAGCACTCGACCACGTTCACACCAAAGACAAAGATGAATGGGCCGCGGCCTTCATGGCCGTCGGAGACCGTTATTTTAACCAGGCAAAATCGCTGGAGAAATCCGATCCCGCGAAAGCCAATGCCGACTACATTCGCGCCTGGCGTCTCTACTCTTTCGGCCGCTGGCCGGTTCCGGCTTCGCCCGGCAAGCAGCGTTCCTATGAAAAAGCGCTGGAGGCCTTCCGCGACCACGCCAGGTTCTACGATCCCCCGCTGGAAGTAGTGCGCATTCCCTACGAAGGAAAGGAAATCATCGGCTACCTCCGCCTGCCCAGGAATGCGAAAGGGCCAGTGCCGCTCGTGATCGCGGTGAATGGCCTGGACAGCCGCAAAGAAGATTTGACCGAGAGCTTCAGCGCAATCCTTCCTTTCGGTGTCGGCTATCTCGCGGTTGACGGCCCCGGAACCGGGCAGAGCCCGATCAAAGTAAACGAAAACTCCGACCGCCTTTTGTCGAAGGTGATCGATTACGTGCAGTCGCGGCCGGAGATCGATAAAGACCGCATCGCCCTGCACGGCGTGAGTTGGGGCGCATATTGGGCCACGAAAATGGCGATCGTAGAACGCGGCCGCTTGCGTGGTTGCAGCGCGCAATCGCCTCCGGTCGATCTGTTCTTCCAGAAAGAATTTCTCACCAAGAAACTGCTGGGCAACCGCGAGTACTTGTTCGATCAGGTGCCCGCGCTCATGAGCATTCTCGACGGCCCGCGCAATCTCGACGAAATGATTGAATTCCTGCCGCGCCTGTCGCTGGTGAAAGAAGGCCTGCTCGGCAAGCCCATGGCTCCCATGCTCATTGTTGCCGGCGTGCTCGACACGCAGGTTCCGATCGATGACGAATATCTCCTTCTGAGCAAGGGCGATGTGCCCAAAGAAGCTTGGATCAATCCCAAAGGCGGCCACCTCGGCCGTCAGGTCGGAGTCTGGCCCGATCCTCGCATCTTCAAAGAAGTGATTATTCCCTGGCTGGTGAAAACCTTGAACGCAGCGAATTAGCAGCCTCAAATCAAAGAACGCAATGCAGGGACAGCCGTCCTCCGGCTGTCCCATTTATCAGGAAAAATGCCCGCTCAGATTTCTACTGCCGAGCCCGAGGCCGGAAAGGCCTCAAAGCGCAAGCCCTTCTATTCTTCTCTTTGGGTCCAGGTGCTCATCGCGATGGCCGTGGCCGTTGTCCTCGGCTACGTCAGCCCCGCCCGCGCCGTCGCCATGAAGCCCCTCGGCGATGCCTTCATCCGCATGATCACCATGATCATCACGATCCTGGTTTTCTGCACCGTTGTCACCGGCATTGCCGGCATGCAGGACCTGAAAAAGGTGGGGCGCGTCGGCGGCAAGGCGCTGCTGTATTTCGAAATCGTTTCCACCATCGCTCTGGCCATTGGTCTGGTCGTCGGAAATGTCGTTCGCCCGGGCGAAGGCTTCAACGTGAATACCGCTTCGCTTGACGCCCATGCCGTCGCCGATTACGCGGGCCAGGCCAAAGCGCAAAGCGTGACCGATTTTCTGATGCACATCATCCCCACCACCGTGATCGATGCCTTCGCCAAGGGCGACATTCTCCAGGTGGTCTTTATTTCAATTCTGGTGGGCTTTGCCCTGTCCTCGGCCGGATCGCGCGGCCAGCCCGTTGTGGTCTTGCTCGAATCGCTCACCCAGGTAGTGTTCCGCGTCGTCAATATTCTGATGATCTTCGCTCCCATCGGCGCCTTCGGCGCCATGGCGTTCACCATCGGAAAATACGGCGTGTCGTCGCTCGGGCCGCTGGTAAAGCTGATCGCAACTTTTTATGCGACATCCATTCTTTTCGTCCTGATCGTCCTGGGCGCCATCTGTTGGGCGGCGGGATTCAACATCATCAAGTTTCTGCTTTACATCAAAGAAGAGATCTTGCTGGTGCTGGCCACCAGTTCGTCCGAGACCGCGATTCCAACCTTGATGGAAAAGCTGGAAAATCTCGGCTGTTCGCGCTCCATGGTCGGGCTGGTAGTCCCGACCGGATACACCTTCAACACCGATGGCAGCAGCCTCTACATGACTCTGGCTGCGCTGTTCGTGGCGCAGGCCACCAACACCCACCTGACCTTGCTCCAGCAACTCACAATATTTTCCGTAGCCACGCTTACCTCCAAAGGCGCAAGCGGCGTGCAGGGAGTTTCGTTCATCGCTCTGGTCGCGACTCTTTCCGTTGTTCCCGCTATTCCCGTGGCCGGCATGGCGTTGATTCTCGGCATCGACCGTTTCATGAGCATGTTCCGCGGTCTGGTCAACATGATCGGCAACGGCGTGGCTACGCTGGTGGTGGCGCGCTGGGAAAACGAACTGGGCCGCGACACCTTGCGCAGCCGTTTGACGTAAAACGATCCCCGGATACTGTCATTTCGAGCGAGCATTTCCGGCGCCATCAGCGCCGGAAAGCGCAGTCGAGAAACCTGCTTGTTCTTGCCCAACCCCGCTGAAACAGCCGCTGATTTGTCGAGATTCCCGACAACGCTCGACTCGAAGTCTAATTCCTGCATCCCAACTCCACGTTTTCTATCTAAGGCTCCATGAACAATCGAATCGCCCTCGTTACCGGAGCCAATGGCGGCCTGGGAACCCAGGTTACAAAAGCTTTCCTCGATGCCGGCTATACGGTCGTTGGCTTGTCGCCCCGAATCGCACAATCCGATTTTTGCAGCCCGAACTTCATCGCCCTTCCCGCAAGCATCACCAATCTGCAATCGGCGCAGCAGGCGATAGCCGGCGTCATCCAGCGCTCCGGCCAAATCGATGTGCTGGCCCATCTGGTCGGCGGATACGCCGGGGGCAAAACCATCGACCAAACCGATGACGCCACCTGGCATGCAATGTTCGACGTCAACCTGAACTCCGCCTTCCATCTTCTGCGCGCTGTCATTCCGGAAATGCGCAAGGCGGGTGGCGGGCGCATTATCGGTATCGGCAGCCGCGCCGCCGAACAGCCCTGGGCGAAGACCATTGCTTACAACGCATCGAAGGCCGCGTTCGTCTCGCTCATGAAAACTGCGGCGCTGGAAAATAAAGACGCTGGCATCACCGTCAATGCGATTCTTCCCGGAACCATCGACACGCCCGCCAACCGCAGAGATATTCCGAAGGCCGATACCTCGCAATGGGTGCAGCCGGCTTCCATC